>JAQGJB010000019.1 GCA_028290825.1 Micavibrio sp.
GCTGACATATATAAAACGCATAACTAGTCAAAATGGAGAAATTTCCTATGGTTCCCGCAGATATTGCCTGGATGATTATGGCGACAGCCCTGGTTTTGCTGATGACACCGGGTGTGGCGTTTTTCTACGGCGGCATGGTTCCGGCCAGGAGCGTGGTCTCCACCAAACTCCAAAGCTTCGCCAGCCTCGGCATCGTTGGCATGCTTTGGGCGCTGTGCGGTTACAGTCTTGTGTTCTCCGACGGGAATTCCATCATTGGCGGGTTCAAATACCTGATGCTGAACAACGTGACTCAGGAACCGAACCCGGCTTACGGCGCGACCATTCCACACGTACTGTTCGTCCTGTTCCAGGCAACCTTCGCCATCATCACCCCGGCGTTGATCACCGGTGCGGTGGCGGAGCGAATTCGTTTCAAGGCATGGCTGGTCATCATGGCGCTGTGGTCTCTCTGTGTTTACGTGCCCGTTGCTCACTGGGTATGGGGACCGGGTGGATGGATTGCGAAACTTGGCGGTCTCGATTTCGCCGGTGGCATGGTCGTGCATATGACATCCGGTTATGCCGCGCTCGTTGCTGCGCTGATGATGGGCAATCGCAAAAGTTTCAAGCCGGAAGAAAACAACAGCTTCTCCGCGCTGATGGTCCTGCTCGGCGGCACCTTGCTGTGGTTCGGCTGGTTCGGGTTTAACGCCGGGTCCGCACTCGCGGCTAATGGCCTCGCGGCACAGGCTGCGGCAACGACAATGTTTGCGGCCTCCGCCGCCATGACGGTCTGGATGTTCGCCGACTGGTCAGTGCAGGGGAAACCCACGGCGGTTGGTGCGGCAGTCGGTGCCGTTGCGGGCCTTGTCGCCATTACCCCGGCGGCTGGCTACGTCACCATTCCGGCAGCTTTACTGATAGGGGCACTCACGGCGCTTATCTGCAACTTCGCCTGCCGTCTGGTGAAACACAAACTGAATACCGATGACACGGTTGACGTGTTCGCCTGCCACGGCGTCGGCGGCACAGTCGGCACAATCCTGACCGCCATTTTCGCCACCAAAACCGTCAACCAGGCAGGCGCAGACGGCGTTCTCTACGGCAGCTTCGAACTCCTCAAAGCCAATGCCATCGGCGCCGCTGCCGTGATCGCCTTCACCATGGTGATGACCTACATCGTCATCAAGGTCGTCAGCCTGTTCATGGATGTCCGCGTGACAGAGGAAGAGGAAAGATTTGGCCTGGATGCGACCCAGCATGGAGAGAAAGCCTTCCATGTGCGGGCAAGACGTGCTGCCTAATCATTTACACTGCCGCCAAATTAAAAAACCCTGCGAAAACGGGGTCTTTTTATTTATAAGGTATTTATTCTTTTATTCGCAGTTTTGATTGCAACTTGTAACCTAGAAACACACACACAAGTATTATTCCGCTATACCAGTAAATTGGCTTTCCAATTAAATTAATCCCGTAAAAATTTAAATGACTCACCATCTTTGCATCCCCTTGAGTGAGAGCATTCAATTGCTCATTAGGAATTGTCCCTTTGATGGGCACGCCATCAATTGTGGTTACTAGATCAAAAGAAGGTAAGCCGATAATTATAATACCTAATGCCACAAAGATGCATATAAGAGCCGGAGGTAATAGCCAGTTCCTAAGTATCTTTTTATATTTAATATTGTTTTCCATTCTCTATTCCTGTCATCGTAAAATGAGTATGCGCTCCATGTCATTAAGGGAGCTTAAAAATTCATTGGCACGTATTTCAAAATCATTAAAAATTTGGTCTGTAATCGGATATTCATTCTCTAGTCCGGCAAAACTAATCCCCTCATTCACGGGGCGAGCAAGTGCCTTTTCAGAAACATCAACAATCGCGTGGGCCAATTTATTCCTAAATCCGATTATTAGTTTAATGTTAGCATCAACTCTCAATTTATTCTTGTGCCAATAATCTGGACAATCACTCTTTAAAATACTGAAAAGTAGAGTGACTCTTGGTTGTAAGCTTATGCCTTTTCCTCCCATTAGATGCCTAAGGAAAAGGTCGCTTTTCTTTTCATCAAGGCAACAAAAATACTTTGTAAGTATCATTGCTATTCTTTGTTCAATAACTGCAACATCATTTAGGAATCTGCCACGTAAATATCTGGCTCGTTCATGTATTTTTTCAGCCGCAATTTGTTTTTCATACATAAATTTCTAAAACCCAAACATATGATCCAGACTAAACGCCTGATCCCCGTTCTCAAGCCCATGATACCCAAACAACCGGCATGTCGTATCGCGGATCAGCACATAAGCATGATCCCCCGCCATGGCGCGTTCTTCAGCGGTGAAGATTTCGCTGGTGCGCCAGAGAAGTGAGCCGCTGCACGGGATTTCGACGCGTTTTTTGGTCAGCTCGGTGCCGTTGCGGTCGAACAGGATCAGGTCGGTTTTCGATTTCGCATGCCACGGCGTTGAGGCCGGATAGATCAGGTGGCACAGCGTGTCCTGCGTTCCCGTACCCATGCGCAGGAACAGGCGGGTGCTGAGGCCCGGGGCTTTGCCGGTATAGGATTGCGGTTCATTCTTGTAGACCATGACGGTGTTGAAGATATGCGCGCCAAAACTGGTCTCCGCGCTGTGGCCGCTGTTGCGGTCTTCGTAGCGGAACAGGCCGTGCAGCCAGCCATCGGCATCGCCGCCGTCCGAGAAATCATAGACCAGCTCCATATGGCCGAATATCCCGCTCAGGGCTTTGCCGTGTTGTTTGAGGATCGCGGCAACATCCAGATCGTTGCTGCTGCTGCGCGCGATTTTACCGAGCGTCTGGCGCAGAATTTCCGTGCCGTCAGCATCATAGATGATGATGGCGAGGGGAAGGTTATCCTGCGTCGTCGCCATCGGTGTCGGCAGCGCGATGGAATTGTAACGGTCTAGCGGCAGGATCGGCGCGGGCAGGATATAACCCTTGCCCATAAGGTTGGCGAGGCCGGGGATGGCCGGGTCCGGTTTTAAATCGCTGCGTTCGACGTTGATATGCGCGATGCGTTGGTGACCATTGGCATTGTGCACTTCATAACGCGGGCGGACAAAGTGGCGACCGGCCTGAACTTCAAGCTGCTGCGGCCAGACGGCATCCGGCATCATACTTGAAACATTGATCGCGCGCGTGGCGAACGGGGCAATCGGCTCTTTGAGGTAAACGATATTATCCGAGCCCATAAGGTTGAGGCCGACAGTATTGGCCGGGATCGGGCAGGGGTAGGAGTTTTCAATCCACAGAATGACTTTCTCATCCTTCTTCGGCGCGGGCAGGCCCGCATAATGATCGGCGGGCCACGCATTGGCGTCGTGGGTACAGGACAGGACTGTCTTGTCGTCGCCATAAGTGTCGAGTGCGTATTTCACGATATCGTGTCCGGCGACATTGATGGCGTGGATGAACAGGCTTCCGGCGAATGGGTCGAGGTTATGTTTCTTGCGTATTTCTGCGGAGTCGATGGCGATGATATGCGCGGTCGCGCCCATTTCCTCACGCCATTGCGCCAGAACGTGACCGGTATCATCGAACAGGCAGAACCACAGCGCAACATTCTTCGCGCCGTAACCGGACCAGTAATTGGCTGTAACGATGCGCGTATGATGCCCGTCTATCTCGCGGAAGAACGCGAAGTTGGTGGCGAAGTTAAGGGTGTTGAGATAGTTGCGCTTGTCGGTCAGGAACTCCTCGGGCAAACGAAGCTCGTCAAACGTGATGATCTGCGCGCCGTCCGGCACAAGGTGACGGATAAGGTCGACAATGCGCGGCGCATCGAACGCGGCGACCAGGATAGTTTTGGCCTTGGCCTGTGGCATCGCATTGACGGGCTGGGTTTCAACGCCGAGGAACTTGCGGCCGATATGCGCATGGTTCTGGACATAGACCCCGGCAATATCGATCCCGGCAAAGCCGTAAAGCTCATTGAAATCGGATGCCTGTTCCGTCGGATCGTAGATTGCAACCGGGCCTGCAGCTTTCAGGCGCTCGATCAGCTCACGGGCTTTTGATGCGGTCAGCGGGTGGCTAAGCGCCTTGAATACAGAATTTCCGCCGCCTGTGGCGTTGCTGAAAGTTTTGATATTGAGCATTTAGCTTTGCCTCGCTTGCAGTTTTTGCCGGATCAGGGCGGCAACATCCCGGGTGTCGTCGAGGGGCGTGTAGGCCCAGTTTTCAATGGCGGCACCAGTAAACGGTTTTGTAATGCCATCGTCAAATAAATCCTGCTGGAACCGGCGCAGGCGACCGCTGCCGCCCTCAAGATCGTAGACATAGACGGGTTTACCGGTGAACGCGGCCTCGGACACCATGGAAACGGAATCTGCCGTTACCACGATGGCATCGGCGAGGGCCAGCAGGCCGAAATAGGGATTGTCGCCCGTGCCGTCCCAGACCCAGGCGGAGGCACCCTTCAGGCTGTCGGCCAGAATTTTCTCGTTTTCTTTCCCTGTCCGGCGTGACGGGGTTACCGCAATGCTGGCACGCGATAGATTGGCCGAATTTTTAAGTTTGTCGGCAAGGTCGCGGATGATGTCCGGTGAAACCGACTGCTTGCGGTTCGACCCGCCGACCAGAACGGAAATAAGCGGACGGCGTAGGTGATCAAGGACGGGTGAAAACTGCACCGCCGCCTTACGCAGTTTTTCGTGGGTGACATGGTGCAGCGCGCCGCGAGCCACATAAACATTGGGAGCACGCAAAGTATCGTGACGCGGCACGATCAGTTGATCGAACTTATCCGCGGGGGCGTGCGGGTCCTGGATATGGACGGTGAAGGTCTGGCCACCGGACGCCTTGCGGATCGCCATTGATGTCGCAACCGAACGGCGGCCGCAGGTGATGAGGATATCCGGCCAGGGGCCTTCAAAATGCCCGCCACCTTCCCTGAAAGAAAGCGGGTCAGGCCAGTAGGAGGGGGGCAGGAGTTTCCACGGCATGCGCGCTTTGGTATGAACGCGCACGGGGATTACGCCGATCGCTTCCGCCAGACCGACACACTGGTTTTCCATGCCCGCATGTCCCTCGGTCATGGCCCAGCAGGTCATTGTTTCAATCGGCTTGCTCATGCCCGAATTCATACAGGAAACAGGCATTTAAGGCCAGATCTTGCAACGTTTTCCCCGCGTGTTACCCTTAGAATATGAGAATAATCATCGTTTTTCTGGCCGTCTTAATTATCAGAGCCGATATAGCTACCGCAGGCGATGTGAGTGTCCGTGGCGAGGACCCATTGCAAACGGGTGAAATTACCCCGGAGAAACCCGAGAGTGTCGCGAAAGTCCAGATTCCCACCATGAAAGATGACAACCCGGACGCCAGCGGCCTTCTTCGCGACAACCGTCAATTCCTGGCCCTCCCATCGGACGCCGATATGCCAGAGGGGTCAAACCAGGTCGGAAATTATGAAGATCCGCAGCCCATTGGCTTCAACGACCCCTCAGCCGCCGTACAGGAAAAAACAATCAGTGCTGGGCCGAAGCGAATTCACATCAATCAAACAAACTGAGTTGTTTGTCATGGGCGTGACGGCGGAAATGTTCCGTTGATAGCCGGGTCCGCCGCGTCAGGTTATATTTCTTCCTATACATCGAAAACATATCCGCAATCTGGTCGGCATGCACGCCGACCCCGCGCATGCGTGTGCCGAATTCGGGATCATTTAGTTTTCCGTCCCGCATAGACCTTATTTTATTAAGAATACGCTCTGCCCGGTCGGGATAGTTTTCATGCGCCCAGGTCTGAAACAGGTCCTTCACGCCATAGGGAAGGCGAACCATAGTATAATGAGCCGATCGTGCGCCTGCATCTGACACCGCTTTCAGGATGGATGGAATCTCATGGTCGGTTAAGCCGGGAACCACAGGACCGATCATAATCCCAACAGGAATGCCTTCTTTCGCCATCGCCTCAATCGCCTTCAGCCGCAGCGAAGGCTGCGATGCGCGTGGTTCCATTTTTCGCGACACGGAGCCATCGAGCGTGGTGACGGAAATGCTGATGTAAATGCAATTATAGGCAGCCATATCTTTAAAAATATCAATGTCGCGTGTCACCAGGTGGTTCTTGGTGATAATCGCCGCCGGGTTGCGAAAGTCCCGCAGGACTTCCATACACCCTCTGGTGATTTTCAGTTGTTTTTCGATCGGCTGGTAACAATCGGTAACGCCGCTGAGCGTCACTGTCCTCGGTTGCCAGGAAGGCAGGCTCAGCTTTTGTTTTAAAAGTTCTGCGGCGTCCGGCTTGGCAAAAATTTTCGTTTCAAAATCCAGCCCTGCCGATAGCCCGAGATATTCATGACCCGGTCGCGCATAACAATAAATGCAGCCATGTTCACAACCGCGATAGGGATTGACCGTAGCTTCCATACCGACATCGGGGCTGTCATTGGTGGAAACAATGGTTTTGGAAGTGTCTTTAAAGACTTGGGTCTTTACCTGCCTCTTGCCGTCCTCATGCCCGGCCTCACACAATGCATTATAAGTTTCAGCATCAGTCGTAAGGTCCAGTTGCTCAAAGCGCCCGGTCGGATTTTCAACGGCGCCCCGACCGCGAATAGCAGGATGAAAAAGCGGGGTATGAGATTTTGTATCGGACATAGGACAAAGTATGCCAGATTGCCCCTGCATGTTCTATATTTGTTCTAATATATTTCTGTATCCTGTGGATAACTATCTGGCTTCAGGCATGACTCTCCAGATTACATTACCAACATCATCAGCCACCAGTAATCCACCTGTTTTGTCCACGGCTACGCCAACAGGGCGGCCATACGCATCACCTTTATCACTGAGGAAACCAGTAAGGACATCCTGGGGCAGGCCGGTGGGCGTGCCCTTGGCAAATGGAATGAAAATAACTTTATAACCAACCGGCTTGCTGCGGTTCCACGAACCATGCTGACCAATAAAGACGCCATTTTTAAACTGTGGCATGAGCGAAGCGTTATAAAAGGTCAGACCAAGCGAGGCGGTATGCGCACCCAGAGCATAGTCCGGCTCGATGGCTTTGGCGACAAGTTCAGGATTCTGCGGTTTCATCCGGCTGTCGACATTCTGTCCGTAATAGCTGTAGGGCCATCCATAGAACGCGCCTTCTTTTACCGACGTCATATAATCGGGCACCAGGGTATCGCCAAGTTCGTCACGTTCATTGACAGCGGTCCAAAGGCTTTTTGTTTCCGGTTGGAAATCCATCCCGTTCGGATTACGAAGACCTGTGGCAAAAATTTCATCCTTGCCGGAAGCAAGATTAATACGGTGGATAGCGGCCCTGCCTTCTTCGGCCTCAATCCCGTTTTCACCGACATTACTGTTTGATCCGACTGAGGCGTAAAGATACTTTCCATCCGGACTGGCTACGATATTTTTTGTCCAGTGATGATTAATTGGGCCGCCGGGTAAATCGGAGATTTTAGTGCCTTGTGCATCGATATAAGTGTCACCCGTAACATAAGGATAGCGCATGATATTGTCGGTATTGGCGACATAAAAATAATGACCTGAAACGGCCATACCAAAAGGCGAATTCAACCCTTCCAGGAACGTCGTGCGCAGTTCCGGTTTTCCGTCGCCATTGGCATCGCGAAGAAGGGTAATGCGGTTGGCCGTTTTTACCCCGGCACCGGCATGCTTCATTACAGCACCCATTACCATGCCCTTGATACCCTTGCTGTCTTCAGGCTTCGGCGGGCTGTTGGTTTCCGCGACCAGAATATCGCCATTTGGCAAAACATAGATCCAGCGGGGATGATCAAATCCGTCAGCAAAATTATCGATCCTGAGTCCCTGCGCGGCAACCGGGGTTTTATTCTCCGGCCAGCCTATGGCTTTGGCAATTTTCACCGTTGGTATAATACCTGAGGAGGGGGCCTCAAGTGTTGGATGCGGCCCGTATTCTACGTTTTGTGCAAAGGCAGACGGGCCGGTCACGAGGGAGAAGAAAGCCAGGCAGAGGTATAGATAATTTTTCATGATTTCTCTTTTTAAATAAAAAAAGACAGGCGGGAATTAAATCCCGCCTGTTTTCTTAAGAAGATTATTACCGGCCAGAAGCTGGCGAAACGTCGTTCTCACTCTCAACCATGCCGAGTTTATCGAGGGTAGGGCCGTTCAGTTTACCGGTAGCTTTCAGACCATTTGAAGCCTGGTAGCTGCGCAGGGCTTTGGAAGTCGCTGGACCCCATACACCATCAACGCCGCCTTTGTAGAAACCGGCATCAGCGAGTGTCTGCTGGACGTCCTGAACTTTTGAAGTATCAAGGCGCGCATAATCACGGTGGTAATTCATGCGGTTCATTTCAGCGTTGCGCATCATCGGGCGGTCATTGCGCTCAATGCGGTTGCCATTTACATCACGGGCAATCAGACGGCCATTGCTGTCATATTCTTCATTAACCACAACGGTTGGCTCCTGAATAACGCGGCGACCTGACAGGCTGCGTGCATGACGTGTTGTCGCATTTGCTTCTGGCGCGCGGGTGCTGCCTTCCATTGTTTTGTCCATGGCGGGCAGGGCCATGCCGAGACGCTGACTGGTCGGGTAATCAAGACGGGCAGTGCCGCGCAGACCATTGGCCAGCTGGTAGCTGTAAAGCGCGTCGGCAGTGTGTTGCGTCCATACGCCGTTCACATCACCCAGTTTGTAAAAACCTGCATCTCTAAGGGCTTGCTGCATAGCTTGGATAATCGTTGTGTTGTCATTTGCGACATAACCTTCACGGTCATAGATCGAGCTATTATAAGCAGCGGTCTGATATGGTGTAGTCCGTTGCGTGTAGTGGATAACGCGGGAAGAATCAGCACTGTTATCAACATAGGTTTCAGCGAATACATGTGTTGGCACAACAACAGCTGTAACCAGCAGCAATTTAGAGATGATGTTTTTCATTGTTAGACTCCTGTTTTATTGAATATGTTCTGATCAATAAACGGGCTGAGAGCCGAAATAGTTCCATCCTGCTTCTGTAAAGCCAAGCGCGGCTAAAAATTGGCGGAAAACCGGGAGATATAGGTTTCGGCATCCACGAAACGCCCGTCCGGCTGCAGGATCATCAGAATACCGGAGTGTATTGCGAACCACGCACCGTGAACATTCAATGCACCCGTCGCAACCCGTTCCGCGACCCACGGGAAAGTCATGATATTGGCGATTGATACTTTGATTACTTCCTGTTCGCAGCAGCTTTGGCGTTCCTCTTCGGTGGGGAGATGCATCGAACGTTCCCGCGCTGACGAAGCCATCGACATCCACGGGGCAACAAAGTCGCGCGCATTTGCCGGCGCACCTTTAAGCAGCGCCTGAACACCGCCGCACATCCCATGCCCGAGAACGATAATATCGGTAATGCCCATCACCCTTACACCAAATTCAAGGGCCGCACTGGTCCCGTGATAGGCCGTGTCGGGTTCATAAGGGGGAACGAGATTGGCGACGTTACGCACAATCATGATTTCGCCGGGGGCCACATCGAAAATCATCGCAGGGTCGACACGACTGTCGATGCAGCCGATGACCATGGCCGTGGGGCTCTGGCCCTTTTCGGACAGCTCTTCAAAAATTTTTCTGCGTTCAGGCCAGCCGCGCTCACGGAAACGTTTGTAACCGGCGATCAGGTCATCCATAACAATCCACCAGAATTAAAAAGCCGGACAGGAAATGTCCGGCTTTTTTGTATCAGTCTGCTGCAATTATGCAAGATTGTTTGCTATTTCGCGGGTGCTGGCGCACCCGGAAGGGCCTCACATTTAACATCGAGCATATTGGGGTAAACGTTCAATCTTTTGGAAATACGTCCCCGCATACCATAGGTAGTGACGTCACATTTCGATGGCACGTTTGGAACCGCAGCCGCCGCATAATCAGGCAGGAACCAGCCGTGCCCCGTCGAAAGGCTCCAGGCCTGGTGCATGATGCTTGGCTTAATACGGAAGTATAAAGTTTCTTCCGAGCCGCAATACGCCGTTTTCTCACAAGCTTTAACGTTCCACAAATCATGTTTCGGATCAATTTCCGTTGCCCCATTCGTGTAGATAACCTCATGATGAAGGCTGCCCTTATTGAAAAGCGCCGTCGCAGTCATCACTCCGGCATCATAAAGTGTTTCATAGGGGAACGCATGGGATGCCTCGCTGATCCAGTCGGGAACAAAGGGGGCAATCGGAGTTTGCTCTGCCGGGGCGGCAAGAAGGAACGCAGTCGTCAGTGTCGCAATACCTGCGCGTGTTTTGGAGAAAGTCGGCATGCCTTCGGCAACACTTGGCTGAAACTCAGCTTTTTCTTTGCGGAAGAGATTTGCAACTGCATTTTTCTTGTGGTTGTAGAAGTTGTTATAACCACGGCCGACGGCATCCTTGAAGGGTTCGCGAGGATTGCAGAACCAGTCATACTGACGCAGGGCCGCTTTCCACAGCGGGCGGACAACCGGCAGCAGACTCATGACAGGATCAATAATTTTTCGGTTCACCCAACTGAAGCCAACTGCAATCCTGCTGAAAGTACGGCCAATCATTGATGCCTGATCATAGGTCTCACGGATCATTTCAGCAGTATTTTTTACCGATTTGACGCCATCCTTAGCCTTTTTGACATTGTCTTTAGCCGAGCCAGCCAGTTCGTCAGCTTTCTTAAGAAGATCAGCGGCATATTTCTGGGCTGCCTCACGGGAGGCCTGGGAGCTTTTTTTCTTGTCTTCGGGGTCGGCCATATAACTTTCCTTCTCTAGCGCAGAGTTGGCGCTGCAGCTTGTTGCAGGGCTTGTTTGATATCGTTGCTGCCCTGGGCAATGACGATGCCTTTCGGTGCATCTGAAGGCGGCGTCATTGTGATGAGTTTCGTGACAGGATCGTAGTTCATTTTCAGATCGCCCTTAACATCCGGGTAAGTGAGGGTAAACTTCGAAACCTGTGAAGTAATTGATTTCTTGATGAAGCCCGGAATATGGCGTGCGCCGTATTTCGGGGTGTATTTGTCCGCACACATTGCATACAGGTCATCATCGGTAATGCTGACGCGAATACTTTCACCACTAAGGATATTGTTCAGGTTTGTGATCTCGCGTTTGGCAATCTTATTCAAAGAAGGCAGTTCAAGGCGTTTAAATCCGTAAATGTTTTCCTGTCCATCGAAACGGTTCAGGAATTCAATGCGGAAATGTTCGGCCAGCGCGTCCTTTGCTTTTTGCGCGGCTTCTTCAAATGTCAGTGATGTGTCGAGGAAGAACTCGGAGCCGATATTCGAGGTCATGATAATAATGGTGTTGCTGAAATCGGAGACAATCCCCTGACCGCTGGTGACGCGTGCAGAATCAAGGATCTGAAGGAACACATCGAATACTTTCGGGTGAGCCTTTTCAATTTCATCGACCAGAATAACCCGGTTCGGATTTTTTTCCATTGCGTTGGTCAGGAAGCCGCCTTCTTCAAATCCGGCATAGCCGGGAGGGGCACCAACCAGGCGCGAAACGTTATGTTCCTGCATGTATTCCGACATGTCGAGGACCAGCATGGTGGATTCATCGTCAAACATAATACCTGACAATGCTTTCGCCATTTCGGATTTGCCGACACCGGACGGACCCTGGCACAGGAACGAGGCCTGAGGCTTGTCGCGTTTGGTATATCCCTTTTTGGCCGTACGGATGGCATCGCACATTGGCGCGATCACATGATCCTGACCGTAAACACGTTCGCCCAGGGCTTTGTCGAGATTCAGCAGTTTCAGGCGCTCATCCTGGGTCAGCTTGTTCGCGGCAATACCTGAAATGCGACTGAACATATTCAGGACATGGGAGGAGGTCAGCTCAAGGCTGTTGTTTATTTTATCGGTCAGTTGCTGGAAACGGTTTGCGCTTTGCTTCGCGGCTTCACGGCGTTTATTCAGAAGTTCCTGAAGCATAACTGTTTTTTCGCTTTCAACTTCATCAAAACCGTCGAGGTCGGCAATCGCGCTTTTTCCCGCTGGTTTGCTTTGTTGTGCTACATCCCTATCGGAATCTTTCTCAGCCTGGATTCTTTCCTCCAGTTTCGAAACTTCTGCTTCTTCTGCCTTTTTCTGTTTGCTGATTCTGCGCACTTCGATCTGCAGGGCGTCCCAATCGGCGCGGCCTTCGGTGATCTGAGCTTTCAGCACGGCCTGGCGTGATTCCAGTTCTGCAATTTTCAGTCCATCAGAGCTGGACACTCCTCTTTCATGCACGAGAGCTGCTTCAGTTGTAACCAGTTCTGTCTCCAGAGAGAGAACATGCAGTGGTTCTGAGTGTGCTTTAATGCGGAAATGGGCCAGGGCGCGGTCGATCAGGCTGAGTGCGCCGGCTGGTTGGGCGGGAAGTTCTTTAATTTTATACTTCTCGCTCAGCATGGCTGCTGTATCGAGCGCATCCTGGGATACCCTAATACCGTGATGTTTTTCGTAGCTGGGCGCTGCTGTTTTCAGGATTGCGCGCAGAGCGTCGCCCTTTGGTTCCTTCACATCCATCATCGTGAATTGCGCCATCATATCGGAATCGCATTTCATAATTTTAGCGAGGTCCGGATACGGAGTTTCCAAGATGCACTGATAACGGGCATTCTTGATATCGCCGAGCAGGGCGTTGATAATGCTGGAGCAGCCGTTGTTGCGAGCCGCATCAATGAAGTTACCGGCATTCTCGATGATCAGAACAGTTTCGGTATCTTCCGAAAGTTTATTGCGGATTTTTTGGAATTCTTCGTGAATCTTTGAAGAGTCGCCGGATTCGAACAATGTATCAGTGTCCAGCCAGAAATAACGCGTATTAACGATGTCGAGAGGAGTTTTGAGATCCTCTTTGCTCGCCTGGAGACCCATGCAGAGCGCAGTCATGCCAACTCCGCTGGCACCCGTCAGGATAACGCCATTCGCGTCTTTACGCATCTGGATGGTCTGCAGGTCCACGAGTTCCTGATCACGGCCTTCCAATTTGAAATTCGGCTTGGTGGCAAGCAGTTCGCTGCCGCGGATAAGAATGTCTTTTTTCGTTTTCTTGTCGGCGTCTGGGGTATTGGACATGATGTGTGGTGAGCCTCTATAGAATTTTGATTATATATTTGTTGATGTCCCCCGCGGCGCGAGGCCACGGGGAATATCAATTATTCAAAGTTAGATTTTCAGGTCGTCGAAGCCAAAGCCACCTGAAGCTGCTTTCTTCGCAGGTGCAGGAGTTGCCGACTTGCCGTTATCATTCGAAACGGACGCTGCTGCATCGCTGTCTGAGTAAGCTTCAAGGTTTTTCTTCACGGAATCCAGGAGGTTTCCGGATGTCTGTTCCATCGACTTCAGAAGATCTTTCTGTTCCGCCAGAGCAGCAGTCCGTTGAGCCGTAGCATCATCCATAAGGCGTGCGTATTTTTCGGCCCGCGCAATTGCGGCTTCCAGAGAGTCGTTGCCTTTATTGAACTCAAGTGCAGCACGGATTGAATCCTTGCCGCGGATCGAGAGGGAGTTATCGGCCATCTCTGTAATAAGTTCGCGGGCGACTTCCGAAGACTGGCCGGTTGCGGCGCTGCTCAGGGCGGTCATCATGGCATTCAATTGTGAAGCCATGTTTGCGATACCTGTGCCACGCAGCAAACGTGTGCTGGTGATCTGACGGGTGCAGGAATCCTGCATCTGGGTCAATTCAGCCTTTTCCGTGCTGAGGCTTTCTGACATCTGGGTGGTGTTCTCCCGTGTTTCGGTCATCGTTTTGATATGACGAAGCACCGCATCACGCTTTTCTTCGCGGGTCAGCTTATCAAGTTCGTCCTCTTCGACATCTGCCGGGGCGTCCTGGGTTTTCAGAACTTCCTGGTTGGATAAGGTGGCATCCTTAATCGAGTCGTTCATGATTGCGAACATGGCCAGCATTTTGGAGTTGTTTTTACCGGCCTTGTTGTGACGTTCGTTCATGTTTTCGATATTTTGAAGAACCTCATCAACATTTTTGTCTGAGTTGACAACGAAATCAGCGGCAGCTGCATTGATTTCTTCCTGTCTTTTCTGGTGTTCTGCAGAGTTCAGGTCGAGCAGGGCTTTCAGGTTTTTCTTTGCTTCCGCAAGATCCTGGCCTTCGAATTGAGACTGTCTCGGCTGACTCAATGCCTGATTGGTTTCACGGACTTTGTCTGCAAGTGCGACAGCTTCAGCCTGTTTGTCACCGATACGCTGTTCGATCATGTTGATCTCAGCCTGTGCCGCCGGCTTGATTTTGCTGCCGAAGGTGTACCAGCTTGTTTCGGTTTTCAGTTGAGCGATTTTGTCTTTGTAGGACTGAATTTCGCCACCGATGCCAGCCACTTTTTGGCCGAGGCCTTCGAGTTCCTTGTTCAGGCGCTCGGTTTCTTCTGCATCCTTATTGATCTCGTCGATCATGTCGGATGTTTTGACACCGTTCAGCTGAATTTTGTACAGCGCGTCCAGGATGTCCAGGAACGGTTGTCTCTTCTCGTTGAATTTGAGAAGGCCGTTTGTCATCTGGTCCAGAACTTCCTGGAGTTTTCCGAATGCTTTGGTGTCGCCGTTGCGCAGCATCTCGACACTGAGCTCCTTGCGCTTTTCCTGCAGCCATTCACAGAATTCGGTGAAAGAGGCCAGGTTCTTTTCGTTAGCTTCTTCGCTCAGCGTGACATCATGTGTCATCAGCTTCGTCATCTCCGCCTTTTTTTCCTGGCGTGATTTTGCCGGGTCAAGCATGACGAGTGCGAATGGGTTTGCTTTGATATTTGTAAAGCGCTCTGCTGCTTGCGAGCTGGCGGCTGGCTTGGTCGATGCGGCGGTTTTTTGCGCTAGGCGGCCGCTGGCTGCAACGACTTCATCAAGTTCGGTTGCTTTTTTGAATTGTGGTTGGGCTTGCGGAGTGTTTTCAGGTCTTGCCATAATTTCCTCTAAAATCTTTCTGTAAAAGGAAGTTGTAATTAGTTTCCTTATAAAAGGTCGATATTCAGAGTGCAAGAAAATTTGACATAGTACTAATTTGATTGACTAATTTATATTTACATAACAATGTTTAATTTGTGTAATTTCTCTTTAGGCTTAGAGCAAGCGGGAAATTATACTTATTAAGGTTTTATTCCTAATAGGTGGGCCGGAAATGCCAAACATATTATGAAAGCAGACTATGGTCTGATTTCAATCTGTGTACCATCCTCCACCATATTCCATAGCTCCTTCATGTCACCATTGGTGACGGAGATACATCCATTGGTCCAATCACGGCCAATACTGTATTTCTGCCAGTTCCAGCCATTTTTATTCGGCTGGCCATGTATAAAAATCCCGCCGCCCGGATCGACGCCTAATTTTTTAGCGCGCCTGATATCATCCTCATCGGGGTAGGAGATACGCAGGGACAGAAAATAACTGCTGCTCTTGTTATGGCCGTTAATTGTGTATCGACCCTCCGGTGTTTTCTGATCACCGGATTGTTCCTTCGGTCCTTTCGGGTTCCGGCCCAGGCTGATGCGGTAACTTTCAATCTGCTTTCCCGCCGCGTCATAGGTAATCATTCGCCTGTCCGATTTAAGGACGACAATAGAGGCAACTTTCGCACCGTCCTCCGCAAAGGCGGGCGTCGTTGAAAACCCTAACAATAAAATAAAAAGAGCGCGTAGCAGGAATCGCACATTCATTGATTTGCACCGGGCAATAAGAAATTACACTAAAAGATAGTATGGCATACCTTTCAGAAATGCCGCAGAAGGTTCCAGAAAAGCACCTTATCAATCCCCGACGGTTTGGCCTTTGGGTTCACATCGCCTTCGGTTTTAAGGCGGGGTGGAGCAAAAAATTTACATATAAAAAATTGATGATAACGGAGAATTGCATGTTGAAATTTGCAGCATATGTGATTACGAAAGTTTATTAGGATTTAGGAGATACGTTTTTATGCTGTGCCGGTTAATTCTTTCCTTTTTAGTTGTCTTGATTGTTGCTTCATTTCCCAATGATGCTTTTGCTCAGTCAGTTTCAGGCGTAAGCGGGGCACAGGCGGGCCGCGCGGAACAACAGGTTTCGCGCCGCATGACCTCCACCAAGTCCGGCCAGACGATTGATATCGCCGCGCGCATAGCCGAGAGTGCACCGAAAGGCGCAGAGAAGAACTTTTTCGTCCTCGATCATCTTCAGCTTGATGGCGTAACGGCATATACACAGGGTGATCTGGAGCCAATCTATGGCCCGTATTTGGGTCAGAAGATTTCGCTCGCCGATCTCTATATAATCGCCGCCGCCCTTCAGCAGAAATATCTTGATGACGGGTACTTATTGGCCCGCGTGTCTGTACCGAAAAATCCTGTCCACAAGGGCAGCGCACGCCTTATTGCCCATGAGGGCTATATACGGCAGGTGAGTGTTACAGGTGTTACCAATGCGCACACATTGACGACAGTGCAGGGGTATCTCGGGCATGTGGCCGGAAGCCGCCAGGCCCTGAATACCGAAGACCTGCAGCATGCGATGTTCCTGGTCAATGATCTTCCCGGTATCAACGCTCGCGCTCACCTCATTCCAGTGAAGGATGATGCGGAAGGCTATGATTTGTTAATCGATGCCGGATATAAACCTTATGACGCGGTGATTGGCCTGGATAATTACGGCACGCGCTATATCGGTCCTTACCAGGTATCGGGTGAACTGGCTCTGAACGGCTTGCTGGGTCAGGATGAAAGAATTGATATCCAGACGGTGATTGCGCCGGACCTCCATAATTCACCTGAGCTTTATTACCTGGGTTTGAATTATCAGCAACCGATATCCAGCCGGGGAACGATTCTGGAAGTCTTCGGTAACAGTGACTATGTATCACCCGGCTATAACCTGAAACCCTATGACGCGCATGGCCGCGCCTGGCATACCGGCTTGTCGCTTCTGCAATCCTTTGTACGCTCCCAATACGCCAACCTGAAAGCGCATATTACATTTGATATGCGCAACACTTCGAACTGGGACAATGCTTTTGCGACCCAGTACGACCGCATTCGCACCATTCGCGGTGGAATGCAGGGTGATTATAAGGACAATTGGCTTGACCGTGCCGCGGCGAACGCATTTGTACTTGAAGTAAGTCAGGGGCTTAATATCCTGAATGCGACAGAGAACGGCAATTTTACATCCCATCCCGCAGCCCGCCCGGATTTTACCAAGATAACCGCCGAATTGCAGCGCCTGCAGAACGTAGCTGATAATGTTGACGTTTTCTTTGGTCTGAATGGTCAATGGGCGAATAAACCACTCTACAGCGCGGAGGAATTCGGCGTTGGCGGTTCACAGTATGGTCGAGGTTATTATTTCTCAGATATTCTGGGTGATAAGGGGATTGCGGCAAAGGTCGAGGTTCAGTGGAACCGTCCGTCCCGTTCGCAATGGTTCGATCACTACCAGCTTTATGCCTTCCTGGATGCCGGAAAAGTATGGAATTTCAACCGCGATATAGATCAGCCACCCACAGGTGAACTATTATCGACCGGCGTTGGTTTCAGGACTTCGCTGAATAGCAATGTGGACATGGACTTCACCATTGCCCAGCCCCTCAACCGCGATGTGCCGGCGCAGGGTAACCGCGCCCCGCGATTCCTGTTTAGTATGGCCAAGAAGTTTTAAGACTATAAATAGGGACAAAAAAATGCCCCTCGTTCAGGAGGGGCATTTTTATTATTATTAATTATTATTGGTTTGTACCGTTTGAACGTGAACTTTGTGCATCAATCGACAGTCCTGTCGAAACGTCTAACGATCCATTTCTGGTCCTGGAACCGTCATCCGTGTTTGAGGCGCGCGAACCGGAAATGTTAACCGAATGGTCCGCGTTAAGTGTCGCCTGACGGGCGGATGAATGGCCCGAGCCATCAGATGCAGAGGTCTTCTGCGAATTCAGGATTACCGTGCTTCCTGATGCAGCATCAAGGCTAGCCTGATGCGCTCTCTGACCATGGTTCCCGCTACGCATGCCCTGATGATCCAGGGAAATCATGCCGTCGCCGTAAAGGTCTGTCGACCTGGCGCGGTTCGTCGCTCCGTTACCAGATGTTGAAGTTTTTGTAGCGTTTGCACCGAGTCCGGCTGCACTATTCAGTGCGCTCGATCCAGCCGAGCTATGACCGTTATTATCAGATGTGCTTGATGACTGAGAATTCAGTGTATTGGACAATGCCCCACCCAGCCCGACATTGCGGTTCGTTGTTGAAGATGTACCATTGTTATTATTGGTATTGGTATTGCCGGCATTATTGCCACCCATTGCGGATGACAATATCCCGCCATTACCGCCGCCAAGAAGTCCATTCGCCGACGCTTCGGGCGTAGCAAACGCGACCACTGCACAAAAGGCAGTCGTGGCAAGTAGGGCTCGGGTGCCAAGATTTTTAATTGTGAACGTCATTTGTATTCTCCTTTATGGTTCTTATTCTGAGTAAGCGAGGAGCGCGTACTCTTGAGCTTTGCCAACCCTGATCCATGGAAGTTGTTCCGGTGTTATGCCGCTTAGCGAAGTGGAATACCCAGATCTTGCCACAAAGTAGCGGACTTACTTTGCACGGACTAATTTCTGAGTGCCTCCGCAACGGCCTGCCAGTGTTCAAGCTTTTTAGAAAAATTCATTCCTGCATGGGCGGGACTTGTGGAGGGAAGCTTTGTAAGAACGAGTTTTTTATTTCTCAAATTAGGCAAAACATATTTTTTAAAACTGTGTTCGGCTTTCGCCCCATTAAAAAACAAATGTGTCACATAAGGGTGGTCTTTCAGAAATGCCTCGAAATCATTCGGAATCTCTTCCTGAATGGCCGAGTCCAGGCTGCCCGTGCGAATACAGGACTGCAACGACTCCCACATGATCACGCCGGAACGCGCCAGGATGGCCAGTCTTTTTTTATAAGGTAAATCGCGTCCGGCACCGAACAATTCACCCATGATCGGCCAGAACTGGTTTTGAGGATGCGCATAATATTGGTTAGCCGCCAGAGAAGCTTCACCCGGCATACTGCCCAGAATGACCACCCGGCCCCTTTTACTTCCAACAGGCGGAAAGCTGCATATTCTTGGTGGGGGTATGATCTGGACCATACCTATGATTTTGCCCGCCGCGTTAGTAAATCAAGTGTAATGAATAAGGTTTAGCCTGATGTGGATTGATTAATCACCGCGCTTTAAGCACTTAAATGGCAAAAATATATCCCACCCCGTGGAACCTGCCTCAGAAAATGCAGTTAGTAAGCAAATTGCTTTACCAGGGGAAAACAAATGTGCGCTTCGGTTCAGGGTATTCCAGCAGGCATACCAATTCCTTTTGACCATAAAACTCTTAACTTCGCTTCCAAACGGATGGCCGTTTTAAAAAAAGCCGTTTTCAGAGGGCCGCATTATTATAGTCGCACCCCAATGATTCAAATCACAATTGATCTTGGAATTCTTGAAGACTGGCCAACCGACAAAATCCCGGGTTTCTCGGATCGCCTGTTGGCTCTCTTGCCGGGACTTAAGGAACATGGATGCTCTTACGGGGAGGCTGGTGGCTTTATTCGCAGGCTCCATGAAGGTACCTGGCTTGGCCATGTCATTGAACATGTGGCAATCCAGTTACAGACGGAAATCGGTATCGAAGTCAGCAGGGGCAAAACGCGCTCGGTAAAGGGTAAGCCTGGCGTCTACCATATAATGTATGAGTATGAAACCGAGAGGGTTGGCTTGCTGGCGGGGGAGATAGCTCTGCAGCTGGTCAATTCTCTCCTTCCCCAAAATCTTGCCGGATTATCCGGTATGGAGTGTCTCGGTGAGGAAAGGTTCGCTTTCACAACAACCGATGATGCCTTAAACCGGCTTTGCGACCTTGCAGGGCGCGAGCGCCTCGGTCCGACCACGCGCTCGATCGTTGAAGCCGCAAAAAAGATGGGCATTCCCAGTATCCGGCTTGATGACGACAGCCTTGTCCAGCTCGGCTGGGGAAAAAATCAGCGCATTATCCGCGCCAGCATGACAGATGGCACATCGCATATTGCCGTTGATAAGGCAGGAGATAAGGAGCTTACAAAAAAACTTCTGCATTCTGTCGGTGTGCCTGTCCCTTCAGGAAAGGTAGTCAGAACCGTCGAAAGCGCAGTTGAGGCGGCTGCTGATATTGGCTATCCGGTCACCATCAAACCGCTTGATGGCAACCATGGCAGGGGAGTAACAACCAATATTTCCAATGAAGCTGGTGTCCGGTCTGCCTTTGACCTTGCAAACGCCCATAGCCGTAGCGTGATCGTCGAAAGTCACTATAACGGGAGCGATTACCGTGTATTGGTAATTGGTGGCCGCGTTACAGCGGTTTCAGAGCGTATTCCTGCCCATGTCGTTGGTGACGGAGTAAATACCATTGGCGACCTTATCGGCATGGTAAATAAAGACCCGCGGCGCGGAGACGGGCATACGAACGTTCTTTCGCGGATCGTTGTGGATGAAGGAATGAAAAAATTTCTTTCCTGTTCCGGCCTGACCGTTGAGTCGATACCTGCTAAAGGCGACAGGGTCATGCTGTGCTGCACCGCTAATCTTTCAACTGGTGGCACGGCGATTGACCGCACAGATGATATTCATCCCGCAAATATCGTCCTGATGGAAAGGGCAGCCCAGACGATCGGGCTTGATATCGCGGGAATTGATGTAGTGACCAGTGATATCTCACTTCCTTTGCTGCAGGCGGGCGGTGGCGTGGTGGAGGTCAATGCCGCGCCCGGATTCAGAATGCACCTTTGCCCAAGTGAGGGACAAAGCCGTCCTGTTGGTGAGGCAGTCGCAAGAATGTTATTCCCGCAAGGGGCTTCTGCCCGAATTCCGGTCGTTGCGGTTACAGGAACAAACGGAAAGTCAACCACAACCCGTATGATCAGCCATATGCTACGGCTGACCGGCGCCAGGGTTGGCTTCACCTCGACATCCGGCGTCTTCATTAATGATGATGTGCTCTGGCAGGGTGACGCCAGCGGTCCGCAGAGTGCCGGAATGATTCTCCGCAGCCCCGATGTTGATTATGCCGTACTTGAAACGGCAAGGGGAGGGATCCTCCGTTCGGGACTCGGATTTGATAAATGCGATGTCGGAATTGTCATGAATGTAACATCAGATCATCTTGGAATCGGTGGGATCGATACCCTCCAGGATCTTGCGGACGTAAAAGGTGTCGTGGCTGAATCCGTCAGCAAAAATGGTGTCAGCATTCTTAATGCGGATGATCCGCTGACACGAGATATGGCGCGTAATGCAGGTGGCCGTATCTGCTTCTTTTCGATGAATGGGGGCTATCTTATGAGCGAAGCCTTGCGCGCGCACATCGCGGAAGGCGGAATGGCTCTGGTCCGGGAAGAATGGATCGGCCAGAGTGAAATCGTTCTGCATAAAGACGGGCAGCGTATCCCGATAATGCCGGTCAATAATATTGCCTGCGCCTATGGCGGGATCGTTGGGTTCAACATTCAAAATGCTCTTGCCGCTATCTGCGCGGGTCTTGCACTCGGACTTGATATGCAGATTATCAAAGCCGGTCTTGCGACCTTTACCTCATCTTTTGAGACTAATCCCGGCCGGTTGAATATTAACGATGATCATGGGTTCCGCGTCATTCTGGATTACGCGCATAATCCAGCCGCCCTTAAAGCTTTAGGTGAAGTCGTCGAATATATGCGCAAAAGTTACAGAAACGTCATAGGCACTGTGAATACCCCAGGTGATCGGCGTGATGATGATATCCGGGAAGTAGGTCGTATCGCGGCAACCTATCTTGATACTATTATTTTCCGGGAAGAGCCGGATCGTCGGGGACGGGAGCCAGGCGTTATTAATACGCTCCTGAGCGAGGGTGCGCTAAGCACCGGCTTTGATGCACAGGATATCATCTGTACCGAAAAGGAGGAGGATGCAATTGACATTTGCCTTGCAAAGGCAAAGCCGGGCGATCTTGTCGTTCTGACCCCGAGCGACGTATCCGGCGCCTGGCAGCGTGTATTAAATTTCAGGCCGGCTAAATCTGGTTCAAATTCCGGTCACGAGAGCGAAAAGGTGCTTCATGCCTGAATGGTCGATCATAATCCACGGCGGGGCAAAAACGATTGAACCTGACGAAGAACAATCTCATCAAGCAGCCGCAAAAGAAGCTGTGCTCATCGGTGCGGAAGTTCTACGGCGTGGTGGCAAGGCCATCGACGCGGTCGAGGCATCTATCAAGGCAATGGAAGATGGCGGCGTCTTTAATGCGGGGCAGGGTTCAGTCATACGGTCCAACGGCCAGATGGAAATGGATGCGTCCATAATGGATGGCAAAACTCTTGAAATCGGCGCTATGGCTGGCTTATCGGGAATAAAAAATCCAATTTCTGCTGCAAGATACCTGCTAACCGATAAGCCTGTTCTTTTAATTGGAGAATCCGCTAACGCGTATGCGCGTGCCAAAGGTGCGGAAACATTCGAAATAAAAAGCGGTCATAAAAAACTCACAGCACCTTGTGATACCGTTGGCTGTGTTGCCCGAGACAATGACGGGAACTTGGCCGTCGGCCTTTCAACAGGCGGCCTCAGTGATACAATGGCCGGTCGCGTCGGCGATGTCCCTTTGCCGGGATGCGGTTTCTATGCCGATAATGCAAGGGGCGCATTATGTTTCTCCGGCGACGGGGAGGGCATAGCACGAAAAATGCTTGCAGCAGAGGTGATGGGGCGACTGAAAAAAATGGACCCCGAAAGTGCAATTAGTGATGCTTTGGACAGTCTTAGGCCTTTGCATGCCGAAGCAGGCTGCATCCTGCTAGATCTCGACGGGAACCCATTCTGGGGACACATAAGTTCCCATTTCGCTATCGCTTATCAAACCAGCGAACTGGAAACTCCAGTGGTTGCGCTTAAAAAATGAAAGTAGAAACAGTGAAGAAATCCAAGCCGGCAGCCAAAGAAAAACAAACTAGTTCCGTCCGCAAAAAGTTAAGGCCAGCACGGCCCCGAAAGGGGACACTTGTCATCATCGGGGGGCATGAAGACAAGGAAAATGAACGCGTCATTTTAAAAGAAGTCGCCCAACTTCTGAATAACGGGAAGCTCGTTGTCTCGACTGTCGCTTCGGAAGAGCCTGCGGGATATTTTGAATCCTATCAAAAGGCCTTCAAAGCCATTAACTCCTCTGAACTTGTCGAATTATACATTGCCGACCGCCATGAATCCCTTGATCCTGAAAAGCTTAAGGTCCTTGATAATGCATCAGGCATATATTTTACCGGAGGCGACCAGTTAAGGATCAGCAGTCAGATCGGTGATACCCCTTTTGAAGTGCGCGTCAAGGAAATCTATGAACAGGGGGGGGTTATTGCCGGAACCTCTGCGGGCGCTTCGGCAATGGCCGAGGTCATGCTGGTTCGCGGCGCCAGTGGCGAATCCTATAAGATTGGCGATCTCCACCTTTCCCCTGGCCTTGGGCTTGTTCCAAATGTCATTATTGATCAGCATTTTGCCGAACGCGGAAGGATAGGTCGGCTTATGGGCGCAATCGCCCTTAACCCAAGAATTCTTGGCATTGGAATTGACGAAGACACGGCAATTGTTGTGCGGGATAAAAAATTTACAGTAATAGGCAGCGGAGCCGTCTATGTCGTAGATGGCTCCGCGGTGACGCATTCCAATATAGCAGAGGGAGAGCCTGACTCGGTCTTGTCACTCTTTGGCGTGACTATGCAGGTTCTTAGCGCGGGCGATAAATATGATCTGGTGAAACGCCTCGCAATCCCCAAAGCCAGACCGAAAAAGAAAAGCGCCGACGCACAGGCTTAAGACACTATTTGGTAGCTTCGGAATCCCATAGATTTAGAATCTCATCGACCGTCATCGGAAAGACCTGGGTTGAATAACGTCGGTGGTAAAGATCCATAGCCGCATCATGCGCTGCATCCGATCCGCTGCAGACAGCATCGCTTGCAATAATTATTTTGTAACCATAGTCTACCGCACCCAGAACTGTCGCCAGCACACAGACATCAGTTTCCCCGCCGCTGATAATAAGTGTATCGATGTTCCTGTCTTTTAATTCCCTGCGGAAATCCGCATTATACCAAGGCGAATATACGCTTTTGGTAAAACACGGGCAGTCAGAAAAGTCGGTGAAAGCCCGGTCAAGTTCCAGCATATCAAGGCCAAGCCGGTCGGTCGTCATTCCTTCCCACCGCTGGTAATATTCCCGCCACATGCCGGTTGCCTGTTGTGGGTTTTCGGGGGGAATGAATTTTGTGAATACAGTCTGCCTGGGGTGCTCTGAGGTCAGGGACACGATTTTAGGTATAACTCTTTGCGACCAGGCCAAATGCCAGTCGGTTTTCTCCGTAAACATGCGTTGCATATCCACGCATACATGCAAACAACGGCTATCCAGATAGTCAGGCATAAAGTTCTCCAAAAACGGGCAAAAAATCTCATTCTACAAAAGGGATTGTAGTATTTTGAGTTCCAAATTCTGTAAATTAAAAATTACAAAAAAATCACAAAATGTTTCACTTCGCTTACAAACCCACCATTTTTTCTACATGAGGAATACCTATTTTCTCATATCGATTTAGAGGAGGGATAGTGATGACTTCAACACAACATAACCAAGTCGTTAACTACGGCATGCTTCATGCCGCTAAGGGCGTAAAAAATATTCAGGAGGAAATCCTGGAAAATCGTACAGCCCTGAAACTTTTTGCGCTGAAGCTGACCGGTGGAAATCATGCCGAGGCCGACGATCTTCTGCAGGAAACTGTTCTTCGTGCTCTTGAGAAGGAGCATTTATTCGAACCGGGGACCAGCTTCTTCAAATGGGGCTGCAAGATCATGTTCAATCTGTTCGCGACAGAATATCGTCGCAAGGTCCGCTTCGATACAAAATATGATCCCGACGTGTATATCAGCCAGCGTAGCGTCGAACCTGGCCAGGAATCCGCTGCCGACTGGAATAATGTCCAGAAAAAGCTGGCGCAGTTACCAAAACATCACCGGGATATTATTACCACGATTTGTATTCATGGTTCTTCCTATGAGGAAGCCGCAGAGAAGTTGAAGATCGAACTCGGCACAGTAAGATCCCGCCTGTCGCGTGCGCGTGATAATCTTACAAGGCTTTCTTAAGCGTAAAAAAGACCCCGGATTAGTTTCCGGGGTCTTTTTATCAGGCACGAGCCTTAACATCTGCCTCATCGCGTTGAAGGAATGTTTTTGTTGTTTCGCTAAGATGATTCTTTAACCATTCGGCCATTGCTTTCTCCTGTTCAAGGATTTCTCTGCAAAGGCTGGCAATTTTCGGCTGACTATCGGCTTCGGCCGCCGCGATCAGAATGGTATAGCTTGCTATCTCGAGGTTTTCGAAAACATAACTTGCCATCGACCCCTTTACGATTTCATCCGGCATCAGCATGCCGCCCGCAGCCTGCATATTGCCCATGAACCATCCGGCGGCATCTTTGACTGCCGATGGAGATTCTTCAAGTAACTTGAAGCACTCATCCAACCGGGCAATCTGACTCTTGGTTTCGACGACATGTTCGGCTATGCGAGCCTTAAGTTCCGGATAATTCTCAATGCGCTCCGATTGGCGTTCACACATTTCCAGAGCTTGCTTTTCCATTGCATAAGCATCGCGCAGCCAGTGAATTAAATGTTCTCTAGTTTCCGACATAATAATTTCCTTTTGTTGACTTTCTGAAATAGAACAGAGGCTGCAAAGGCAGCCTCTGTTCCCACAGGAGAGATGGGGGTCTTAGCGGCCCTGACGGCTGCTTTGACCACCTTTACGGCCCGCTTCCGCTGCACGTTGCGGGTCATTCTTGAAGTTACCACCGGAACTGGAGCCACCTTTACTACGGCCTTCGTTGCGGTTGTCTTGATTGTTAGCCATGATTTTTATCCTCCATCATTGCTGGTTGATATCAGGCTAATGTTAAGCCGCCGCTTGAGGTTCCCGGTATTTTTTAAAAAATATCATTCGTCGGATGATAAGCGTAATGAAGGTGGGACGTGATTCAGGTTTCGCTCCCTGACCGACCTTTTCCCTCAGTTAAGAGCGGCATAAGAATATCCCGGTAGTGTCCGGAGACAGCTTTGCCTGAATGAATTTAAACCCTTGCTTTCAGCCGGATGTTTTTCTTTGTCGGAAGGATCCAGTATATAGCAGCGGTCACGGTCGAGTTTAAAATAACGTTCCAGTAGAGGCAGCATTCCACGGCCAATGGTCACAAAGCCAAGACAGGGCCGGTATTTTCCATGAGTTTGCTGCTGCATTTAATTGTCTCTCAACAATCCTTCTGAAAAGAGCGGACAAAAGTGTAGAAAAATTCCATTTCCCTTAGGGTCAATATTCAAAATGCGACCCGGTTCTTGATTTTTCTTATAAAGTCTCAAATTGGATATTCGAGTGCCATGGCTCCGGAGGGCCGTATGAAAAGTCATTTAATCAATCTGTATGTTCCTTTAAACAATCCGGAGGGCCAGATTTCTGCTGCGTATTTTGAAGAAATTCAAAAAACTTTAGCCGATCGTTTTGGTGGCGTTACTGCCTTCACACGAGCACCCGCCGAGGGGTTATGGAAGCCGGAGAAGAAGATTTATCGGGATGACATTGTTATTTTTGAGGTCCTGACGGGGAGCTTCGACAGGTCATGGTGGGTCGATTATCGGAAGAATCTGGAAGATAAACTGTTACAGGAGAAAATTCTGATTACGGTGCAGGAAGTCTTTCAGATTTAGCGGGCTGGTCTAAGAATGAAGGAACCTTCGGTCGCCATATTCTGTTAGGAATACGCACCAGTAACCAGGAGATTAAACATGAGCATCTTTACAAAGAGAGATATCAAAACAATCAACGAGGCTTTTCTGCATGAGTTATCCGACATTTACAGCGCGGAAAAACAGCTCACCGTGGCCCTTCCCAAAATGAGAAAAGCCACTGCCAGCAGCGCGCTTGCGGAGGGCTTTGAAGTCCATCTTCAGGAGACATTCGGACAGCTTGAACGTCTTGATCAGGTCGCAAAAATATGCGGGTTCGAACTTAAAGACGTTAAATGTAAAGCGATGCAGGGACTCGTGAAAGAGGGCGATGAAATCATCGCCGAAATCGAGTTCGGCGCGGTTCGGGATGCAATGCTAATTGCGGCGGCACAGAAGGTCGAGCACTACGAGATTGCAAGCTACGGCACATTGGTCGAAATGGCCAAAAAACTTGGCTACCCGGACGCAGCAATAATGCTGGCGGTCACTCTGGATGAGGAGAAAAGCACAGACGAAAAGCTCAATGAGCTGGCATTAACTGAGGTCAATGATGCGGCCATGGGTGTTTCTCCGGTTGCTGCATCTTTTGTTACAGAAGGATCGACTAGCCAACATATTGTTAACTAAAAATACCGAGCCGATGCCCGGATTTTCCTATTGCGATTTTGTTTAGGGAGATCTGGGCTTCGGTGGCTTCTTTGTCGATGACTGACCAGACGCGGCAGATTCTTTCTTCGTTATACTGATAAATTACATTCTCGGAAAATTCTAAGCACCGGTATATTCAGCCTGCTCATCTAAAAAATGGCCGAGACGGTCAATTATTATAAATAGCGGACAAACCAGGCTCAGGTGAATAGTGCATATTTATAATTTTTCGTCACCCTCCCGGCTGGAGTTCTCAGCCAGATCTTTCAGCTTCTGTTTGAAATCAATAAATCTTGCAAGCTTTTGTGCAAGGAGGGCGGGATCAAATGGTTTGGGTATGAAGTCGTCCATACCGGCTTCAAAGCACTTGTTCTTATCCTGATCGCGGACATGCGCTGTCATTGCGACGATCGGCGTTTTTGTAATATTTTTTTCCATTTCGATTTTGCGGATCATGCGCGTAGCCTCAAGCCCGTCAAGTTCGTGCATCTGCAGGTCCATGAGAATGACATCATACTGGTTCTGTCCGAATTTGCGGAGGGCTTCAAAACCATTTTGCGCCGTTTCATAAGAATACCCCAGGCCCTCCAGCATAGAGGCGACAACCAATACATTAGGTTCGTAATCTTCAACGATCAGCACATTCCTGTCATGTTTTGGCAATTCCGGCGCAATATTGACGGAGAAGCTTTGCACGGTGGATGACGCTTCCGTAAATTTCAGAGGCAGAGTTACTGTAAAAGTAGAGCCAACGCCATATTCGCTGGTAACACCTATCGTGCCGCCCATTTTTTCGACAAAAGCTTTCGTAATTGCAAGGCCAAGGCCGGAACCTCCATAACGCCTTGTGATGGAGCTATCCGCCTGCATAAATTTATCAAACACACGTTCAACCTTGTCGGCCTGGATTCCTATGCCTGTATCCGTAACAGTAAGGTTGACCTTCATAATATTTGGTTCGGTAGCTTCGGTTGTCGTCAGCGATACCTGCACTGAACCCTTGTCTGTAAATTTGATGGCATTGGAAACAAGGTTCATGAGAATTTGATGGAGGCGTAGGGGGTCGCCCACGAATGTTTTTCTGTTCAGCACTGGCTCGTACTGTACATAAAGGTTTATGCCTTTTTCACGGGCACGAACATTTGCCATGCTGATAACTTTTTCCACCTGTTCGGCCAGGCTGAATTCTATCTGGTCCAGTTCGACAGCGCCATTTTCGATCTTTGCAAAATCAAGCAAATCATTAATCAGGTCAAGGAGGTTATCTGCGCTGAGTTTTAATGTGTCGATAAACATTTTTGCCTTGGGCGGTAAATCATCCATCACCATGAGCAGGTTCGAAAGGCCGATTACGGCATTCATCGGAGTTCTGAGTTCGTGACTCATATTCGCAATAAACTCGTCTTTTTTTTGTGCGGCATCCAGAATTGCGCGTTCGGCTTCAATTCTATCAGAAATGTCCCGCGCGACTTTTGATGCGCCGACGATAGTCCCTTTGCTGTCCCTGATCGGTGAAACTGTAACCGATATCGGTATTAGTTTCCCATCCTTGCGTCGGCGCCAGGTTTCAAAATGGTCCACCCGTTCCCCAGAGCGGAGCGTGGAAATGATTTTGTCTTCCTCGCCCAATCTCTCCGTAGGAATGATCAGGCTGATATGTTTGCCGACAGCCTCTTCGGCGGAATAGCCGAAAATCCGCTCGGCAGACTTGTTCCAGGACGTGATGATACTATTCAGGTTCTTGCTGACAATGGCGTCATCCGAACTTTCAATAATGGCGCTAAGGTAAGAACTTGACCGTTCTGCCTCTTTCATGGAGCCGACATCGCGGGCGACTTTCGATGCGCCGATGATGCGGCCCTGACGGTCTTTAATGGGGGAAACCGTTACTGAAATATCGATCAGCCTGCCATCTTTGGCCCGCCGGACGGTTTGAAAGTGTTCCACACGCTCTCCCGCGCGCACTTTACTGATAATGTAATCTTCTTCTGAAAGATTTTCCGGGGGAATGAGGACAGTAATATGCTTCCCCACGGCCTCTTCAGCGGTATAACCGAAAATCCGCTCTGCGGCGGGATTCCACGAGGTAATGTTTCCATTAAGATCTTTACTGATGATTGCATCATCGGATGAGGTGATGATCGCTGCAAGATAAGCATGGGCCTCGTCGAAAGGGAGGCGCGGATCTATGGTCATTTTAGTGCCTAAGCCGTTGAGGATAATGTCTAACTCGTACTAACATGAAATCACTAAAAAAGTTCCGGGCATTAGGACGGGAATGTTTCTTTTCTGACTTCATTTTCGCTGCGGCCACAGTCAATGTCGTAAATAACACCCGACGACAGGCCGCCAACAGTTCTGGAGAGATAGGTAATGCCGGGGATGACCATATCTCTTGGCTTCATTTCCAAAGGAATAAGTTGAGACTTGGTCGCTTCGGTGAAAGCATCGGGGAAACGTTCTTTTTGTGCAGGGGTCTGAATCCAGCCCGGACGGATACCTATGACACGGATGATGTTATCCGGCGTATTTGTAGCGCCTGCCCACTGCGCCAGTAATTTGATGCTTTTATCAATGGCTGCCTTTGCCGGGGCATAGCCCAGCATATCCGTATCGTGCAGAAGGCCGCCGTGATGAGAGGTGAAGAGAGAAACGACACCGCCACCAACTTTGCGCATTTCCAGGATCATGTCACGTGCCATCAAAACGGGGACCTGAAAATTTATTTTTGTCAAGCTATTGAGCTGGCCCTCATCGATCTCGCCGAGAGGGATTCGTTTGTCCTGGCCCAGCGTGCTTATAAAGGCAGCCGGTGCGCCTGTCGCCTCAATCGCTTTGGCGGTGGCGGCGAGACGTTCACCAGTGTCCAGAAGATCGGCAGTAATGACGATAGGTGCATAGCTGGGCTGCGTGCTCTGTGCAGGACGCTGGGTAAGTGATGCTGCCAATTCCTGCAAAGGTTTTTCCTCGTGACCGATCATCACGACACGTGCGCCTAAAGCATGGAAGGCATCGCTCAGCATAGCGCCGATATTTCCTTCATTCACACCGGCAATGACAACGCCTTTTCCTGAAAATTCCCGGCGGATATTTTCAGCAAAGCAATTATTCCAGTTCTCCGGCATTAGCTTCTCAGTGCCTCTAAAGTTGTTGAATTTTCAGATAAGTATTAAATTTCATCGTTTCTCCCGTTTTCAGAACGGTCGCACCTGTGTCTTTTACCCCTTGCGCCATAAGTTGGGCGGCATAAGGAATGCTGGGCACTGCTTCCACGACACAGAAATCCTTTTCACGCGTCGGATTGTAAACGACGGCATGACCCTTACGATCCGTCGTCATTACAATTTCGAACCCCTGACTTGGCTGAATAACGTGTATTGCGCCGACATTCGGAATGCAGCTGTCCATCAGAAATTCATCGGCGATACTTATTGTCGAGGGCAATTTTTCATTCATCATCCTCACACCGCTATTGAAATCCCATTCTGCGGGCAGATCAATAAGGCTGGAAGGCTGCAAACGCATATTATAATCAAAAACCCATACTTTTTGAGCAGGAGCATCAATCCTGACAATTGTTTGCTCGTCCCTCGGAAACCAGGGATGATGCCCGGGGCCGGCCACAAGATCGTCTTTGCCAGTGTTGGTAACCGATACTCCCATCAGAAGCGTATCGTTCTCCAGCAGCCGAAATTCTTGCTCGGCATAATAACTGTCGCAGGCTTCCGGCGTTTGATTCTTTGTATGAGACAGAATAATATGCTCATCTTCATGAGCTTTTACTGACCAAGATGATTTCCAGCCGTCTCCATGAAGATAATTGCCGGTTTCTTTCCCATGCTGTGATCCGACCCGGTACTCCACCCCGTTTACACTGCGTGTGCAGGACTGGCGGTTACCGATAGGCGTCATAACGATACTGGCTGGATGGTCTTGATTAAACGGAGCAAAAATGTCAGTTGCTGCCTTTTTGAAAAATGTGACGCAGCCGCCGTTTTCAGGGCCGATCCCCAGTGCGTAAGAATTTTTACGAATTTCTAAAATACGTTCAGACATATTAAACCACCTCTCTAAAAGGCACGTTATGCCAAAGCGCTCATCTTTACAAACTAATTTTTCCGTCTTTTGCGGCGCAGCATCCAACCCGCTTGCCAAAATAAACGAATTTCTTTTCACTTGATAAATAATAAGAAAAGAAAGAACAGGCCATGCAATCATCTCTGGTGGAAATTTTCTGGAGGAGCGCGTCTCCCCAGATAAAAAAATACGAAATCAAAGATCCTACTATCGTGCCCATGCCGGACGGCACCTTTACAATGTATGCCAGCGTGTTCGGTCCGGATATAAAACGCGGCGAAAATATCGGACGCTTCAGGGCCGATCACCCCAAGGGGCCGTGGACCCAGATCGAAAATCCCCGCCTGCATGGGTTTGAAGATAATGGTGAAGCCTGTGCTCCCCAGGTGTTACTGCGAATAAAGAACGGTCAGCCGGAATGGACCATGTTTGTTCAGACGTCCTTTTCCCAGGCTGACGGCGTTATTATTGAGGCAGTTTCAGCAAACGGCATTGATTTTTATCCTTTAGCAATACCGTCAATGACCAAAAATGCAGTCCAGGTACAGCCTGTTGTCGGTGTTTACGATGTTAGCGTAGCCGATATCCATTATCAGGGTCAGGACCAGGAATGCATGGTGTTTTCCGGCTACCGTAAAGTCGGCTGCGGAGATCTTTATGCCTCGCTGCGCGTCAAAGGCGGGCTTAAGGGAAACTGGAGCGCCCCGGTAATGACCCAGGAGCAGGAGGCCTTGCCCTTTCATAACAAGCCCGGTGGCATTAATTTCGAGTGGGGGGTGGAGGGCGGTAAAATACACCAGCTCGGGGAAAATTCCTTTCTGCAGATCGGCGTCTGTTTTCTTGAGAAAGACGTTAAATTTGCCGGTACGCGCCAGCGCGTTTTCTTCTCGCTTGGTAAAACACCCTTTGGCCCGTTTGAATCACATTCTTTGCCGCTTGAGCCGATTGCCTACGATGCGGGCAAGGGGGAAAATGGCCATCCGGATATAATTGATATTGGCGGAAAGCTGGCGCTGGTGTATCAGGAACGGGCCGGGGCACAGCATCCCTGGCATCTTCGATATGCTGAAATCAGCCGGGATGATTTGAATGAGCTTTTCGCCAGACCTGCACCTCCTTGAGCAACTTCCCGTCAGCAGACTGGGGGAAGGGCCGTGTTGGGATACTGCAACTGATATTTTATACTGGGTCGATATCACAGGGCAGGCCATTCACCGCTATCATCCGGTTGATTCCCGGGTAGAGACCTGCAAAACACCGTCCATGGTGGGCTTTGCGGTCACCTGCGCAGATGGGGGGCTTATTGCCGGTTTATGTGACGGCATCTATAAGGTCGATTTTGCTACCGGAAATTTTACAAAGATTACGATGCCCGAAGGCATGTCGCCGGAAAACCGTTTCAATGATGGAAAGTGCGACCGTCGCGGACGACTCTGGTGCGGAACGATGAATCTCAGGGCCGATGATGTTCCGCCCACAGGTGAATTGTTCCGGATGGAAAAGGGCGGGCTGGTGACTGTTGAGAAAGATATTTTTATATCCAACGGTCTTGGTTGGAGCCCCGATAACAGGACGATGTATTATACGGATACCGTGCGCCGTGTGATATGGCAGTATGATTATGATCTCAGCACAGGCGAGGCCGTAAACCGGCGTGTCTTTCTGCAAAAAAATGACGGCCCCGGCCGGCCTGACGGGTTATGCGTTGATTCTCAGGGGCGTGTTCTGACCGCGCTCTGGCCGGGCTGGGGGGTGGAGATTTATACCCCGGATGGAAAGCTGGATCAGCGTATAGAGTTGCCCGTGCCGCAAATCTCGAGCTGCGCTTTTGGTGGACCTGATCTCAAAACTTTATTCATCACGACGGCAAGAGAAGGCATGGACTTGCAAAAGCTGCAGGAAGCGCCGCTTTCCGGTGGCGTCTTTGCTGTTGAGATGAATATTCCCGGCCTTCCTGAGGTCCCATGTGAAATAGATAGGGCATGAGCGAAATAATTGTCGACTGGGGAAGTACGAATTTTCGGGCATTCCTTGTCACGGACGGGAAAATTATTGACCGCCGCACGGCACCCGGCCATGGCGTTCTGCAACTCTATGCGGCTGCTTTTTCTGATGCCAGATTGCTTAATAATGAAGCATACAGAACAAAATTTTATGCTGACATCCTGAGGGCCCAGACAGGGCCGTGGCTGCAACGCCATGAGATTTTTACGATCTTCATGTGCGGCGCAATCGGCAGTCGTGAGGGCTGGCTCAATACGGGTTATTGTGATGCGCCTGCTGGCCTTTCGTCTCTTGCTAAAAGTATCCGTTATCTCGACGCGCATGAAAACGGCGGTTTCCTGGAGGCGCGTATCGGCATCCTGCCCGGCCTTGCCACACGGCGTCATGGGCGATATGACATCATGCGCAGTGAAGAAATCAAAAGCCTTGGCGCGCTGACCCATTTCGGTCTTCGGGATGGTGTTTTCTGTATCCCCGGAACGCATTGCAAATGGGTGACGGTCAAGGAGGGGCGGATTGTTGATTTTTATTCGGTGATGACCGGAGAGCTTTATAATATTTTGCAGATCAATGGTTCGCTTGCCCCATTGCTTACGGGGCAGCAGCAGGAAGATGAGCAATCTTTCATTCAGGGACTCGCTCTTTCAGCGGAAGGCCATGATCTGCTTTCCGATCTGTGGCAGGTGCGCAGCCAGAAAATTCGTGCGGAATATCCGCCGCAGCATCTGCAATCCTATTTATCGGGCATTCTGATTGGCCACGAATTGCGGCAGGCAAAGTCCGTTATTAAAGATCCGCAAAATCTCATTTTGTTAAGTGATTTCGGCAACAGACAGAAATGCTACAGGCGCGCAATAGAAAGCGCGGGCTGGACTGTTACCAATGAAATTGAAAGTGAAACAGCCGTGTGTGAGGGTATGCTTGGCCTTATCTCACTTTGCAGGCAGACATGAAATCTTCCGCCCGCGCTCTGACCTCATCAACACTCATGCCGGGCTTAAAAAGCTGTGACCCGACACCAAAGGCTGCGCTGCCTGCCTCGCGAAACGCCTGCAGATTGTCCGGTGTTACACCACCGACGGGGATAATGCGTGCATCTGCCGGCAATACACTTCGGATTGCCTTGATATAAGCAGGTCCCATAGCATCTGCAGGAAAAAGCTTCAGATAGCGTGCGCCATAGGCATAAGCCTGAAATGCTTCGGTCGCGCTCAGGAACCCTGGCATAATCACTGCGTTATGGGCCAAAGCTTCCGTAACCACTGAAGCATCCGTATTGGGTGCAACAATCAGTTTTCCGCCCGCGCTGACAACGGCCTTTACATCTGCGGCACTTAAAACCGTGCCGGCTCCCGTCAGAATACTATCACCAAAATAATCATAAAGATTTCTGATGCTCTCCAGCGGGGAGGGGGAGTTCAGCGGAACCTCAATGCACCGCCATCCGGAATCGACAATGGCCTTGCCATAGGCAACAACTTGCTCAGGCTGGACCCCGCGCAGGATCGCGATCAGTGGAGCTTCGGAGAAAAGAGCGTCGATATTGTCTGCGTTCATAATGATCTCTAATGCTGCCGTCGCGGACTGGTGCGTGCATAAGCCGCCAGTTTTTCAGGTGTGAGGTCGGGGTTGTCGAATAATTTTAAATAGGCGCCCAGATGCGCCTGGTTTACGCCAAGTTCCGGATGGGCGTGGACAAGCCCCCAGGGACTATGCGGGGGAGCAGGCGACATCGGCAGCGCGGCAAGTCTCTTCGAAATTTCATCATCGCTGACTTCAAGTGTCAGCAGACGACCCTTAACATCCAGTACAATCCAGTCGCCGGTACGTACGGCACCCAGCGGGCCACCCGCTGCCGATTCGGGGGAAATATGCAGAACATGGCAACCGTAAGCCGTGCCGCTCATGCGTGCATCGGATAGCGTGACCATGGACTTAATTCCCTGCTTCAGCAGATAACCAGGCGGACGGACATTGCCCACTTCCGGCATGCCGGGATAGCCCAGCGGCCCGCAATTGCGCAGGACAAGAATATTGTCTGCCTTGATATCCTCTGCCGGATCGTCAATGCGCCTATGGTAATCTTCGATTGTGTCGAACACCACCGCCTGGCCTTTATGCTGCAACAGGGCAGGATTATCGACGGCGGACACTTTAAGAATGGCTCCGTCCGGCGCAAGGTTACCTTTTAAAACCACAATCCCGGCACCCGTCTGTAATGGGTCCGATACCGGGCGGATTACGCGCGGATCGATATAAGGATCTTTCTCCTCCAGGGCGTCGCTGAGGCTCTGACCTGTACAAATACGGGCCGTGGAATCAATCAATCCGGCCTTCATCAATTCACGCTGAACCGCAGGCATCCCGCCCGCGCGGTAATATTCTTCCATCAGGTATTCGCCCGATGGCTTGACATTGACCAATAGCGGAATCTTTTGGCCGTATTCATCCCAATCCTCAAGATTGAAATCAATGCCGCACATTTTCGCGGCGGCCAGAAGATGGATGACGGCATTGGTTGATCCGCCGATCGCGGCGTTTACCACGATCGCATTAATGAATGACTGGCGGTTGACGAAGGAACGCGGATTACGCCCCTCCAGAACCATATCGACAATCATTGCGCCGCTACGGTAGCTGGCATGTGCGCGTTCAGCCATCGGTGCGGGGATGGCCGAGCTGCCCGGTAGGGAAAGGCCCAGCGCCTCGGCCAGGCTATTCATAGTTGAGGCTGTTCCCATGCTCATGCAATGACCGGCGCTTGGCTGCGCCGCGCAGGAGCGGATGATCAGTTCATCTTCGGTAATCGTACCGGCGGCAAGGAGTTCTCGGTTCTTCCACAGGTGAACGCCGGATGCGGATTGCTGGCCGCGGTGATATCCATTCAACATGGGCCCCGCCGACGCAAAAATGACCGGAAGATCCGCCAGGAGCGATGCCATCAGCCCGGCAGGAACAGTCTTGTCACATCCGGTCAGCAGCACCAGCCCGTCAAGAGGATTGGCAATAATCGTTTCAAGCAAGGTCAGCGCCGTAAGGTTGCGCAGATACATGGTTGTCGGTCGGGTCAGCGGCTCCCCAAGGGGAGGGGCGGCATCAAAGCGTAACGGAATGCCGCCAGCCGCGCGGATACCTTCCACAACCCGGTCACCCAGATGATGGTCGTGCATAGCCTGGCAGGGGTTTAGGTCGCCACCGAATTTGCAGACCCCGATCACGGGCCGCCGCCCGCTGGTTGTCCTGTCGCTTAAATGATGGCTGGTTCCGATAAGTTCTTCCAGGGTCAGTTTGGAATTGACCAGCTTGCCGGTATGGTGCGCACGCAGATCAACGGCTGTTTCAGGCCCGAACCAGTGATCGCTGCGCAAGGAAATTTTCTTTGAAATCATTTTCTACCGTTTTAAGAATTGTAATCTTCAATAACCGCACCGCAGCACAAATTACAAGACTATTATTAGCTTTAATTTCTTGCGTAAATCGAGATCTTTTTATAATCATAATAATAAATAACCGCATTTTGCAGTGCAGCAACAGGGATTAGAAAAATGAGTACATCGGCAATTCCATCCAACCAGTGGTCCCCGGACCAGGCCAAGCAGTGGTACGCAAGGCAGCCTTTTCTGATCGGTGCTAATTTTCTCCCCGCCAATGCAATCAATCAATTGGAAATGTGGCAGGCGGATACTTTCGACCCACGCCAGATCGACTGGGAGCTAGGCCTCGCGGAAGACCATTGTGGTATGACCACTATGCGTATTTTCCTGCACGATCTTTTGTGGGACAGCGACAGCGATGGTTATAAGCAGCGCATCGACACGGTTCTGGGCCTTTGTGAAAAACATAAAATCAAACCAATGCTGGTCCTGTTTGATTCCTGCTGGGACCCTCATCCAAAACTCGGGAAACAGAAAGATCCGATGCCGCACACCCATAATTCCGGCTGGGTGCAAAGTCCTGGAGCAAAGGCCCTGGCCGATGCCGCAGAACATCCGCGGCTAGAAAATTATATAAAGGGTATTGTTGGCGCTTTCGCCAACGATGACCGCATCCTTGCCTGGGATGTCTGGAACGAGCCTGATTTTATCAACCACGACAATTACGGTCAGGGTGGTTTGGGAGTGGAATTACCCCCTGATGAAAAACGTGCGCATGTCGCCAAACTCATTCCCCAGGTTTTTGACTGGGTCCGCTCCGCCGGACCTGTCCAGCCGTTGACCAGCGGCATCTGGACGGGTGACTGGTCCAGCCATGATAAATTGAACCCGATTCAGAAAACGCAGATTGAAAAATCCGATCTGATTTCCTTCCATAGCTACGGTAAGCCTGAAGTCTTTGAAGGTTGCGTCCAGGCGCTGCAACGATATGAACGCCCCTTTATCTGCACAGAATATATGGCGCGCAGCATCGGCAGCACCTTCGAATGCATCCTTCCCCTGGCCAGAAAATTTAATGTGGCTGTTCTGAACTGGGGCCTTGTTGTCGGAAAATCTCAGACGCATCTGCCTTGGCGAAACTGGAGCCAGCCTACTCAAAGTCCGCCTGCCGGTAATTTATTCCATGACATTTTCTGGAGCGATGGAACTCCAATCGATCCTGCAGAATTGCCTGTATTTAAATACAAATAAAAATTTCGTGGAGGCCGGTACCGCAGTTGTGATGACTGGCGGTGCGGGACAATCATTCAGGCGTTGGCGGGGGAGTGGCCGCGCGTTTGTGTTCTTCCTGAATTTCTTCCATCAACGTGGTAAGGGATACGCGATTGCCCGGGCGTGGTCTTGCCATGATTTCGTCAACCAGACGGACAGATCCTGCGAAAGCAATAAGCAAATCAAAAATCTCAATTTCCGCGTCGGACATTGAGAGTGGTGAACGGAAGCCCATAACCTATCTCCAAAAATATATAGGTATAAATTAATATAGGTCACCTAAAAAAGAAAATCTAAATTTCACGACGGCAATTAATTCAGTATTTGCAGTCGGGCGGTTAGAGGGCCTCCATTTCTCATTTTCCTTCCCGCAGTTTGTACGCCAGCGATCAAAGATTGGTCGTATGCCCTTCTCCGGCGATCAGTTCGAAAACGTTATGGGTGACTGTTCCTCAAGCTATTCCTGTTGCTTCATGGTGTCCGTAGTGGCATCGGGCTATCTCCCTTTTCAAGCAAGCAATCTGCCCCCAATATGTCTTCAAACCATTAAGACGGGCTAATTCAGGGCGATGGATTTAGGCAAAGTTTGTCTGTTAAACCATTTAATACGGAGAATGGACGCTCTTGGAGGGAGGTAATGGCGGAGACGGAGGGATTCGAACCCTCGATACAGTTACCCGTATGACGATTTAGCAAACCGTTGCCTTCAGCCACTCGGCCACGTCTCCGCATTTAACATAGGCACCGGAGAAGGCTTAACCCTCCGGCAGGGGTTTTAATTAACAGTAATAAACCGCCAAATCAACCGGTTAATCGACGTAATTCTGGTCTTTCAGGCGTTTATTATTGCCAAAATCCTCGGCCACGGCCAGCAGGAACCCGACCAGGAAAATTACGATGCCGATCGAGCCGATAATTTTCAGGAAAACGTGCCATTCCAGGGCCTGAGTCCAGATCTGGGCGGTAACCAGAACCGTCGCCAGCCCGGTGAGGGCGACCAGGCCGAGCAGCAGCCATTTCCGGCGGCTGGCCGCCATATCATAATCGATCGCCATCAACAGCGAGATTTCCGTTCCGGCAATCAGGATCGTGCCCATGATTTTCAGGAACACATCCCATTCAATGACATAGGTCCACATCTCGATCAGACCGAGCACCGCTGCCAAAACACCCATGGCGCAAAGGGACAGTAAAAGGATTTTACCTTTGATCATGGCGATGCGCCGACCTCGCGTTCCATGATGGTGAGAAAAGCTTCGCGCTTCCAGAATAAAAGCTCGCGGCGCTGTTCACGCTCCATCGTGATCACGCGCCAGCCATCGGCGGCATTCTTGTTCAGAAATTCGGAATAGCGCACCGGGTCGACCCGCGACCCGCCGAGGAACATCGACCCGAGCAGAGGCTCACGGTAGATGACTACTTTGTATTCGCGTTTCTGCGCCATTTGATTTTATGTCCATAATCTTTAAGATATGCGGAAATAATAAACAGGGGACATCATGACGTCAATCAGCCTTGAAAGCCGCACTGTGGACTGCGCGGTATTATTCACAATTCTGGTCGCGGCACTGGGGTATTTCGTCGATATTTTCGACCTGTTACTGTTTGCAATTGTGCGGGTGCAAAGCCTGAAGGATCTGGGCGTCGCGCCGGAGGCCTTGCTGTCCACGGGGATCAATCTTCTGAACGCACAGATGGCGGGCCTGCTGATCGGCGGATTTTTGTGGGGGGTGATCGGCGACAGAATGGGCCGGGTGAAGGTTCTCTTCGGCTCCATTCTTTTATATTCAGTTGCAAACATTGCGAACGGTTTTGTGCAGAGTGTCGATATTTATATGGCGCTGCGCTTTATTGCCGGGATCGGCCTGGCGGGGGAGCTGGGGGCAGGGGTGACGCTTGCCTCCGAATTGCTACCGAAAAAGTGGCGCGGTCTGGGGACCACTTTTATCGCAAGTATTGGCGTGGCCGGGGCAATGCTGGCGGCGACACTGGCGGAGATAACCGACTGGCGCACGGCCTATATGATCGGCGGGTGTATGGGGTTGGGGCTTCTGGCCCTGCGGTTCAAGGTGCGTGAATCCGGCATGTACCGGAAAGTTGAAGAAAACGAAAAGCCTGTTCGGCGCGGGCGCGTTTCGATGCTGTTCCGCAATCCGGTTCTGTTGAAGCGTTACGTGTCGGTAATCCTGATCGGCGCGCCGCTTTGGGCCATGATCGGTTTATTCATTACTTTTACCCCTGAATTTGCCAGAGACATGGGCATGACGGACATTCCGACTGCGGGCAAGGCTGTATTCTATTGTTATTTCGGTCTGGTCTTCGGGGATGCCTTCATCGGCCTGCTCAGTCAGAAGCTGCAAAGCCGCCGTAAGGCCGTGGCTGTATCACTGGTCATGCTGATTATAATGACGGCCCTGTATGTCGGTATTCCGCACAAGACGCTTGGCGTTTACTACGCTCTGTGCTTTTCGTTGGGGATCAGCGTCGGGTACTGGGCGATGTTTGTGCAGATGGGGGCGGAGCAGTTCGGCACGAATATTCGCGCGACGGCCGCCACGACAATTCCCAACGTTGTCCGCGCCATCACCATTCCGGTGACATTTGCATTTCGCGGCCTCACCGATTACCTGGGCGTGACGGTCAGTGGCGTCGCCGTTCTCGGCTTTACAATCGTGTTGGCCTTTATCGCGCTTTATAACCTGCGCGAAACCTTCGGCGCGGATCTTGATTACGTCGAGGGCTGAGGCGTTGCCTTGACCTTCAGAATTTTGTTCTTGTCCATCTTCAGGACCGTGAAATTCCAGCCCGGTATGCTCAGCACTTCACCTTCCTTCGGTATATGTCCGAGGCGGTAAAGGATAAACCCGGCCAGCGTCGAGAATCCGTCACCCGGCAGGTAACCGAGATGCAATTTCTCCCGCAGATCGTAGATCGAGGCCATGCCGTCGATCAGGATCGAATTGTCATGCTGGGTTTTGATTTCCGGCTCAAGGTCGTCATATTCATTCGGAATGTGCCCTGCAATCGTCTGGATAATATCGTTGAGGGTAACGACGCCTTCGATGCTGCCATATTCATCGACCACGATCGCCATGGCCACGGGCGTTTCCTTGAACAGGTCGAGCGCCTTCAGCACCGACAGGTTCTCGTGCAGGCTGAGCGGCGGGCGCAGGGTAGAGACGATATCGGGCATAACCCCGCGTTCCCACACCGACAGCAATTCCGCCTTGCGCATCACGCCGACGATTTCATCCAGCCCGCCACGGCTCACCAGAATTGTGCTGTGCGGAGTGGAGCGGATTTCCTCAATAATCATTTCCTGCGGATCGTTCAGGTCGATCCAGCTGATATCGGGGCGCGGCGTCATGATGCTGCGGATCGGACGTTCGGTCAATTGCAGGACGCCGCCAATCATTTTGCGTTCCATGGTTGAAAAAACCGGACCAGCATCCTGGCCAAACTTGACCAGCGTACTGACATCCTCTGCCATTTCGGCATTACCGCCCGGCCTGCCGCTCAGCATACGAAGAACCGCATCGGTCGTGCGTTGGCGCCGGTCGGGGCCCGCGACCAGGCGGCTGCGGCGGCGGATCATACTGGTCTGGTTAAGAACCTCGATCAGGATTGAGAAGCCGATGGCGGCATACAGGTAGCCTTTCGGCACATGGAAACCAAGACCGTCGGCCACCAGGCTGAAACCCACCATAAGCAGGAAGCTGAGACACAGCATAATGACCGTGGGGTGGGCATTCACAAATTTTGTCAGGGCTTTGCTGGCGAAAATCATCATCGCCATGGCGATAACGACGGCGGCCATCATAACGGGAAGATGTTCAACCATGCCAACGGCGGTAATCACCGCATCCATTGAGAAAACCGCATCAAGGACCACGATCTGCGACACCACCACCCAAAATTTGGGGCGGTCTTTTTCATCATCAGGTCCATGCCCGTGCCCTTCGATACGGCCGTGAATTTCACTGGTCGCCTTGAACAGAAGGAACAGGCCCCCACCCAGGAGAATAAGATCACGCCCCGAAAAATTATGCCCGAAAACGTCGAAGAGGGGGTTGGTCAGGGTAATCAGTTTGGAAATAAAGCTCAGCAATATAAGCCGCATGCCAAGCGCCAGCATAAGACCTATGACCCGGGCCTTATCGCGCTGTCGTTCGGGCAGTTTATCGGCAAGGATGGCGATGAACACCAGATTATCGACACCCAGAACAATTTCCAGCACGATCAGTGTGGAAAGACCGATCCAGATTTGAACATCAAATAGAAAGTCCATGCGCTTTATTCGTCCTTGTTCAGAGCAGCAATATTGCTGCGGATGTTGTTGGGGTTCAGGCTGCCGAAAACAATACTTGTAACGCCGGGTGTTCGGGCCACGAAATTGAGGTTACGCGCCGGATCGGGGGCATGCCCGGACCCCATCGCTTTTTTGATCAACACGGCCTTCTTCTTTTCCAGGGCATAATGTATGACAGATTCTTCCTCGCGGTAATCGGGATTATAGGCGACCATGACGCAATCGCAAAGATCCGCCGCCTTTTTCCCGCCCGCTATGGTGTAGGTTGACACGCCGAAACTTGCAATATCGCCTTTCCCCTTAAGACGGTGGAGCGTCTCAAGCACATCCGTATTTTCAATGACGTCAAGATCGTCAAGCGTGGAATGAACCAGAACGCAATCGAGGTGGTCCGTTTTAAGGCGGCGCAGGCTGCGCTCAACGCTCATTTCGGTGTGCTCGCGCGTGAAGATATGGCGTGAGGTTGTTCCATCAAATTCCTCTCCGGTTTTTGTGACCAGAAAAAATTTGTCACGTCTTTCGCCCAGCAATTGCCCGAGACGTTCTTCAGCTGTGCCATAGGCTGGTGCGGTATCCAGCAGGTTGATGCCATTCTCGATACACAGGTCCAGAATGCCGTTTATCGCACCGTCGTCAGGCAGGTCAAACCCTTGCGGATATTTGACGCCGGTGTTGCGCCCGAACTTGACTGTTCCAAGACCCAGGATACTCACATAGCGACCGCTCAGGCCGAACGCGCGTTGTTCAACTTTTTCCATGTCGCCTTTTCCCAGGGGTATTGCCCGATTTCTGCATGCGGCAGGGGCAATGCCTCGCCCGACGTTGTTGGTGTAATGCTTAGGTCTTTTACGCGCTCCATCACAAGATCGCCAAAGCCCGGCGCGAAAGTCAGCTTGGCCGGCCACCCAAGCGAGATGTTGCCGATGGAGTGCAGGTAAGGACCGGGCGGCAATGCGCCTTTGTCGCTGAAAGGCTCCGCCCGGTCCCCGGACCAGACGGCATAATCTTTTGCGGCCCAGTCAATCTGGGGGAAGAGGTCCTGTAATTCACGGCAGGCGAAAGCCATTTGTTCGTCGTCGCTGAGGCCAACACCCTTTTCCGCAATATCCCCGCCCAGATACCAGACGAAGCCGCCATCCGCGCCCGGGTGACTGGTGATCGTCATGCGCGGTTTGGGATTGCCGACAATCCCGTGCGCGTAAAGGGGAAACGGAACGGAGGAGACCATCACCTGTTTGAGCGGGCGACGCTGGGTTTTACGATCGTTGATATCGAGAAATCTGAGGGCGTCCTCATTTCCCTGACCTGCGCAGAAAAAGATGGCTTTGGCACGGATAGTGACATTATCAACTGTAACCGATCCATCCTGATCGAGTGTGCTGACAGACCCTTTGTAAATTCTGCTTCGCACAGGGGCGGCCAGGGCCGCCAAAAGCGATTTGCTATCCAGAACTTCTTCCTTCATCAGGTAGACACTTCCCTTGAAATGAGGATGTCCCTTGAGTATTTCCGGCCACGCGGCACGTTCCAGTTTAACGGTATCGTCCTGCACCAGTTTGGCCGCGGCAAAAACCGCCATATCGGAAAGCATTCCTCCTGCGGGCCACATGATCTGTGACGGGCTGAGGATTTTTGTGGCGGAAAGATCGATATCACCCGAACCGTTCAGGCATCGTTCCCATCTCTCCGGCATTGCGGCGATGGAACGGGCATGGTCATTGACCTGCCCGGTGATGGCGTATTTCTGGCCGCCATGGATCATGCCTTGTGATGCCAGGGTCTGATCTCCGCCCAGCTTATCTTTCTCTATTAACACCGCGTCATAACCGGTGTCTACAAGCCGCCGTAGGGCCCAGAGACCCGCTATACCGCCGCCGAAGATGATGATATCTCGATTGATCATAATGACACTGTCGTCTTTATAGGCTTATGAATTTGTCTGTGAAGAACAATATCTATACATATTTTAATAACAACGAGCAAAAGTAATGCCGCAATACTTGAACCGGACTTTTCTGCGAGAAAACCGCCCAGAAGAATTACGATGTGCAAAATCACAACTCGCCCATAGGGCCGAAACATAAGAATATCTACTTTAGATGAAGCATATTCTTTTCGGATGATAAAATTATAGACGTAAGAAAATAAGTGAGAGCCCAAAATGGAAAGAGCTGCATAAAATAATGCGTGTCCTGGCAGGAAAGGTTCATATAAGGAAGGCCAGTATTCTGCTTTAATGGCACCTTTAGTAAAAGGCCCGTCACCAAATATGGCATAGATCAATACGCCATGCCCCAAAGTGAACAATCCGTAATGGGCGCAAAAAAAACAGATACGAAACAGGGTGCCGATTAGCCGGAAAATCCCCCCGGCTATAAGTCCGACTGTAAGCATCTTTAGAATAGTAAATAAGCCAATTGCCAGATTTTCCACCCAAAAAACAAGCAGAATATCAAGGACATTCCAGCCAAGAAAAACAACGCCATAAACCGGAATTAAGTTAGCAATGATTAGCACAATGATCGATGGTTCAAGACGAAAGGTTTCTTTCTTCAATTCATCCATCAATAAGATCCAGATTAGGCCCGGTTTAAACTCTAGATTCTAAGTCTAGCCAGTTAGTTTTAGTTCAGTTTTTTCTTCAGCAGTTCATTGACCATATCCGGATTCGCTTTGCCCTGCGATTTTTTCAGGACCTGACCGACGAAGAAGCCGAACAGTTTATCCTTGCCGCCTTTGTAAGCAGCAACATTGTCGGGGTTCTCAGCGATGACTTCATCAACGATCTTTTCAATCGCTCCGCTATCCGTCACCTGTTTCAGGCCTTTGGTTTCAATGATACTGTCCGGGTTATTGCCAGTCGCATACATTTCGGCGAACACATCCTTGGCGATCTTGCCGGAGATTGTGCTGTCGCTGATCCGCGCGATCAGCAGGCCGAGATTTTCGGCGCTGACCGGGCTTTCGCTGATAGGTTTCTGATCCTTGTTGAGGAGCGCCAGAAGTTCGTTCAGCGTCCAGTTAGCGGCCAGCTTGGCGTCACGGCCCTTGGCTACCAGCTCATAGAAATCGGCTCGTGACCGTTCCGCGATCAACACACCGGCATCATAGGAAGAGAGGCCGAATTCGCTCATAAAACGATGCTTCTTCTGATCCGGAAGTTCGGGCAGGGTTTCCTTTATCTTCAGAACCCATTCGTTTTTGAGTTCCAGCGGCAGGAGATCCGGGTCCGGGAAATAACGGTAATCATGCGCCTCTTCCTTGGACCGCATCGAACGGGTTTCGCCCTTGCTCGGATCCCACAGGCGTGTTTCCTGTTTGATCGACCCTCCAGCTTCAAGAACTTCAACCTGGCGGCGGCTTTCGTAATCCACGGCCATCTGCACGGCTTTCAGGGAATTGACGTTCTTGATTTCGCAACGTGTGCCAAGCGGGTCACCGGGCTTGCGCATCGAAACGTTGACGTCGGCGCGCATTGACCCTTCTTCCATGTTGCCATTGCAGGTGCCAAGATACTGCAAAATCATCCGCAGTTTGGCGAGATAGGCAACCGCTTCGTCCGCACCGCGTATATCCGGCTCCGACACAATTTCCATCAGGGCGCAGCCCGAACGGTTCAGGTCGACATAGGATTTAGTCGGGTGCTGGTCGTGAACCGATTTACCCGCATCCTGTTCAAGGTGCAGACGGGTAACACCGATGGTTTTAACCGAACCATCGGGCATATCGATTTCAATTGCGCCCTTGCCGACGATCGGGTGCAGGAACTGGGAAATCTGATAACCCTGCGGCAGGTCGGGGTAAAAATAGTTCTTCCGCTCGAACACGGAGTAGAGATTGATTTCGCTGTTGATACCAAGGCCAGTACGGACCGCCTGCTCAACGCAATATTCGTTCAGTACGGGCAGCATTCCAGGCATCGCGGCATCAACCAGGCTGACCTGGCTGTTGGGCGCCGCGCCAAATTCGGTGGAGGAACCGGAGAACAGTTTTGATTTCGTCGTAATCTGCGCATGTACCTCCATACCGATCACGATTTCCCAATCGCCTGTTTGTCCTTTAACGATCTGTGCCATGTCTTTTGTCCTTACTTCTGGTCATGCATACAAGTGTAAATGAAATTTTCCGCTGCGCCGCGAATGCGCTGGCTTCCCATCATGCGTGGAAAGATGTCCGTAACCTTCGGTTCGGCCTGAAGGATGGTGAGCATGATGTCTTCGCTGGCGGCGTCAATGTAATCACCGGTTCGCGCCGCCATGCATTCGCACATACCGGTCGTATCGCGCAGCATAAACTGCTTGATTTTCTTATCGCGCATGCACTGGGCCGCAAGCTCTTTCTGCACCGGCAGTTTCATGCAAGGACCATAGACATTGACCAGCATCTTGTTGTAGCGCGCCCGTCCGTCCTTATTGGCCGGGTCGGCTGACATGTAAGTGATGTCTTCCAGGGTCAGTTCGCCCATCATCCGTGCTGCGGCACAGCTGCAAAGGCTCATTTGTCCCTCCGCATCCATGCGCGGGTCTTCGTGCCCCATACAGGAGGTATAATAGGTATTGGCGACTTTTTGCGTAACTGGCTTTTCCGCCAATGCCGTTCCCGGCATCAGCAATGTCAAAAGTGCGATCAGTGCAAAACCGATCCTTATCAATTACGCCGCCTTTTTCATCAGCATGGCGGGCAGCGCGGTAATCGCCGCAGCCTTTTCGATTACATGACCGACACGCAGCACCGTCGCCTCATCCCATGGCTTGCCAATGATCTGCAGACCAAGCGGAAGCCCGTCGCTGCTCATGCCCGCCGGAACCGACATACCGGGCAGTCCGGCAAGCGAAGCCGGAATGGTGAAAACATCGTTCAGGTACATTTTAACCGGATCATCCTCATTCTCGCCAATCGCAAATGCGGCGGACGGGGCGGTTGGTGACAGCAGAACGTCGCATTTCTCATACGCCTTGGCAAAATCCTCGGCGATCAGGCGGCGGATTTTCTGCGCCTTGGTGTAATACGCATCGTAATACCCGGCGGAAAGAACGTAGGTGCCTATCATGATACGGCGTTTGACTTCGTTGCCGAACCCTTGCGCACGCGTTTTTTCGTATGTCTCGGTCAGGTCCTTGCCCTCAACGCGCAGGCCATAACGAACGCCGTCATAACGCGCCAGGTTTGAAGAACATTCGGCAGGGGCGAGAATGTAATAAACCGGCAGCGCATATTTCGAATGCGGCAGGGATACATCGATAATCTCCGCCCCCTCAGACCGCAGCCAGTCTTTTCCCTGTTCCCAAAGCTTGGCTATTTCCGCAGGCAGGCCATCAACATTATATTCCTTTGGAATACCGACACGCAGGCCCTTGATGCTGCCGGACAGGGCAGCGCGGAAATCCGGCACCGGCTGATTGGCGGAAGTGGAATCTTTCGGGTCATACCCCGACATGGATTGCAGCATGATAGCGCAATCCTCTACCGTCCTCGCAAACGGTCCTGCCTGATCGAGGGAGGAAGCGAAGGCAATAATGCCCCAGCGTGAGCAACGGCCATAGGTCGGCTTGATTCCCGCGATACCGCAGAAACTTGCAGGCTGACGGATCGAGCCGCCGGTGTCGGTGCCGGTCGAACCCATCGCCGCGCGGGCCGCCACAATCGCCGCCGAACCACCGGACGAACCGCCGGGAACCAGATCCGCATTATCTCCCGTGCTGCGTTTCCATGGGTTGATCACGTTGCCATAGGCCGAGGTGGTGTTCGACGATCCCATCGCGAATTCATCAAGGCTTGTTTTGCCCAGCATGATCGCGCCGTCACGCATCAAATTTCCGCTGACCGTGGAATCATAGGTCGGTATAAAGTTTTCGAGGATCTTGCTCGACGCCGTGGTGCGAACACCCTTGGTGCAATAGAGGTCCTTGATTGCCAGTGGAATGCCTTCCAGCAGACCGGCTTCGCCCTTTGCCCGGCGCTTATCCGATGCTTCCGCCTGTTCAACCGCAATTTCCGGCGTCTCGGTAACATACGCGTTCAGGTGACGGAACTCGGAGGTCGCCTTTACATGCGCTTCGGTAAGCTCCTTGGCGGTGAAGTCTTTTTTCTTCAGGGCGTCCAGGGCTTCGGCAATGGTCAGGTGTGTTAAATTGGTCATGGTTTACTCCACCACTTTCGGAACAACAAAAAATCCTTCAACCGCTTCCGGGGCGTTGGCCAGAATATCGTCCTGAATGCCGCCATCGGTCACTTCATCCTTGCGCAATGGCGTCGGCAGGTCGATCACGCTCGATAACGGTTTGACGTTATCGGTATTGACCTCGCTCATCTGCTCGATCCATTTGAAAATCCCGCCAAGCTGGGCGGCGTATTTTTCCTGCTCTTCCTCCGTTACATGGAGGCGGGCGAGGGTGGCGACTTTCTTGACGGTGGCTTTATCCATTGGATCTCTCGAAACGCTTGGTTTAAATCGGTTTTTAGCTTGGTTTTTCTACCATCCGCCCTATGATGGCGCAATGCCTATCGGACTTTTAAAAGACATTGCCGCCAAACTACCGCCCGGAAAACGCCTTCTCGGGCTAGATATCGGCACTAAAACGATCGGCCTCGCTTTGTCCGACTCTTCTCATAACATTGCGACACCTTTAAGGACGGTCCGGAGGGAAAAATTCACCCTCGATATTCTGGACATGAAGAGGGAGATCGACCAGTTCGAAGTGGGCGGCTATGTCCTCGGATTCCCTTTAAATATGGATGGAAGCGAAGGGCCGCGCTGCCAGTCGGTCCGGCATTTCGCCGAAGAAATGCGTAACCACCCGGAAATTTTCGGCCCCAATCCCTGGATTGCCTTTTGGGACGAGCGCCTGTCCACGGCGGCTGTAGAGGATTTTCTGGTTGAAACTGTGGATATGCGGAGAACAAAAAGAAAACTCATTATCGACTCTTTAGCAGCACAACATATTTTGCAAGGCGCATTAGAATTTATAACATCCTCAAGGTAAGATTATTCTAATCAATAATTTCTCTTGGTAATAAAGTTGCAAATCTTTTCGAAAGTTAAGCAGCTCCCTGTTTTTCATGATTTTTTCTTGTGTGCAAAGCAGCATAAGCGCATCCTTTTCTAGAGAAAAGAAAGGGCAACAAGCCCGAAAACGAAGAGTAGGGGGTTGAATATGTATATTTCCGATGAGCTTCGCCAGCAGGTCCGTATGCAGCAATTTCGTGATGCTTTAAGCGGCGTAAAAAAAGTGCAATCGCCAGGCCCGGAAAAAAGAGTTTCGGATTTTGGTATCAGCGAAAAAATCGATCCGGAAAATCCGGGTGATTTTGCACCGCTGATCAGCAGTCTGGCGCGGGAAGGTGCGATCGAGGATGCCCTTGCGAATGGTGATGAGCATGCTATCACCCAGCTTGAAAAAGAGCCTTCGCCAGTTTTGCAGAAAATCTCATCCGGCGATAGTGTCGCGGCCCTTCAGAAAATGAGAACCGGTGGGGCGGCGACCGATACTGACCGCATAGAAGCCGTTATCAGCCGCAAGGCCTCGGTTCAGACAAGCTGCGATTACCTCGAGCGACCACGGCACGATACCTTCAATACCCTTGCCGCACATAACGCTGCCCTGGACATCAGTAACAACGCAGATCCCCGGAAACATGATGTTAACGCTGTGCAGATGATGATGGAAAACATCTTCGACTGGGACAGTCACGATCGTCATAATGGTGAAAACATGACCCCGCCGCAATATTACAAGCTGGCCAAATCATTGCGCGTAAACCTGGAGGCGGCTTGCCCCGTCATGAAGAACGACAGGATCTTCGATCACTTCGAAATGCTCGCCAACCGGTTCATGGGTGATTTTCTGATTACCAAAGCCAGAACGCAGGAGATTGTTGAGGCAGGCTTTATGGCCCAGATCGGCGATGTACAGTCACTCGATATCCTGCGTGAAAGATTGTGCAAAACGGCGGCCTTCTATGATCGTTTTTATCCCAACCTTGGCCATCCCGGGAAATTGCCAATGAAGGCGATTGCGAACGCCATGGAAAAACACGCAGACCGCGGCGGTTCGCTGACCCCGTAATCAGCCGTAACGCATAAGGTTGTGTCCGTGCTTTTTCATCCAGCCATGCCCGCCTGCGAAATCGGCGGACAGCTTTTCACACAACGCCCAGAACCTTGTTTTGTGATTCATATGAATAAGATGTGCGACCTCATGCGCGACAACATAATCCAGCGCGGGCAGGGGCGCGAGGATAAGTCGCCAGGAAAACGATAGATTACCCTCCTGCGAACAACTGCCCCAGCGTGTCGAGGTGTCGCGGATGCTGATGGCATTGATCGGTTTGTTGATGACCGCCGCTTTTTCATGGGCGATACGGGTAATTTCACTGCGGGCAAGGGTTTTCAGGTAACGCGCAATCCGTAACGAAGGATCGTCCTGGTTTGTAACGACAATTAAAGCCTGGTCGGCAAGAGTAATGGTGGTGCGCCGTATATCGGGATTGTGCTCGACCCGGATTGTCCTATCCTGACCAAGAATACAAATAACCGCGCCATCGACAAAGGGAATGGCATCCGGTTCGCGCGCCGCATGTTTCTCGATCCAGTCTTCGTATTGTCGCGCAAAGGCCAGAGCCGATTTCAGGCTCGCCCGCTTCGGCATCACCAGGTAAATAAGGCCGGTCTTGGCATCGAGGCGCAGCGCCAGACGCTTCGCCCGCGCCGATACCCGCATCCGCAAAGATGGGTGAATGGCGGCAAGATCGGCGGCGTAGGGGTCCAGTGTCGTGCTGGCGGTGGAGCGGAAGAGACGCATGGACAGCAATATATTCCGCCATGCCTGTCAGGTAAAGGGATTAAGGCCTGACAAAAGGCCGCCTAATGCAGGTCGTGGCCGAAATAATCGGGAAGGGCCGGTGTAACGGCAGGCGGCTTCCTATCGGCGTCGTGCGGTGTCTTGGTTACAGATGGGCTGTCAAAGAGAATGACCTTTTTCCCTTCGGCCTTGTACACAAAATTTGCGACGAGGTTAGGGTCCATAACCGTGTAATGATCGGCCCCGTTACAGATATGATGGAACTTCATTGAAAGAGGAAGATTCCCGGCAAGTTTGTGAACAATGGAAGTCTGGCCCAGCCCGACAATTTTATCATGGTCGCCTTCCAGTGTCAGGATGGCGGTCTTGGTGATCGCGCCAGGGTTAACAGGCACACCACGATGTTTCATCGTTCCGTTGCCGATAGGATTGGTTTTAAAATACCGGATCATATCAAGCCAGTGTTCGCGGGGAATATCAAAGGTGGATTCGTATTCATCGCATTCCGCCGTGAGTTTCGCGGCTTCAACCGTATGGCCCAGATAGGTGTGCTGTAGCAGGGAATTGTAAACCTGCAACCGTTTGGCGGGATCAGCGCAGGAGAGCGCCATAAGCTGTGTCCTGCCGGAATAAACCGGCCTGCCTGCACCCGCATGTTCCAGAGGGACTTGACTGATGAGGCCTTCGAATTCGTTCATCGAATGATCGCGCGCCAATTTTCCGACTCCCGTTTCCGAGATCGTCGGATCGATCGGGCCGGCGACAAGGATCATGGATAAAGGCTGAGCCGGGGATTGTTTTGCCGCCAGCAGCGAGACAGCCGACAAAACCGGAACGGTTGATTGTGAATAGCCCAGAACGTGTGTATTCGGTCCGATGGTTTCAATAAAGCTCTGAACGTAATCGATCTGGTCGTCGAGATCGAACTTGCCCGCATTGATAGGAACCATCCGCGCATCGGTCCAGTCGGTCACATAAATATCGTGATCGGGCAGCAGGTTCCGTACTGTTTCGCGGAAGATTGTGGCGTGGTGGCCGGACATCGGCGCGACCAGCAAAAGCTTTGGCTGCTGGCCGAGATTAATCGGTGCCTGCGCTTCAGAGGGTTCACGTTTGAAGTGCTTGAGCACGCCGAAAGGCCCGCCTGCAATGGCTTCTTCGGTCACACGGAAGTTCTGGCCGTCGATGACTGTGCTGCCGATATTGAAGGACGGTTTTGTATTGGCACGGCCAAAGCGGTGCGAAAGGGTGGCTGCGGTCGACGAAGCCTGCGCCAGCATATCATAGCTTTTGCTCAGGCCGGGGGCAACCCAGCCGGTAATCTGACTCATCGTGCGAAAAAAACTGGTCTGCGCGTCCATGCCTGAGGCCGCGGCATGAAATGCATCCCTGAAATAAATACTCGAATCGTACATCTGTGTTTTTTATCCCTCAGGCTTCCGTTTGTCGAAAGTCTTCAGGGATTGTAACAGCACACACACCGCATCACTGAGAAATTTCAGTTGTGCTTTGCAACAAGCCCCCGGCGGGCTTGTGAGTAACGTGCAGAAAAGCCTTTAAAATCAGGCGTCTTCCTCAGCGTTGTGGAACCCCGATTTTTCTTTTTCAGCGGGGGTCAGCGGAGCCTTTTGTGCCTTACGCGCAAGGACAACTTCGATTCCGTGCACCTTCGGGTCATATTGCGGCGCGGCGAGATCGGGGATCAGTTCCAGGTCGTGCGCCGGGATCGGTGACCGGCTCGGGTCATCCATCTGGCGGATGAAGTGACGTACGCGCGGCATGATCTGGGATTTCCAGCGGGAGCCGTTGAAGATGCCGTAGTGGCCGGCCCCTTCCTGGAAGTGGTGATATTGCTTGTCAGCCGGAAGGTTGACGGAGATTGTATGCGCCGCCGTGGTCTGACCGTGGGCGGAAATATCATCAAGCTCACCCTCAACCGTGAGAATGGCGGTGCGGGTAATCGCGGCAGGGTTGACGCGGTGTGCCTGTCCCGTGAAGGGGTCTTTCCACACCATCTTGCCGGTGGGGAGGGAAAATTTCTGGAACACCGTTTCTACCGTCTGCAGATAAAACTCGGCCGTGATATCCATCACTGCCAGATATTCATCGTAGAAATTGCGGTGATGTTCGGCATCCTGTCCGGCGCCCTGCACCAGATGTTTGAAGAACTGCATGCTGGAGCCGACATGACGGTCGAGGTTCATCGACATAAAGCCGGAGAGCTGAACAAAGCCGGGATAAACTTTGCGGAATCCGCCCGGATAATAGAACGGCACATCCGTCACGACGTTCTTTTCAAACCATGACAGCGGGCGATCTTCGGCGAGGCGGGTGACTTGTGTTTTTGAAATCCGCGCATCCACCGGACCACCCATCAAGGTCATCGACAAGGGGCGGTTCGGATCGTTTTCTTCTTCCATCAATGCAACGGCGGCATAGACCGGTACCGCAGGCTGGCACACGGCAATGAGGTGAGTATCGGGGCCGAGCATGCTGAGGAATTCACGCACATAGGCGATATAATTATCCAGATCGAATTTACCGGCGCTTACCGGCACCTGACGCGCATCGATCCAGTCGGTGATATAGACATCATGATGCGGCAGCAGCGCCTTGACCGTACCGCGCAGAAGGGTTGCATAGTGACCGGACATCGGCGCGACAATCAATACCTTCGGATCGTCACGCTTAATCTTGCGTCGGAAATGGAGAAGGTTGCAGAAAGGTTTTTCAAGCAGAGCCTTCTGCGCGATGTCGACACGGCGGCCATCGATCTTGGTATAACCCAGATTGAAATCCGGCTTGCCGAATTTGCGCGTCGCCCGTTCAAACACCTCGGCCCCGGCGGCAACCGTGCGCGCACCCGGTGTGTAGGACAGTGGATTAAGCGGATTGGTGTAAAGACTGCGGGTCAGCTCGGCGGCCAGACGGGCTGGAGTGAGAAGGGCATGACGCATGTCGAACATATGATAGAGCACTATAAGAATCCCCAAATATTAGAATGTCTCAATATAGTATACCTCAAATCCTTAAGTTTTGTGCAATGCCGTTGAAGCGGAGTGGTTTTGAAGGGGCGGCTCGGTAGCTTTTGAACGGTTCAGGGTCATTCCTTTAGTTCGTTTGCGTTTTTTGAATGTTTTCGGCAGTTCCTTCAGTCCGGTGTCAGAATTCAGTTTCCCGTAATCTGTCAAAAATATGAGATTTATGCCGTCCGTTCAGCCGGGCCAGGGCCATTTCTTGGGACTGGTATGCCAGAACAGGGTTCCTCCAAACGAGGGGAGTGACCGATACTGTCATCTTCCCCACGTTCAGTTAACCGGAACGATCCGGTGGGAAAAGAAGCGTATGCTTTATTCCTGTCGCTTTCCGGTGGTCTGGAACAACAAACAGGCGTGGGCCCACAGGCCATGTTGTTTGCGGCACTGTTTCAGCCGCGGGATGCATCCGGGTTTAGAATTGCATAAGGAGGGAATGGTTGTCAAGGAAATAATTCCTATACTAATTCATAGCTCCTGTTAAAACTCTCTAGGCGGTTTCGATAATGCCCTCACCATCTGCAACACCGTATGACACGGCGGATTGGTTTTAAGAAGGTCTTTGCTGGCCTGATCGAACTGGTAGCTGAGGCTCGAATGCAACGCGATTGATTTTGCGTTGTCGGCACGGAGGGGGACGCGGGACTCGGTCTGATCGAGGCTGTCGCGAAAAAATTCTTCGCGGGCGCAGACCAGGGCTTTGCCGATGCCGCGGCCCTGATAGTCATCAAGCACTGCGACACCGCCGCCGAGATCTCGTGTGGTGATTATGCCGACAGGCTTGTCATCAGCGATGGCGAGCCAGCAGCGGCTTTTGGATTCAG
>JAQGJB010000031.1 GCA_028290825.1 Micavibrio sp.
GCATCGGATGAATTATCCGCCTGCGCATAAACTGAAATCGGGGCGAGGGCAATAAGGGCAGTGGCTGAGAGCAGCAATGCGGAACGGCTGTGGATCATTTTAAAACCATATTAAGAGAGGTCGGGAAATTTGGCAGACGGATCAACGGGCTTGCCGTTATGCCGCAACTCATAATATAGCGCGGGCGGGCCGTCTGTGCCAGAGGCAGGCAGCATTCCCACGGGTTCACCCGCGGATATTTTTTGTCCGACCTGCGCATCAATTCTGGATAATCCACCGATCAGGCTGTGCAGGTCGCCACCATGTTCGATAATCACGATATTGCCGTAATTCCGGAATGATCCGGCATAGCGGACAACACCGGCCACCGGCGCTGTCACCAGTGCGCTTGGACGACCCGCAATACGCAAACCTTCGCTCGCCGCGCCAATCGCATCGCGTTGCCCGAACCGGATCAGCAGTTTTCCCTGAACCGGTGGCCGCCATGCGCCGCCCGGAACTTTAAAATCGGACAGGCGGCGGGACGGCGTATTGGCCTGCGGCCTTTCCTTGACCTGCGAAACCAGTTGTTCGAGCGACTGTGCCTGCGCGGCCATCTTGGCGACGGACTCGGCCTGTTCCTCATACTCGGTTTTGGTTTGTTTAAAAAGGCCCTCGCGTTTGCTGAGCAAAGCCATCATGGATTTCTGCTGTTCCTTTAACTGCGCGGCAGTCTTCTTTGACTGCGCCCGGTCCTGTTCCAGCGAAGTCTGGATTTCCTTCATCTGGGCAATATCTTTCGACATCTTTTCCGCCCGGGCATTGATACCGGGCAAAATGGAGCGCAGTAAAATCGCGCTCTCCGCTGTCTCAAGCGGCGCACCGGGCCGGATGATCAGTGTCTCGGTTGGCATCCTGCGAATACGCTCCAGCGCCAGCATCAATTCACCCATCGACCCGTAATCGGCCTGCATCCTGGCGGTCAGCGCCGCCTGGTCCTCCTGCAGTTTCGCAATCCGCCCCTCAAGCGTGGAGAGGTTCTTTTCATTGCCCTGTAAATTCTGGCTGAGGCCGACGAGATCTTTGCGAGAGATTTCGAGGTCGCCCTGAACTGAGGCAACCTTTTTCTTCAATTCGTCTTTTTCCTGCTGCTCCGTCTCGAGCTTGGCTTTAAGGTCGGCGAGTTCGGCTTTGGTTGCCGCATACGAACCCATAGGTGTCAGAGCCATAACGCTCAATGACAGCAATAGAAAAGATCGAAGCGCAGGGAGTCTCGGCATAAACTAAACCCGGTGATACGGATGCCCGGCATTGATTTGGCGGGCGCGGTAAATCTGTTCGATCAGCATAACTCTAACCATCATGTGCGGCCAAGTCTGAACCCCGAAAGACAGCAGATAATCCGCACGTTTCCTAAGCTCGTCACCAAGCCCGTCGGCACCACCGATCACAAACTGAATCGACGACCGTCCCTGGTCCATCAGGCCTTGGATTTTAGTAGCGAAGTCGGGGCTGGAGAGAGATCTGCCGCGCTCGTCGAGGCAGATGACATAGGCGTCATCGCGCAGCTTTTCCTGAATGCGTTTAATTTCTTCGGCCTGGTTTTTCCCCTCGATCTCGATCAGGGTGACTTTCCAGTCGGTCATCCGTTTGTGATAGTCCTGCCAGACTTCAGCAAAGGTCGAGTTTTTCATTCGCCCGGCGGCGATGATGTCGATATGGGTCATACCCGCAAGGGTAAGCTTAAGCGCCTATATGTTCAACCGCTGAAAGATGCGGAACCATCCACATTTTTTCGAGATTGTAATAGGTGCGGACTTCGGGGCGGAACAGGTGAACGATAACATCACCGGCATCCAGAACAACCCAGTCGCTGGTCTGCAGGCCTTCTGCGCGGACATCGGATATCCCGAGAGCCCTCAGCCTGTCTGACAATTTTTCCGCGAGGGCGCTGATGTGGCGTGTCGATGTTCCGGACGCAATCACCATATAATCGGCGATGGACGACTGGCCACGCAAGTCTATGCATTCGATATCAATCGCCTTGTCTGCATCGAGAGCGCGCATGATCAAAGCTTTTACGTTTTCCGGGCCTTTCTGGCCATCGTGGTAAGTTGTCAGTATGGCAGTACCTCCAGTTTAGGGTTTGATCCATCTACCATAATAAAATTAGAGCCCAAACACATTTGTGCAAGGGCTCGTTCATCCATGATATTTGATGGGTGTTGGTGGCAGATAACAATCGACCGGCTGTCAATTTGCGTAAACAAGCTTTGGCAGGCCTCCTGTGGTTCTGTCTCCCGCCCCGGCAATCGGGACGCTATACTTCAATTGTACTGCCGATTCTAAGGTTTCCGCAAATTCAGAGTGTTGCTAAGCACAAAAAATACCGGAAACCTGCCGTTTTTCGCCCGGGTGAGGAGGGCGTCACATCGGGCAATCCGGCCAGGCCCCTCTATACGAAAATATTAAAAAGCCAGCCGGACATACTTGTTAAGCTGATGTTCCCGCAATTGCGTGGAGGACTGGTAATTCATCTGACTCTGTAAAATCCAGTAACAATTTCCTGGTGACAAAGAAGGTTTTGCCGAACCCGACAAAACCCGGTGGCTTTGCCAGCCAGTCATCCGCATCCCGTTCTGCCGAACCAGCGACGTTTCAGGCGGGCGCGCTACAAACGCCATTGCCGTCAGCTTGGGCAATTGCCGCCAGCGCGACCAGCGCGGAATTTCATGGGCAATATCCATTCCGCCGATCATGACGAACTGTGTCTGCGGAAAACGTTTCTTCATTGTTGTAAAAGTATCGACCGTCCTGATCGTACTTATCTGCTCTTCCAGATTGCTGATAATCACGCGCGGATCATGGTTGATGGCACGACACTGGCGCAGACGTTCATCATAGGGAAGGGTATTCGTTCCGCGCTTGAATGGATTACCCGGCGTCACCAGCCACCAGATACAATCAAGCTGCAAACGCTTCATCGCCACCGTTGAAATATGAACGTGACCTGCATGGGGCGGATTAAATGACCCGCCAAGAATTCCAACCCGCATCCCGCGCCAGCGATGTCCGTCATAAAGGTGCGGCGGGGTAAAAAGGGTCATATCGAATATATTACCGTAAAAAAATAAAAACCCCAGAAAAAACAGGGGTTTTTTAAATATCTGGCCTGAGAGTAATTTTA
>JAQGJB010000041.1 GCA_028290825.1 Micavibrio sp.
AAGCGCCCAGCGCTGGGCGGAAGGACTGTTGAAATTCATGGTGTCCGCTTTCTGTTTAATTATTGCTCAATAAAACTGAGATATAGATCTATTGATGTTAAGTCAATCTCGCTCTATATTAAAATCATGAAAATACTTGTGCACCCGGCAATGGACGATGTGACACTCGAAGCGGTTCTTTACGCCCTCGGCGACAAGACGCGCCTTCAGATCGTTGCCAACCTTGACCGCACCACCAAAGACACTCTGATCTGTGTCGAGGCAACCGCCGGGATCGAGGATCTGTCATCATCAACCAGTTCTTACCATTTCCGTATTCTGAGGGACGGGGGCATCATCCATTCCGAGCGCCAGGGCAAGGAGTGTTATAATCGCCTCCGTCTGGCCGAGCTGGAGAAGAAATTCCCGGGCGTCCTGAAATCCATCCTGAAAAATCTGGAATAGGGTCCACTCCGAACAAAAAGGCGCGGTTCCTGCGAACCGCGCCGTCATGTTTCCTTGGGAAAGGATTTCGTTTAAGCGACGTCTGCTTCCGCAGCGACAGCCGGGGCTGCCGCAACTTTGCCGAGGATCACTTCAAGCTTTTCCGAGGCCTGGATTTCAGTGATCGCCTGAACGGCGGCCACTTCCCGGGCAAGGCGCTGAAGAGCTGATTGATAGATCTGACGTTCGCTGTAGGATTGCTCGGTATCGTCCGTGGAGCGTTTCAGGTCGCGGAGAACCTCGGCAATCGCAACCGGGTCGCCGGAATTGATCTTCAGTTCATATTCCTGGGCGCGGCGGGACCACATGGTGCGACGGATCCGCGCACGGCCCTGCAGGGTCTTCATTGCATCTTTCAGGCGGTTGGACGAGGACAGCTTGCGCAGGCCCGAGGTCTTTGCCTTAATGACAGGGATTTTCAGACGCATACGGTCTTTTTCGAAAGTAATGGCGTAAAGGGAAACCTTCATGCCACCGATGGTGGTGTGCTCAATCCCGTCGATCTGGCCGACGCCATGGGCAGGGTAGACAACATAGTCACCGGCGCCGAAATCTGAATTATCGTTTCCGGCCAAGGTGTTCTTAACTTTAATTGCGTTTTTGGGTGCGGTAAGGGCCTCAGCCTTCGCAGCTGGTTTGGCGGCGACCGGCTTGGAAACGGCGGCAGGTTTGGTTACCGGCTTAGGGGCAATTTTCGCGCTTTTAGCAGCGGTCTTAACAATTTCATTTTTCACAGTTTTCGCCGCCGCTTTATTAACGGTTTTCGCGGTTGCTGTTTTGGTGGCTTTTGTGGTTTTGGCTGCTGTTGGCATTATGATTATGACCTTCTTCGTTAGAGGTTCCCTATAGCTGGTTCAGAAAATATGAATTTCTTGCAACCGTATCAATTGGTTGCAGAGGAATGCCGAGGTTCTGGTGGAAAGGGGTCCAGGGTCAGCTTCATGTCTTAGCCAGTGTTGCCAATATAGTGAAAAAAGTGTTAATTTTCAAGTTAAAATTATGTGAAATGTTAACTTTTCTGATGATTCTGTCTGAGTCAATCAGGTTTATTTTCTAAAATTACAAAATTTCGAGGCTTTGTGTTGCGATAATGACACGATGCAGAGAAAGATTGCACGGAAGGAATGGCTTCGCTAAATTTATGAAAATAATAAAGGAGCAGGGAATGCAGGACACATGGGGCGACGCGGTTAACAGGGTCAATTTTCTGGCAGAGAAATGGGCCGGCGTCGTGGCGCTTACATCTTCCCGCCTGCCGCCCGAGGGCTACTTTGAAGAACATGCACCCTATCTGGATGTGCTTCCCTTGAGGGCCTTCCAAAGGGCAAGCCAGCACCTCTCCCAGATTTTCAGGGTAGCTGAAGCCAATGCCGGACGGTTTGCCTGGGATAGTGATTATGAGGAGGAGGTTTTTGAAAAGATAAACGAGGCCACCGAAAGCATAATTATAACAAAGGCCGGAATTGACCGTTACACCGACCTATGGACAAAAATTGAAATTTCAAAAGAATATCTGGCCGGGCATGCTGACGCGCTTATTGACCGTGTCAGGAATAAAGCGCCATTTTCACCAGTCTAATCCCCTTCGCCCGGTTTCGGGTCGAACCAGTCTTTGAACTTGTCCGGGACATCCTTAAATTCCTCAGCCTCGGGCAGGGCGTCCTTCTTGCGCGTGATGACCGGCCAGAGGTTAGAATAGTCGCGGTTCAGCGCCAGCCATTTATCGGCCTCCGGATCGCTGTCGGGCTTGATCGCGTCAATCGGGCATTCCGGTTCGCAAACGCCGCAATCGATACACTCATCCGGATGAATGACGAGCATGTTGTCACCCTCGTAGAAGCAATCCACGGGGCAGACTTCGACACAGTCGGTATATTTGCACTTGATGCAGACGTCGGTCACTACGAAGGTCATGACGGGGTTATATGGCGGTTTCCCGTGAGCTTCAATAGTTCGTTCGTCGGTTTGGGCGATTTCTTTTTCATCACCCTTCTTTGAGAGGGGAAGTGGCAATAGGGTCCATGTTCGGGTGCCTCGCACTTCATCTCGGACCAATGGACCGGCCTAGATTTATGTTGTCAGGGAGAAAAAATTCCTATGGCATTTGCGGGCCTTGCGGAGGCGGTACTGGTGCGAGTGAGTAGGTTGTCGGCGGCACATTCCAGCGCTGGCGCAATTCTTCAATCTGCGCCCTGGTGCCGGGAACAACGGACATAAATAGTCGTTCACTATCAATTGGCGGTTCCGAATGGACGGCGGAATGCTCAATATCGCCCACAGTAAAAATTGTGCCCTGACCTGGTAAAGGTATTTGTGTATCCGCCGGGTTGACCAGCTTTTCGAGAGTACGACGATTTTCGGTAGTGTCTGATTGAAAGGAGCGCAGCAATTTATGAAATACTTCACGTAAACTATCCGGCAGATTATTCAGCAATGTTTTAGGCCCTTTGAGGGTCAAGGCGATTTTTTTCTGGCTGGTATTTTCGGTCGGCTCATAAAACCAGCCATCTGTATGCCAGCGTGGGACGTTGAATTCGTCAATCGGTGTGAATCCCCGAAGCGTAAAGAAGGCGGCCTCGGCGTGAGTGGCGCTTATTGCATCTTTTGCGACCTGATCCAACACATCGGCAACCCGACCTGAAAGGTCAGGGGCGTTACCTTGGGATTCTAGAAAGCGCGCAATATCATTGCGCAATAAATTTGTTTCACCGAAATTCGAATATTCGGAAATTTCTCTGACCTTGAGCGCGTTCATATCAGTCATCGCTTCAGGCGCCAAACCGAGGTCGAAATTGACAAAACTTTTATCCTCGTCAGCAGCACGGGCAATGGCATGGTAAATCGAGGTTAGCTTGTCGGCGGCGGTCATGTTCCTCACCCTCTATTTTGTGTTCGTCAGGAAAATAGTAAAGAAAAGCTGTTAAAGTATTATTAAGTGATTTTAGACCTGATCCTCCAGATCCCTCTCCGTCTGCGCCGGGATGTTCAGATCCGGGCTGAGGCCGCCGGTCGTCGAGTGATAATGCCTGCGCGCCTCGCGCAGCGAAATGTAGAGGCCCGAGCCGATAACGATGGAGGAGCCGACAAAAATCTCCCAGCTTGGCACGACGTTCCAGACGATGAAGTCGAGGAAGGCCGCGACGATGATGGCGGAGTAAGTAAAGGGGCTGACGAACGCCGCCGGGGCGCGGGAATAGGCGTAGGTCAGGCCGATCTGGCCGCAGCCGCCAAGAAGGCCCATGATAATTAGGAACGCCGTTTGCGTCAGGTTCAGCGGTTCCCACAAAAACCCGGCCCAGATGCCGGACAGTATCGCGGCAAAAAGCATGAAATAGAAGGAAATGGTCAGCGCATGTTCGGTTGTGCCAAGTTTCCTCACAGCGATCATGGCAAAGGCGCTGAGCGTCGCGGCGCAGACAGCGACGAGGTTACCAAGCGGGTCGCTGTTGGCGGACGGGTGAAGCATGAATAGGACAGCCCCAAGGCCGATCAATACGGCAGCCCATCGGTGTTTGCCGACAAGTTCGTCCAGCAGCAGGACGGAAAGGGCGGTCACGATCAGCGGCGTTGCAAACTGAATTGCGACGGCATTCGCAAGGGGCAGCAGCGCAAAGGACCAGAACATGGCGCACATGCTGAAAAACCCGATGAAGCTGCGGATAAAATGCCCTGAGGCGCGCTGCGTTCTGAACAGCCCCCAATCACGGCGGTGCCAGATCAGGAAGATCACTGGCAGAAGGCCAAAAATATTCCGAAAGAACATGATCTGCGGCACAGGAACATTTTCCGCCGAGAGTTTTACGAACATATTCATCACGCCGAAGAACAGCGTGCTGAGCATAATCGCAACGACGATACGGAGGGGATTGTTGACGTGGGTTTCGGTCATGATGTGCGGCTTTTGGGTGGGAGGTGAGAAAGACACGGTACCAAAGCCTACTCGTTTTGTCATCCCCGCGAGCATGGTGATCCGGGTTAAATTTTGACCGCCGGTTCATCAAGCCCAAAGACGATGGAACTCCGCCGGACCGCGAGTTTTGCGATCCCGCCAACAGGCATCGCGGCCAGCAGATCGTCGTGCCCGAACGGCGCGCCGGTGACAATCGGGATGTTGAGGCCGTGGATATTGCGTTCGATGACGTCCTCCAGCGTGAGGCCGTAGGGGCTGCCGCTATCCTTGGTTTTTGAAAACGACCCGAAAACAAGGCCGGAGATTTTATCCAATACGCCGGAAGCGCGCAGCTTCCACAACATGCGGTCGATATTGTGGATTTCCTCGCCCGTATCTTCCAGGAACAGGATGGCCCCGTCCGGCTTCGGGAAGAATTTTGTGCCGTTCAGATATTCCACCATCGCCATATTCCCGCCAATCAGTGGCCCGGTCGCAAGGCCGGTTTTGACGACATTCATCTGCTCGGTCGGGTAGGCGACTTTATCACCGGCCAGTACGTCAAAGGTGATGTCGATATTCCTGAGTGTCTGGATATATTTCACAAGCGGACCATGGAAGGTGGTCAGGCCCGAGCGAGCATTGAAAGCGTTGAGCAGGGCCGTCGTGTCGCTGAAGCCCATGAATATTTTCGGGTTGCGGCGGATGATGCCGTAATCGACGGCGTCGCTGGCCAGCCACAGGGCATGACTGCCGCCGGTGGCTGCGAAGATCGCCTTGATATCAGTACGCTGGAAGAGTTCGTGCAGGGCGTCTGCCTTTTGCGCTTCGGTCCCGGCGGAGCTTTTATGCTTAAAGTAGGTCTGCGGGTGGACCTCGACCTGGAACCCGCGCTGCTCAAGCAATTTGATGCCTGCGTCCAGATCGCCCTGGTTCACTGTCCGCGAGGGGGCCATGACCCCGATAAGGTCGCCTTTTTTCAATGCTGCGGGTTTGATCGTCATAATGCCGATATTGCCTGTGCGTCCGGTATTAGGCAAGGGGAGGGGTTAAGGAAATACCTGTAGAATCCGCCCATGACGAAGGGCCAAATAAAGACATTCTTTACTTCGGCCCTATTATAGTAGGATACGGAATGAAAGGTTTCGCATGATGTCGGGGAAAATGTCTGAAAGCCGGTTTTTTATGTGGCGCGCACTGTTCGCGATTGCCCATGCGGACGAGGTTGTCACCGCGGAGGAGCGCAGTTTCATGAACAAGGCGCTGGAAACAGAACCGTTCAGCGAAGCCCAGCGTGAAATCCTCACCTACGACATGGAGCAGAAACAGGATATCCGCATCCTCTTCGACAAAATCACCGATCAGCATGACCGAAGTGATTTTTTCAAGTATGCCCGCCCTCTGGTCTGGGCCGACGGCGATTACGGCTCGGACGAACAGAGCATTATCCTGGAGCTATCTAAAATCCATGTAAAGTCAGTGGACTTTGAAACCTTCACGACCAGCAAAGATCTGAAGCTTGAGCACGAATCCTACCGCGCGCCGCAAAAAACGAAGGCCGCCGTAAAGGGTAGCCTGTGGCAGAGAATTCTCAAAAGCTTCGGCCTTTAGAGGAAGATCGGGCGGGAACCGCCGTTAAACACACCGCCTGCGCCGCCGAAGGCTGACGCCGCTGGGGTAAAGCCATATGCGCCGCCACCGGGGATGATCGATGACAGGCTTGGCATATTTGCGGCCATCGCGCCCGGCGTGGCCAGAGAGATCGAACCGCCAGTGATGTTGCTGATAAAGGGCAGGACCACGAACATCAAGGTGCAGACGCTCAGAACGTGCTTCAGGATCGTGTTCAGTAATATGCCCATTTAGTCCCCCTATAATTTAAGTTTATGGGAATACTTTTAAGGTCCATTTAATTATGTTTCGAATTTTAGGCATCTTGCCGGAAGCCGCAGGAATCCTACGTTATTTCTAACCCCATGAGACTGTCTTCTTCGGCAATGCACCACATTTAAACCCGTCTTTAAACCTGCCCTGCGCTGGAAAGCGGGGAATTTATGTCGTACCGTCAACGCACGCCAACCAACAGGGATTCGTTTTAAAACAATGGCACCGGCACAACTGCGTAAAGTATCTCTCAAAGATAAATATGAACTGACCGAAGGCGTCGCTTATATGAGCGGCCTGCAGGCGTTGACCCGTATCCCGGTGGTGCAGCGGGAACGCGATATCGCTGCCGGACTGAACACCGCGGGATTTATTTCCGGTTACCGCGGATCGCCGCTGGGTGGGTATGACCGCGAACTGATCCGCGCATCGAAATATCTGGACGCATTGAATGTGAAATTCATTCCCGGCGTCAACGAAGACCTCGCCGCCACCGCCGTGTGGGGGACGCAGCAGGTCGGTTTATTGCCGGGCGCGAAAGTGGATGGCGTCTTTGGCATCTGGTACGGCAAGGCACCCGGCGTCGACCGTTCCGGCGATGTGATGCGCCACGCGAACGCGACAGGCACCGCGCCGAAGGGCGGGGTTCTTGCCATTTTCGGCGACGACCACGGTTGCAAATCATCGACCCTGCCATGCCAGAGCGATCATGCGCTGTACGCCATGCAGATCCCGCAACTCTATCCGGCGAGCATTCAGGAATTTGTGGAATACGGTCTGCTCGGTATTGCGATGTCGCGTTATTCCGGCTGCTGGTCGGCGATGAAGGTGACCTCGGAAACGGTGGAGACATCGGGCACTATCGACCTGGTGCGTGAAAACCGTTCCATCCTGATACCCGGCGATGACGAATTTGAAATGCCGCCCGGCGGTCTGCACATCCGCCTGAACGACCAGCCGCGCGATGTCGATTTCCGCCTGCAGAATTATAAACTCTTCGCCGCGCACGCGTTTGCGCGCAAGAACAAGATCGACCAGGTAATCTGGGATTCGCCGAAGCCGCGTTTCGGCATAATCACCTCGGGCAAATCTTATGGCGATGTCCGGCAGGCTCTGGCTGACCTCGGCATAACCGAACAGGTCGCCCGCGATATCGGCCTACGCCTTTACAAAGTCGGCATGACATGGCCGCTGGAGCCGCAGGGCGTTCAGGCATTCGTGGACGGGCTGGAGGAAATCCTGATCGTCGAGGAAAAGCGCGAATTCATCGAATACCAGCTGAAGCAGCAGATTTTCAATTGGGACGAAAAACGCCGCCCTGTCGTCGTCGGCAAATACGATGAAAACAAAAACCGCCTGCTGCCCCTCCACAACGATCATTCGGTCGGTATGGTCGCACGTATCATCGCCCAGCGCATCGAACGCTTCCACAAGACCGATAGAATTCATGCCGCGCTGAAATTTTATGCGGAGTATGAGGAGAACGAAAAAGGTTATGTTCCGGCGTCGCTACGCCGCCCCTATTACTGCTCCGGCTGCCCGCACAATACCTCGACCAAGGTTCCGGACGGTTCCTTCGCGATGGTCGGCATCGGTTGTCATTACATGGTGCAGTGGATGGACCGCAACTCGGCCCTCTGCACACAGATGGGGGGGGAGGGCGTGCCGTGGATCGGCTCGTCACCGTTCAGCGACACGAAACACATCTTCGCCAACCTTGGAGACGGAACCTATTTCCATTCCGGCTCGCTGGCCATTCGCGCGGCGGTCGCGGCGAAGGTCAATATCACCTACAAGATCCTTTATAACGACGCCGTCGCGATGACAGGCGGGCAGCAGGTCGACGGCGAATTGCCGGTCTGGCGCGTAGCGCAGCAGGTGATGGCGGAGGGCGTGAATAAATGCTGGATCGTCACCGAAAACCTCGAAGCTTATAAAGACCGCTCCAAAGTTCCCGGTGAGGTTAAAATCCTTCACCGCGACTGGCTGGCCAAAGTCATGGATGAATGCCGCAATACCGAAGGCACCACCATCATTATCTACGACCAGACCTGCGCCGCCGAAAAACGCCGCCGCAGGAAGCGCGGGCAATATCCGGACCCGGCCAAGCGTGTCGTCATCAACAAAGATGTGTGTGAAGCCTGCGGCGATTGCTCGGTGCAGTCAAACTGCGTTTCTGTGCAACCGATCGAAACCGAACTGGGGCGCAAGCGCACCATCAATCAGTCTTCCTGTAACAAGGATTTCTCCTGCCTGAAGGGGTTCTGCCCGTCTTTCGTCACAATCGAGGGGGGCCATCTGCGCAAGACCGAGGCCGCGAAAGTGGATGACGCTTTCGCCGGTATCCCGATGCCGAACGTGCCGGAAATGAAGGGGCCTTATAATGTGCTGGTCCCCGGTGTCGGCGGAACGGGCGTTCTGACCGTCGGCGCGCTGCTCGGCATGGCGGCGCATCTGGAGGGAAAATACAGCGCCATTCTGGATTCCACCGGCCTCGCGCAAAAGGGCGGGGAGGTGGTCAGCTATGTACGCCTGTCGGATAACCTCGATGATCTTCACAACGGGCATATCACGGCGGGGGGCACGGACCTCTTGATCGCGTGCGATATCGTTTCATCGGTCGGGCGCGCGGCGCATGAAACGCTGAACCCGGACCGCACCAACGCGGTGGTGAATATCGACAATACACCTGTGGCGGCTTTCGTTCTGAACAACAAGATCGATTTCAAGAACGAAGACCTGCAAAAGGACCTGACGGCAGCAACGAAGGCGCAGTATTTCGTCGATGCAACCTCCGCCGTCGGCAATCTGCTCGGCGACGAGATGGGAACCAATATCTTCATGATGGGCTATGCGTGGCAGAAAGGATTGCTGCCGCTTAGTGAAGAGTCGATCATGAAGGCCATCGAAATGAACGGTGTCTCCATCGAGGACAACAAGGAAGCCTTCATGTATGGCCGCCTTGCCGCGCACGACCATGTGAAGATGGAGGCGATCATTGCCGCCAATAAAGGCCCGGACCTGACAGGCCCGATTTCCGTCACGCTGAACGAGGTTATCGCCAAACGCATTGGAATGCTGAAGCAATACCAGAACAACGCCTATGCCATGCGGTACAAGGCAATGGTGGAGCGTTTTGCACAGTATCCGAACCTGCAGGACGCCGTGGCGCGGAACTACTTCAAGCTGATGGCGTACAAGGACGAATACGAAGTCGCCCGCCTGTACACCAATGGCGATTTCATCAAAACCGTACGGGCGCAGTTTGACGGCGATTATAAAATGAAATTCAACCTCGCCCCGCCGATCTTTGAAACCGAAGACCCGGCGACGGGCCGCCCGAAAAAACGCCAGTTCGGCCCGTGGATGTTGCCGGCTCTCAGCATTCTCAAGCATTTCAAATTCCTGCGCGGTTCGGCTTTCGATCCGTTCGGGCGTTTGAAGGACCGTGTCGAGGAACGCGCCCTGATCCGCGAGTATGAAGACCTGATGGATGACGCGCTTGCCTATTACGCACCGGAAAGCGCTGCGCTTTGTGAAGAGTTGCTGCGCACGCCGGACGATATCCGCGGTTACGGCCCTGTGAAGGCTGGCAATATCGGCAAGGCACGGCAGAAGCAACGCAGGCTGCTGGATCAGATCACGGGGCAGAAGGCGAATATGCTGAAGGCGGCTTAACTCCGATTACGTTTTCTCGGGCAAGCATAAAGCCGACAGGGAAAACCATGCGGGATTCATGGGTTGTTTTTCGTTACTCTCCCGCAAAAACCTTGATTAACCCAGCCGTGCCGCCGGACCATCCGGCGCATTCCCATTTGCTGCCACAGGACCTGTGGTTATGTGTCCGTCCTGCATCTTTGCATGCAGTTTGTGGAACGGGATTACATGAGCATTGTGAGCGATACTGATCAGGATGGAGCCTGGTGTATGCTCTTTCAATTTGGCGTACATCTTTTCGCCCGCAGCTTGGTCCAGGGCCGAGGTAGGTTCGTCAAGAAGAAGAATGTCCGGTTTCTGAAGAATGGCGCGTGCGAAAGGAATACGCTGCTGTTCGCCGCCCGATAACTTGCGGGACAGGGTTTCACCGTTGGTGACCTCGCGGCGCAGATACTGGACCGTGTTAATGAGCAGCTTTCCGGCCACGGATTCTTCAATCAAAGATTGCCCGCCAACGGCGCGCGCTTTTGCCACGACGCGGAATTTATCACGCGTGGTTGATGGATTGCTCTGCGAATAGGCCAGGAATTCCTGCGCCATCTTCTCGCTCAGGCACTGAACCAGGTAATTCTGCTGCGCCTTGTTAGGTATGGTGATTTCACGCGAGTCCAGATTTCTTGCGGTAAAGAATTGATCAAAACGTTTCGTCAGACGGTCACCCATTCCGGCGGCAATTTTAATGGCGCGGGATTCTGACGGGACACCGTTCCGCTGGCAGTAAGCCTGAACGAAACCGGATGTGCCGTGACCCAGCGTATTGATCATTTTTTCCATCAATGCCTTGTCAACCCGGCGGGCGATACGTTCGGCAATTCCGGCATCATCGCGCGCCGCCGAAGCAAGGCGCCTATTCAGTTCCCCCGCAAGATAGTCGACAAGTTCGGGCGAGGTTGACTGAACATTCTCGATGTTGTCTTTCACATAGGGCAAAATTACGGAGAGCAGGTGTTTTTCGATATCCTTATCCGACATTGTTTTCGATACACCAGCGACACCAAGGCGCATTGCATTGCGGATTTCTATCCCCGGTATATGCTGAACAAGTTTATCAAGGCCCACCTCGCGCAGGGCGAATTCCACCTGGTCATTGGTAAATTCCTGACCGTATTGGTTGGAGGTAACCAGCGCCCGAACGTCTTTCTTGGGCAGGTAGACTTTCTGCGAACTGCACATGAGGGTCGCATCATCGGGCAGGGCAATTTCACCTGAGCCGCTATCCCAAAAATCCTTGATGGCCCTGAAAAGGGTTGATTTACCGCATCCCGACGGTCCGGTGAGAACGACGGAGTCCCCGCCCTCGAGCTTGAGGTTCATATCTTTCAGTAAAACCCTGCCCGATTCAGGAAGCCGCAGCGTCAGGCTTTTGATGGACAGGCCATCACCCTGTTTCTGGGTCAAGTGAATGAAAGGGTTAGCGTCATGGGTTGAACCCTCCGCGGCAAGGCGCAGGCGTTCGGAATGGGAGCTTTTGGATTCATCAAATGCATCGATCGAACCACCAAGGCGTTCAATCGTGGCCTTGTATCCCGCCAGGGTCTGGAAATTGTCGATAAACCAGCTAAGTGCCGATTGCACCTGGCCGAAGGCGTAACCGGTTTTCCGCAGGCCGCCAGCCGTCAGCTTTCCGGCCATAATGAGGGGCAGGGAAATCAGAACCGGGAACGGGTCAGCCAGTTGCCCGTAAAGCGCACGGCTGATCAGCAGGGTTTTGCCGGTGTTGATCAGTTCCCATTTGTTTTTGTTTACCGCATTGAAGGATTCGGTCAGGATTTCTTTTTCCACGCCCGCATGGTCACCCATGGCAATTTGTTCCGCATTGTCGCGAATACGGATCAGGTCGGAGCGGAAATTTGCCTCCAGCCGTTGATTGCGGAATTGCTGCTCCGGTAATTTTTTGCCGAGGGCATGCGTTATGGCCGTGCCGACCCCCGCATAGAAAATTGCGGCGAAGAACATAAAATGCGGAATGACAATGTTCGGCATCGATGCGCCGAGACTGGCGACATTGAAATCGCCCGACATGCCCCACAACATGCCGGAGAAGGCGCTGAGCGTCAGAACGTTGCCGATGCCATCATTGAGAAGAGAAACTGTCGTACCGGTGAGGCCGGGGACATCTTCGGCAATGCGCTGGTCCGGGTTTTCAACATTCCGCCCTGCCGATTGAAGGCGGTAAAAAGTGTCATCGCTAAGCCAGTCGGTCACCATTTTATCGGTGCTCCACGCACGCCAGCGCAGTGCGAGTGCCTGGGAAGATACATAGCCTGTCGCCGCGGCAAAAAGACTTTTCCCGGCCAGCACGCCGAAATCGCCAAGCAGGCCCCAGAACTTTGTGACCTGGGTTTTCATGTCAGTTGAATCGGCAAGCGTTCCGTCCGCTACCCAGTCTTTATGGTTCATGGCGAGGGCGTACATATTCTGCAGCGTGTCGCCCCACTGGGAACTCCAGTTCGCGAAATCAACCGAGACGCCGAGCGTGTTCCAGATGGTCAGGCCAATCGTGGTCCCAAGGAGGGCATAGGCGATCGTTTTTTCCTTGCTGCTGGATTCACCGGCCCAGTAAGGCTGGATCAGCTTCCACGCACCGCGTAAAAGATTGCGTGGAGATTGCAGCGATGTTCCGCCGAGGAGGGCCATTTTGCCGGCAGGATTATCATTGCCCGCACCATTGCTTGAATGGCGGCGCAGCGCCTCTTTAAGGCGTTCCGTGGATTTAGACATTTTTTTATGTTCCCTGTTCAGTCTGTAACTAAGCAAGGGCAGTGGTTTCTGTCAAACCTTATTGCGGCTTTAACCCCCCTGAAACCCTTAAGGTTTCAGGGTCACGGCGCAGGTGAGTTCGCTTTTTGCGATAATCTTACCTTGATCGCTATGCACAAGAATGTCCCAGACATGCTTGGACTTTCCCAGATGCACGGGTCGGGCGGTGGCGGTCACATAACCATCTTTCACGGGGCGCAAATGGTTGCAGTTGATGACCGAACCAACGGCATAATATTTGTCGGTGTCAATGCACATCAATGACGCAAAGCTGCCCACCGTTTCGGTCAGCACACAGGTCGCGCCGCCATGCAGGATGCCGTGGATCTGGTGGCTGCGTTCATCGACCGGCATGCGGGCTTTGATGTAGTCGTCACCGATTTCGGTGAATTCAATGCCAAGCAGATCGACAATGCTTTTATGTGTCGTCAGAGACATGGCATCTTTGGGGTCGAATTTTTTGAACCAGATCATCGCTGTTGGTCTTCCCATGTTTTGCGCTTGCGGCAGATTATCACCCACGGAGCGCAGCGTTTACTCTCAATATTCCGAACGAGGTTGGCGATTTTCTCATCATAGTTTTCGCCGATCACGATTCGGGGGCCGAAGATGGGATTGGCTTCCTGCAGTTTCTTGAGGGATTTAAGGGCGAAGCCGCCCATATCATCCTCTACCAGGATTTCAAACCCAGCCTCACCCAGATATCTGCGCATGTCTTCCAGTGTTGCAAGAAAACTGGTTTCGGGCGCGTTGGCCCACGGCACGGGGAATGAGGGTGCGGCCTCATTTCTGCCGCGCAATACATCGAAAAGGCCGAAGAAAGCGCCCGGTTTCAGGACTTTCGCAATCTCGCTATATAATGTGGCCTTATCGGCGATGTTCATGGCGGTGTGGATGGAATAAGCGCCGTCGAATTCCTCGGCCGCGAACGGCATGGCGGTGGCGTCACCCTGCTTATATATAATGTATTGCTGCAGTCCGGTGGCAACGGTGAGGGAAGCGGCGGCGGCACAATAATCGGGGATCAGGTCAAGACCGGTAACGCGGCAGCGCGTGTTTTCGGCGACAAAGCGGGCAGCCCCCCCAAGGCCGGAGCCGACATCCAGCACATGCATTTCGGCATGCCATTGCAGATAGGTCATCAGATGGTGGGTGGCGACACGCCCGCCGATATGAAATTCATCCGCCGCCGCCAGATCGTCATGAACCAGGCGGTGCATGTTTTTTCCCGTCGCGTTCAGCGCAGTCAGAATCTTCTCGGCCAGATTGGCTTGAGCGTAATGGGCGGTGATTGCAGGGTCGGTTGTCATGAAGGTAGCTTAGCAATCCCTCGCATTCGCGCAAGTGGTTGAGTGATTCGCGAATCGGACGAAATGAAAACACCCGATTCGTTTTAGCCCCGTGTTTTCAGGCTCAAACGGCCATCCAAAATGCGATACATTCTTCCAAAATAAGGCGAAAAACACTGAAAACATCAAAAAACCCTGCAAAATAAGGGGAAAACGCATAAAGGGTATCGACAAAACTTTCAGCAGGGGCGTATATGAATCATCAGCCAGTGCGATTACATGCGTAAAATCAGGGTTTCCTGACAATCCGTGGGGGTCGCACCGGAGAAAAACTTAAACCTAACCCAAGGAAAATAAACAAATGGCTACGAAAGCAGCTGCGAAAGCAGCACCGAAGGCAAAGGCCGCTCCTAAGGCAGCAGCAAAAGCAGCTCCTAAAGCAGCAGCAAAAGCTCCTAAGGCAGCAGCAGCTCCAAAAGCAGCAAGCGCAAAAGCAACAGCAACAGCCCCAACAGTGACCCTGAAGCAAATCGCTGCAGAACTCGCTGAAACCCACGAGCTGACCAAAAAACAAACCAACATCATCATGGATGATCTGGTAGCCCACATTGTGAAAAACCTGAAAAAAGGCAACCGTATCCGTATGGCTGGCCTCGGCATTCTGCAAGTGCGTAAACGCGCTGCACGTATGGGCCGTAACCCAGCAACCGGCGAAGCGATCAAAATTCCGGCGAAAAAGAAAATCGCTTTCCGCGCCGCTAAAGAACTGAAAGAAGCAGTCGGCAAATAATTGCCACGCTTTTTCGGGGTTTGAACCCTGAAAGCAAAAACCCCGTGCCGGAAGGTGCGGGGTTTTTTGTTTGTCCGGGTTAAGGAACATAAGCGACGAAGCAACCCAGAAAAGTTCTGGATTGCTTCGTTACATTTGCGATGGTGATTAGTCCGGTGTGGCTGCCTTTGGTTCAGGCTTGGCCAGCGCTGGTTGCTGGTCATTGGCCGCAATGCGGGGGGTGGCCACCGGTTTCGGCGTGGCGGGCTTTGGTGCAGGTGATTTTTTCTCCTGCATCAGAATACCGCCCTCGATCGGCTTGCCGGCGAATTGCTGAGTGACGAAGCTCTGGAATTCCGGTGTGTTGAACAAAAGCTTGGTGGTGATTACTGCCGTCGCGCTTGTAAAGTGAGCGCGGGCGGCGGGGTTCACACTCTTCATCGCGGCAGACGGTATCGTGGTTGTCTGGCCATCCTTGCCCTTCACGGTGGTCGTGGAGACAGGTTCCTGCACAGGCTTGCCCTCAACATAGAGGAAGGTCGTGCCATAAAGACGGTTACCGATCAGGAATGTCCAGGTGGCCGTGCGACCGGAGGAGCCGACGACGCTGCCATCGCGCCCTTTAAGCTTTCCGTCATCGGAGCCTGTTTTCCCGCCATTGGGGATGATCGTGTAAGTTCCGGGCACGGCGTTGCCATTGTCATCATAAGCTGGGACCCTGAAAGTTTCTCGCAGTTTGGCGCCCGTTCCTTCCTGGACGACGCCCTGCAATTCACGGCGCAAGCTGCGGGCGATTTCGGGGCGAATGACCTGTTTTCCTGCTTCGATATTCTTGGTGGCCAGCTTTTGGTATACCGTCCCCTCGGCGCGGTTGATGGTCCAGAACAAATCCGGCTTCATCAGTTTGCCGTCATTCTGGATGACACCCATAAAGGTCGCGAGCGCGGCAGCTGTATCGCCGTTGGAGCCAAGAACGATACGTTCATCCGGCACAACGCGCTTGAACGGATAACCGATCAGCTGTTGTTGCGTGCCCAGATATTCGTTGAAAGCCTTGAAGCGGATGATGCTGATCAATGCGCGGTTCTGCGCCAGTTTTTTCGAGGGTGCATAGAGCCAGCCGTAAGACTGCCGGAAAATCGATTTTCCGCTTGGGCCGTCTGTATGTTCTGCCAGCTTTTCGATCTGCTGATACGAGAGGTCCGGATTTTGTATTCGGGTTTTCGCCAGCCATAGGGACAGAGGATGCAGCGTATTGCCGAAAATTTTATAGCGACGTTCGTTCAGATCATATACTTCGGGGTAGGTTTTGACCTCTCCGGTTTTTTTGTTCAGGCGTGTCCGTTCAGCCTGATCGTAATGACCGGGCGCAAAATTGGCGTAGAGCGCTTCAAACGGGTCCACATGCGATTTTTTACGGACTGGTGTGGCGCTCTTGCCTTTCTTTCCCGAAGGCAGGATTTCAGCGGCCACCGCATCTTCAGGCTTTTTGCCTTCCAGTTTTGCGCGGTATTTATCTGCGACGTTTTTAAGAATGAATTCTTTCATCTCGCCGACCGGCTTTTCAGGGTAAAGGTAGCGGAACAGGGCGGCCAGTTGCTCTGGCGATTTGGCGGTGCTTTTGGCGACAAGGTAATCGACTGTGGCGGCTTCGCTCATGCCGGTCTGCGCCTGCATCGCACGGCCCAGGAAGACGGAGCCTTCGTTAATCGTATGCGCATCAAGGAACGGGATGCGGCGCGGATCATTGATATCGTCGAACATTCCCTGATCGATCTTCATTTTATGATAGATCACGAAATTGACGTTGTCGCGCATGATGCGCCAGAAGGCAGCATTGACGGAATGATGCAGATTTTTACGCACGCTGGAGTTCCAGCCGTTTTCCTTGCGGTCAAAGTTTTCAACCGGGGTTCCGCCGGGGTTGCCGGAATAGGTGCGTTCCAGCGAAAGGTCCAGAAAGTCATCGAAGGTTATGCCGCTGTTTTTAGGGTCCAGCAGCGTAGTCAGCGCCCAGCGGGTGTGGTTGTCGTTAAAATTGGTTTCCTTCAGCGCGGCGTTTAACTGTTCCGGTGTCTGTTTTGAATATTCTTCGTAAAGGTCGCTCATCGCGGCTTCGTAAGGGTAGAGACCCCAGCGCGGCTTCGCGGTCGAACCCATACCCTGACGCCCGCCACTCACTTTGTTCATCGGTGTCGAGGCATCGTTATCGGTCAGCGCGCGGGTGACATTCCGGCCATCGTCCATACGTTCATTCATGATGAACGCACATTTGATATAGGGCAGGTCGCGTTCATCAAAAAGGAAACGTCCTTCCGGCCCGCCGATCAGGCCGCTGGCGCGGGCGAAGACGGGATCGGTGATCTGTTTGCAGATGCGTTCCACAGCCGTGTTGAGGCTGGCCAGTTCGGTGGTACGGGCGGAAAGGTCGCGGCGGTCCAGATCATAAAGGCTTGGGACCGAAACCTCCTGCTGCACCTGGATGCGCAGGTTGTTGACGTATTTATAGGGCGAGGGGGCGGCAATTTCGCGACGCACGTTGGGGTCTGCAATCTCAAGCTTGTTCAGGTCGATATTGTCGAAAAGTTTCTGGCTGATAATGCCTTTTCGTACAAAGGCAGGAAGGTGCTTGCCAAGGCGCTGGCGCATTTCCTTACGCCCCAGCTCAGCCCGTTCAGCTTTTGAAAGATGGGCACCACGGACGGAGGGTCCGTTGTAATATTCGTCGGGCTTTTTGACGGCGATGACGAGGCTTGCGGCCTCGATATAAATCTGGGCCTTCAGCTTGAGGCCGTTGGCATCCAGTTGGTCATCGGGAGTGGTCAGTGTCTTTTTGACGAGTTCAAGGTCGCGGCCATACCAGATATGCATCGCCTCGGCATAGCCATCGACATTCCCGTCGAGTTTGGTTGAGGCAAGGGACACAATGTTAAAATAGGTAACGACAAATTTTTTGGCGTCATGGTCCTTGTAGTATTTCGCCATGGCGGTAAGGATCTGGCGTTTCTTTTCTTCCTTATCGCCGCGGCTCTGGCCGTCCGGTGAATGGAGCATTTTTTCAATCTGGACGGCAAGACCGGAACCGCCAGGGTTCTCGACCGGCGCACCCCATTCTTTGAGCTTCTTCAGGACAATCGCTTTGACAAGGCGATCAACCTCGATCGTTACGTTTTTACCGTCGTTCTGGTGATCCAGCAGCTCACGGTTCTCAACCTCCAGCAAAGTCTTCCACCAGATTTCCGGGATTTCATCAAAAGAATTGAAAATCTGGCGCGGGTATTTCGCCTCGTAAATGCTTTTGCCCGTATCATCAGTGATTTGAAGGCCTGCCTGGGGTTTGGCCTCATCAAGGGAATAGAGTTTTGTCCCGAGAATTTTGTGTTCCCAATATTCGACCTGTTCGCTGACCGTGTAATTCTTCCGGGCCAGGGCAGCATCATCTTTAACGCTGTCGGCGTAGCCGCGTGTTTGATCAATCGCGCTTTTTGCTTCAGGCGGCGTGTTGACCTTTTTGCTGCTGTAACCAAAGCCGGTTTTGTTATTAGCAACATTTGTACCCAGATGCTGCTGCCAGAAGGAATAGTTCGCCTCCATCCCCAGAGGAATAGCAGCAAGCGTGAAGGCAGCAACCAGCCCGCCCCCGCCATAAACGAGAATTTTTTTCTTGGTGGACCAAGTTGATTTCGGTTTCATATCTGCTTCAGTGTTAGTTGTGAGTGTCCCAGTACGCGTGTCGTCTGTAGGCATGGCTACAGCTTCTCCCGATTGTTTTTTACTTAAGGCCGAAATTATCGGTTCATATTCCAATATGCAAATGAATAAGAAGAAAAATCAGACACTTATGGGGAGGATTTATATTGCATAACAGCAAGTTCCGGTACGAAAACAGGGAACAACATCTTGATTCACATTGCCAAAATCCCAATTTTTTCTTGGGAAAAGCTCACAGAAAATATTGCCATAAGAATGGTTCGTTATAAAAAAAGGACCGCCGATTTCTTACGGCGGTCCTTTGCTTAAGTATTAAAGACTAGCGATCTTCTTCATAAGTAGATTCAGTCTCGCTTGTGGTCTTTTTGTTGAACAGGCCTTGTGGATCCTGCGTGGTCTTGGATTTTACGGTTGCGCTTTTATTACCGTAGCGGTCAACGCTTACGTCTGTCGATGCTTTTCGGGTCACTTCGGTGCCGTTTGAATTGACGGACGTTGTTGTGCGTTCATATTTGCCTGGTGGCAGATCAGCTGGGCTCGATGTCGAGCATGCAGAGGCGGCCAGACCTGTAACGGCAAGCGCGCAAAGTGTCAGAACGTGATTTCTCATTTTTTATCTCCTGTAATTAATACTGCCAGACCAGCCCGGCACGAGCACTAACGCGCTGGAGAAGGATTATGTTCCCAC
>JAQGJB010000099.1 GCA_028290825.1 Micavibrio sp.
TTGCTTGCCGCCCAACCTTGAAGGCAAGCAACACCACTCACGACATACGGATTACAACGAAGAGAAGCGAACTGGACGGTGGCGATTTCCTGTTTTTGGTGAGTTGCACGGAAATGATTCCCGCCACGATCCGGGATTTATACAAACATACACTGGTCGTGCACGCCAGCGACCTTCCAAAAGGCAAGGGCTGGTCGCCGCATATCTGGGCGGTCCTGAGGGGCAGTAATACGATTACAGTCAGCCTGTTCGAGGCCGCGGATAAAGTTGATGCCGGACCAATCTGGAAGAAATTGAGTATTCCGCTCGAAGGGCACGAGCTTTATGACGAGATCAATAACAGGCTGTTCGAAACAACGCTCAATCTCATGGATTATGCGATCGAGAATCCCGGCCTGGAGCCCCAGCCGCAAAACCCATCAGAGGAAAGCTTCTATAAAAAGCGCAACCCCTCAGACAGCCAAATTGATCCCGAAAAGACGATTGCAGCCCAATTTAATCTCCTTAGGGTCTGCGATCCGGACCGCTTTCCGGCTTTCTTCGATTATGCAGGCTGCAGGTATCGTATAATTATTGAAAAAGTTGATACAGAAGACTAAATATCTCTTATCGGAAAAGCAGCGAAGGAGTTGGGCCATGAAAAAAACGATTGAGATCGACGGACATAAAATCGGCCCCGGCAAGCGTCCTTATATTATTGCCGAGCTTTCTTGTAATCATAATGGCAGTATTGAAAAAGCTTATCGCATCATGGAAAAGGTTGCCGCCACTGGCGTCGATGCAATCAAGCTGCAGACCTATGAGGCCGACAGCATCACCATGGACGGACCGCAGGATTTTTACCGCCTCAATCACAAGCTCTGGAATAACATGAGCTATTATGAGCTTTATAAGAAGGCAGAGACACCTTTCAGCTGGATGGAAAAACTTTTTGCAAAGGGTAAAGAGCTTGGCATTACAGTTTTCAGCACACCATTCGATGAAACGGCGGCGGATTTGCTGATCGGGCTGGATGCGCCGGCATTCAAGATTGCCTCTTTTGAAAACGGCCATATTCCATTGATTGAAAAGGTGGCGCGCACCGGCAAGCCTTTGATTATGTCGACCGGCATGATCAGTGAGGAAGAAATCGGCATTGCCGTGAAAACCGCGCGTGATGCGGGTTGTAAGGACCTGATCCTACTTCATTGCGTCAGTGCTTATCCGGGCCGGATTGAAGACCTTAACCTTGCGACAATCACGGATATGGAGAAGAAATTCGATGTCATGGTTGGATTGTCGAACCATTATATCGGACCGTCACCGACGCACCCTGATCTGGAGGCGATTTATGCGGCCTTTAAGCAAGGTGCGGTTGCCTTGGAGATGCACGTGATGGAAAACGAGGAGGACCGCACGTTTGACGACGCTTTCTCGATCACGCCGGAGAGTTTCCGCAGTTTGGTTGATGGCGTGGACGCGGGTATTAAAGGGCCGTTGACCGAAAAACAAAAACTGGCCGTTGGCACGGTTAATTACGAAATTGCCGAAGGCGAAAAGGGCAGTATCCCCATCCGTCCGGCGATCAAGGCGTCCCGCGCAATTAAAAAGGGTGAAGTCTTCACCGCCGAAAATATGGTTGTGCGCCGCCCGAATGTGGGCCTTAACCCGCAGCACTGGCACTCCCTGATTGGCAAAACGGCAAACCAGGATATCGACTTTGCCGACGGGATCACAGCCGAGATGGTGAGAGAGAAGCTTTAGCCAGACTTACCGGGCCGCCTCTGCAAGATCGAGCTTTTCCGGCCAGCCGTCTGCTTTGGTCAGTAGCCAGGGGCGCAGGGGGAGGGTTTCCCGGATCAGGTCATAGGTCTGGCGTACCGTTATGAACCCGACATTCCCACGGCCTATGGCGACAGTCCGGAACACACTCCTGCTCACGGCAAGAGCGGAGAATGGCTCAAAAGCAGGCTCGGTCCCTCCACCAGATAGCGCACCGATAGAACAGAGGACCGCGTTGTTTCAACGTCGTTTTCCTGCCAAAGGCCGGTAAAACGTTTATCGAAGCGATAGGGAACCTGAAGCTCGCGTTCAACATAGTGAATGAAGGTTGAGCCAGCATCGAAATTTATATTGGCAATGACGCCGTCAAGACGGAAGAACCGGTCGAAAAAACTGTTTTCTCCATAGGCGTTTTCCGGTGCATTTTCCGTCAAAGCGCGGGCCGCCTTACCAAGGGCGCTTACCGATACATTGGGGTCGTTATAACGGCTTGCGTCCGGGTGCTTGCGGATATATTCGGTGAACATGCCGCAGTCGGACGGGGTCCGGGCAGGATCAAAGGCTTTACTGTTTGAAAAAGAATAAGTGAAGGTCGGAACGACCAGCGTGCCGTCCGCACCGAGAACATCCTGAAAAGCACCAAGCACGGTTTCACAGATATTTTTCTCGGACCTCTCGCCTTCCGGTATGCCCAGATAACCGATATTGCTGTGACAAAATGCGATGCTACCCGGTTGCAAGCCGGACTGACGCAGGGCATCCGCGAGGGATTGTCTGTTGTAATGCGCCACCAATCCCCCTTTTCGAAAATTATGCCCCTGCGCGGTCCGGCATCTGGCGTTCGATCTTCCCTATGAAGACGGGATGTTTGATTACCGGCTGACCTGGAACAGCTGCTATTACATGTCATTCGCGGCATGACATTGGGTACCATGAGATGACACGCGTACGTGGCACGGTTGCCGATTGAATGCAATGGGCGACCTTTACGACCTGTATCCCATCCGGGTATTCGGGGAAGCAAAAAAACATCGCCGTTTTCAAGCGCGGTTTCGGTGGCACGGGCGCTTATCCAGATGAAAATCAAAGCAGGCCGCTTGCTAAGCCTGGCGAATTCTTCCATCCTCCACCATCAATACCTGATCACAATGCTCGAGAGTTTCAGCCTGATGGGTGATGATGATAACAGTCTTTTTCTGCGACAAGACTTTCAGGGTAAGGATCAGATTGCGCGCAGTTTCAGCGTCGAGGGCGCTGGTCGGCTCATCGAGGACGAGGATTTCAGGATCGCGGTAAAGGGCGCGGGCGATGCCGATCCGCTGCCGCTGGCCCCCGCTAAGGCGGTCGCCATGTTCACCGACATCAGTTTCATAGCCATCGGGCAATGTGGCTATGAAACTGTCGATATGGGCTTTTTGTGCGGCGTCGGCGATTTTTGCAGGATCGGCATGATTCGCAGATTTACCGAAGGCGATGTTACTGCCGATCGAGCCGGTGAGGAGATGAATCTGCTGCGGGACGTAACCGATCTGGCGTTGCCATGATTTTATCGTGCTGTCGTTTAGTGCGCCGCCATCCACCAGAACGGCGCCTGATTGCGGCGAAAGAAGCCCGATCAGAATATCGATGAAGGTGCTTTTCCCCGCGCCGGTGGGGCCGACCACGCCGACAAGATTGTTTTTCCGGATGAGCGCCGATACTTCGTTCAGGGTGGGGGCAGTGCGGTCGTCATAGGTGAAGGTTACACCATCGACCCTTATTTCGCTCGAGAACGGTAAACGTGCGCCGCCTTCATCCTGTGCCTGAACGGGCAGGCTCATGCCTTCGGACACGAAATCCAGGCCGGCGCTATTGAAACGGATGCTGTTAAAAGAGGAATAAAGATTCTGCGCAGCCGGAAGAACCTTGTAGCCAGAGGCCGCGAACAGCGCGATCAGCGGTATGACATCACTAACATTCTTGCCGCCCGAGACAATCAGATAGAGCACCAATGTGATAAGGATAACAAATCCCGCGGTTTCGATAATAAAACGCGGCACCTGTCCATGATAAAGGCTGTATGCTTGGGATGTTGTGTATTTTTCGGAGGCACGGGAAAATTCCCCTTCGAAGAAACCCGCATTATCATGCAGCTTGATGTCGCGGATACTGGCGAAAGCCTCGGATGTGGTTTTGAAGCGTATGGCGTTTTGCCGCACCGCGTCGCGGCCGCGAATTCGCATTTTATTCCTAAAATAAAACAGCAGGCTGGCATAAATGCCACCGGTGATTAGCACCAGCAGAGCCGTAATCACCGGATTGACGAACATCAACAGCAACAGAAGGATCGAAATCACCATTGTCTTGGAAATAATGACGGCCACGGGGACCAGAACCGAGGAAACGACGCGGTCGACCTCCGATAAAATTGTGGATTTCATCGTGTTTGTGTTGGTCTTCAGGTAAAATTTATACGGTTGGTGCAGATAGGTGGAGAACAACCGGACCGCCCATTTATGGCCGATGCGGTGCGTTACCCTTAACTGATAACGGACATTGAAAATATTTACGATACCGCCAAGAGCGATCATGCACAGCGTGGCGCAGCCCATGACGACCAGGAATTGCCGCGTATCTTCAAACTGAAGCCTGTCATACATAGCGGCGAGGATATGATTAGTCTTGATAATATCGGGCTGCATCAGGACGCCAATGAACGGCATGATCGAGCCAATGCCAATAACCTCGATCACACCGGCCAGAAACGAAATGGCGATGAAGATCGTGAAAGACCGGCGATCTTCCACATCCAGCAGGCGGCCAAGTTTCTTCGGCAGAGTGTCCATAGCGGGATGTTAATCATCTACCCGCAATATGCAACTTTTTCCTTATCAATAGCTATTTGAAAGGGGTGCGGCGTTTTCCGACCAGATCATGGGCGCAGACTTTTTGAAGGATTTCTAAGGAAACCGGTCAGGTTACGATTGAGGGGCCACAGCCTTGTGGCCAGAGCGTGAATGTCATCACCGATCATCGTTCATACCCCTGCTTTCGCACATACATTAACAGACCGCGCCGATCCGGCAAACATCTGCAGCACAATTATATAAATCAAATCCGGTCCAGCAGGGCGGAAAACTCCGCGTCAACGGCTTGGCTTCTGAACTCTGCGGGCAGGAGCGAGGGCGACATGCTTGCCTTGAATGCTGGCCGGATGTTGGCCATCGCGCGGACCATTCGATCCATATTATCAAAGACTTTGACATTATCCCCGGCCAGAGCCGCAATCTCATCGATCCCCCCGGCCTCCCGCGCGGCAAGGACAATTGTGCCGCAAGCCAGGGCCTCAAGGACGACGTTGGGAAGCCCCTCCCAGCGGGAAGGGAGAATAAAGGCGTCAGCCGAGCCATAGTATGACCACGGCGCCGCGTGATGCCCCGCCAGGATGACATGATTTTCAAGGCCGTTATTGCGGATGAGGGCCTCAAGGGTCCTCCTTTCAGAACCCTCGCCCAGAATTGTCAGGGTCCAGTCCCCGCCCGGTTTGAAATCCTTCAGTGCCGTAATCAGGCGGTCAAACCCTTTCTGATGATGCAGACGACCGGCGGCGACGAAATTCAGACCTTTTAATTGCGGTGCCAGGGGATGCTGCCTCAAAGCCTCCTCATCAACCGGGTTCGGCAACCACAATGGAGACTGCAGGCGAAGGCCCAGATTTTTGAATTCCTTTAAAATCAGTTTTGCCGGGGCCAGGCTTACATGGCTTTTGGGATAGAGCATTTTATAAAGAAGCCCGATGATGCGGGAGCGTAAATCGCCTTTCTGCAAAAAAAAGGACGGGGTTATCGCCTCTCTGATAACGAATTTTGTTTCCGGAAAAAAAGGCCGCAATAACAGCACCGCAAAATTCATGTGCGCCATCGTTGAAACTACAATATCCGGCCTGAGGCGGCGCAGCGCCCTGTAAAGCTTCGGCAGGGCCAGAGGCACGGAGGTCATTTTAAGATCATCGACGACAATGCCATTGCGGATATTTGACCTTAACGGTCCGCCTTTTACAGCCAGCAGAGAAACATTGAATTTTTCCGGGTCAAGACCGTTCATCAGATTAATCATCACCCTTTCCGCCCCGCCAGCCTCAAGACCTGGGAGCGTGAAAAGCACGCGGCGGCGATTTTCCGCTGGTGCGCAAAGAAGCGCATCAATAAAAAACTTCATGCCCCAGTTCGGCAGGGCCATGCGAAGATAATTTCCTGTAACGGGAATGCTGCCCGTCAGGCCACCATGAATATTGGGGTCTTTGCTGATAATCTGGTGCG
>JAQGJB010000103.1 GCA_028290825.1 Micavibrio sp.
GACCAGTGCAACCGCGAAGCCGGAAAGGTCCGGGCAATCTGCACCGAGCGCACCCAGGACCCGAACGATATCAGCCCCTACCGCTACGATAACCGCGTCCAGAGATAGGCCAGTGGTTCAGATTTTCGCCGCCTGGTCTTTCAGGCAGGAGAGGTAGCTGTGGAATCCGGTGCGGGAAAACACATCGATGTCCATATTCGATTTCAGCGAGTATAAAAACAGCCCCACCGGTACCGACGTCACCAGATAGACAACGAGAATGAGACACACCAGCCCGGCCTTTTTAAGCAAGCCGGATTTTGTTTTTTGCGCGGACATGATATTTCCAAAAATCAGGAGTAGGCGGTTGCCGACCCCGGCACCCAAAGTCCGGGTGAAGATACTGCCAGCTGCGGTTTTTTGAAACCCCGGATTGCGGCGTCCCGCAGGGGAAGGATCTGAATTCCGGCTTCGGTGACCGCCTTAACGGCATTTTCAAGCATTGCCGGTGTGGAGCCGTAGGGCGAGGGGTTTTCACGGATATCGTGTGTCAGAAATACGATCCAGCTTTTATTGGCAACGGCGTCGGCGACGGTGCGTTTGATGTCGACATACGCCGCATGACGAATTTCAAGGCTGATAACACTGATCTGGCCGCGATCCACTTTTCCCGTGTTCAATTCCTGGCGAACGCCGCGGCAATATTCAAATTTTTTAGACAATGCTGATTTAACGGTCAGGGATGTATCGCCATAGGGGTAGGCAAAGCTGGTCATCTTGACGCCAGAGCCGAGGATATCGCGGACGAAGGCTGCGTTGTCTTCACAGGTCTGACGGGCGAAACGGGGGCCTTGCTGGCCCAGTTTTTCATGCTGGAAAGCATGGCAGCCGATTTCATGACCCTGCGCCGCCGCGTCTTTCAGATGGCCTTCTTCATAGAATTTAATGCCATCAATCGTCTTACCCATAAAGCAGCCGGAGACGTAATAGGTTCCGCACGCATTGGCTTCCTCCTTCAGGATGCGGCCACCGACCTCGAGCGCATCCGCGGGGAAATCATCGAAAGTGAAACTTGCCATGGGGGCATCAAGGTCCCAGGCGACAGAGCGGGTTTTATCCATAAGGGCGGCACGATTCCGCAAACGTCCCATAAGCTGACGCGACATCAAAATATCTCCGGCGTAAAATGAATTAAGTTAACATATCTCTGGTTTTAGTCTTATGCAATATAATATTGATTCTTAACGTATCAGATCGCTTGGCTGTCCGCGCTGTCCCGTCGTAATAACGGAAGAATAATAAAAAACAACAGCGGCCCGATACCGAAGGGGACGAGCCAGTCCACTTCCACCATTGCGCGGATCAGGAACATGATCGACAGGCCGAGGGCCAGCGTATATTCCGGCACCATGCCATTTGCCACAATTCGCGCGAGGCTGAGCCCGCAGTTCATCAGCAAAAGCATGCCCGCAATTGCCAGGCCGACAAACCCAAGGTCGACAAAGGACTGGATGAAAAGATTGTGGAAGTGAAAGCCCGTCGGATTCGGGATGTAAAATTCATGCCAGTATTTTTCCGCCTGCGGCTGGCCCGCCACCCAGAAGGCGGAATAACCATGCCCCAGGACCGGGCGTTCCTGCCCCACTTTAATGCCTTCCGACCAGAGATAGGTCCGCCCGGTCAGTGTGGAATCCTTGCCCAGACTGTTCAGAACCTTCTCCTGAACGTTAAGGCCGGATGCCATGGTGATGGCGCCAACCGTCAGCAGGGCGAAAAAGGCAAGCCCCAGGCCCAGCGGGCGCGACGCGACGGGAAGCCGGGTCAGTAACCACGCCCCCGCGCAGGTCGCCAGCACGGCCACCATCGAGGCATAGGAAGAGGAAGACCGGCTCATATAAAAACACACGGCGCAGATGGCGAGCGGGATTAGGCCGAAAATGAGTTTTTGCAGTTTCGGTATACGCATCGTCAGGATAATAAGGGAAACAAAAATCCCGATCTCCGAAATAAATCCAACCACGTTTTTGGAGCCGAACAACCCGACCAGGGCGTACCCGCCTGAAAACATATCGCGTCCATAAGAGCCGTTGGCCAGCGTGATTACCATGGTCACGGATACGCCGAATGTGATCCCCTTTAACAAAGCGGGAATTGTCACCAGCCGCGCGATCAGCAGCGTACAGACCACCATGGCAATGTATTCCAGCCCGGCATAGGCCGATTTCCCGGGATAATCGGACCAGAAAAACGAATAGAAGGCCACAAAGGGTAAAAGCAGGCTGATGACCAGATCGGCGGAGGGGCGCAGGATAAAGACGCGCCTGTAATAAAAATGCGGCAGCCAGATCGCAAAAAACACCAGGATGGGAACAATGCTGAACAGGGCCGAATACGACATGATAACCATGGTCGCCGCGACATACGGGATCGAAAACCCGTCGGGAATTTTTGGAAAGGCGGCGGCGGTCATGATTTTTTTCCTGACAAAGACGGAATCAGTTTGTGCATTCGGACCATGACGGCGCCGGACAAATGCCGGGCGGCACTGGGGCAGGACAGAAAGGCGGTCAGGGCGGACAGCGGATCTTTCCGTTTCAGGCCGTCAACCAGCAGGGTAAACGCACGCGCTTCACGAATATTAAAGTCTCGCTTTTTCTGGGCCTGCGCCGCGACGGGTGACAGGGTGTGGCGGCTGAGGAATTTCCGGTCGCAGGCCGCCATGCGGTCGAGATCGGCCGGGGCAAGGCGGTACGATATTGAGCCGGCGCGTGCTGTGTAAAGATAACCGGCAGACGGCTCAATGGCGCACACCGCGCCACTGGCCAAAGCTTCGCAGAGGATCAGGTAGTCTTCGCCGATTCGGATACCCGGATCGTAGGCAATGCCATGGCCGCGCAGAAAATCCGCCGCAAAAACAGGCTTCAGGTAGCCGAGGGAATAAGAACCGAAGAACGCGGTATTACCAGCGATGAAATCCGCGAGGCCGAGCGTGGTCTTTCGTAAAAAATCAGAGGGGAACATGGGGAATTGTGCCCCGTCCTGCTCCCGGATGACGCGCAGGTTATCGACGACGACATCGGCGCCGGTTCTGTTCGCGGTTGAAAGACAATTGGCCAGACGCTCCGGTTCATAAGCATCGTCGCCGTCCAGAACGGCAATCCATTTTCCCGCCGCTTTTTCAAAACCCGCATTCCGCGCACCGCCCGGGCCGCTGTTGACGGGAAGGCGCAGGCATGTCAGGCGCGGGTCCTGAATGGCGGAGGCGACGGAGAAAGTTTTGTCGGTCGAGCAATCGTCGACAAAAATAACCTCGACACTCACGCCCCGTTGTTCAAGCGCCGAGTGGATGGCGCGCGCAATATAGGATTCGATATTATAGGCGGTGATGATGATGGAAACATCGATGCTCATGGCTGTGCCCCGCCGCCATAGGGTTCAATCGTCCGGCCGCCCGCCAGGTGTATGACGACCCCCAAATGCAACGCCCCGCGCAAAAGCCAGTAACGCATGCGCGGCGGATTTATGATATTGAAAAGGGCGGCGATAAAGAAAATGAAGCTTTTGGCCCCGGCAAGCATGATGGCCGTCAGACGCCCGACAAAACCGCCCCCGCCGTCGGTAAGAATCAAAAATCCGTGGGTCTGGCCATAACGTATCCGGCGCTGCATCAGCCACCGCATCGTTGCGCGCGCCGGTTCGACTTCTTCGGTGACGATCGCCCTTTCCGCGAAAGCGATAGTGCCGCCTGCGCGCTGGACGGCGGCAAAAAATTCGCTGTCCTCGCCGCCGCTTTTTCCCAGATCGGTATGGAAGCGTCGCCCTGCGATCACCGCGCTGTCCCGGCGCATTAGGACATTGCCGGAACCGCCGGTGGTCACGCGCCCATTAACCCTGACCGGTATTGTCGAATGGAAATTGCCGTCCTTCATCCATTGCGGCGCAGATGCGCCATAAACGGCGATAACCGGGCCCATGACAACATCGGCTTTTGTCATCTGCAATGTCCCGGTCATTTCATCCAGCCATTGCGGTGATACCAGTTCATCATCGTCGATAAACGCCACCAGCTTTTCCGTCGCCGCCGCCAGACAGGCATTACGCGCGATCGAGATATTGCGGGCGGGCGCATGGATGTAGGTGAGGTCCAGATGACATTCGCGCGCCGCTTCTTCGATGATATTGCGGGCGCTGGGGGTGTCGTCGTTATCGGCGACAATGATATGAAGCCTGAGGTTGGGCGCTTTGTTCATCGCCGCAACGGAACGCAGGGTGTCGGCAATGTGCGCCCGGCGGAACGTGCAGATGCAAAGATCGAGGGAGAGGGCCGGATCCGTCATTGCGAACCCTTCCGCTTCAGCACTTCACCCGCCACACCGCACCAGAACCCGAACGACCAGCCTGAATGCATCAGCATAATGGCGGGGCCCGCGGCAAAGAGTGAACGGTCATCTGCGCGCAGCCCGATTTTTAAACCATAGGCGATACAGATGAAAGCCCAGGCCAGCAGGGGAAACGCCGCCAGAGCCGTGAACGGCGTCAGCAGCGCCAGCGCCGCCGCCGGCGCGACAGCCGTCGGAGCCAGTTGCCGCAGGCGCGGGCGGGCGCGGTGTTTTAAAGTGGTGCGGGCGCGGCCCTTGCCGAAATTGAAATACTGACGGAACAGCGGCAGGGGCGAAGACCGCGGATAATAAAGAATGGACGTCCCGCCGCACAGCCAGATTTTGAACCCCGCCTTGCGCAGACGCAGATCAAGTTCTGCATCCTCGTTATGCGAGAAGGTTTCATCATACCCGCCGACGGCGCGGAACGCCGACACGCGCATCAGCGCATGGTGCCCGTGATCGACCCAGCATCCTTCCCCGGCGGAATTGCGGTGCGCCGAGCCGCCATTGCCGAGCTTTGAATTCTGCGCGGCGGCGACGGCGGCCTGGAAACCGGGATTGCCTATTGTCTCCATGCTGACAACGACGGAATCCGCGTTGATCTTTTTCTGTTCCGCGATCAACGCGGCGCAGAAACCGTCGGGATAACCCGCATGGGCGTCGACCCGGATGATGAAATCCGCATCGGTCGAGGCGACGGCCAGATTTACCGCCGCGCTTTGGATGCGGGCCTTGTTGTGAAGAAGGGTAACGGATGGATAACGGGCGCAAAGCGCCTGCGCGATGCCGACCGTTCCGTCCGTGCTGCCGCCATCGACAATCGCAATGGTAAGGGGCAGGGCCGTCGCCGCCGCATCCTGAACCAGGTGATCAACCAGAGAGGCCAGATAATATGCTTCATTCAGGCAGGGAATAACCGCCAGAACTTTTGCAGTATGCTGTGTCGCCGTTTCAGTCATCTTAAATCCGTGCGGGTTGCAGGGCCTTTAATGCCCCGATCAAAGCCAGGGAATCCTCATCGCGCAGAAGCCATTGGCTGTGCGGAATTTCCATAGCAGCTTTTTCTAGCCTTTGATACGAAATAGCGTCCAGATCCCGAAAGAAAAGACCCAGGCTTTCGGGCAACGGATCGGCAAGGGTCACACCAATCCCGCGTTCCACCAGAAAGCGTCCGGTTTCAACCGTGGCGCGGGCCAGAGGGACGGTATTATAAAGACCGCCTTCGTAAAGACGGTTCGGCAGAAGCCAGGAAGAATTCTGCCCTTCTTCAAACATATCGATAGCCCAGGTGAAATGCACATCGCGGTAAAGCGCATGAAGATCGTCCGGGTTCTTATAGGGGCCGTCATAGAAAAGGCCCGGCGTCGCATTCACCACAGCATGAAAATCGGGAATCTGGTCGAGGGCCGGACGGCCACGGATGACGACAGCAATCGTTCCGCCGCTGTCACGGACGAGGCGGGTCAGCATGTCAAAGCTTTTACGGCAGCGTATAATGCCGTACCAGCCAATGCGCCACACCGGGCCGGGCGCGCGCGGCAGATTGAGATCGGCGGTTGCCGCAAAAGCGGGATCGTAAACTTTATTTTCCGCCATGATCACCGGCAGACGGATTTGCGAGAGGGGTTCGAAATAGGATTTAACAAAGGCCGGTGAGCTCGTGATCAGCGCCGAAGCCCGCCTGCTCAGCCAGCCCTCAAGCCAGCGCATCATCCGGCCCACCGCCCCCTGGTTGAGAAGCAGGCGATGAATATCAAGGCTTTCATATACCAGTACCGGCGGCTTCGCGCACAGGCTGCGCCCCCGCACCGCGACGGCCAGCATTTCAAGATTGCGGGCGATGATGATGTCGGCCTTTTCAAAATTCTTCTTATGACGCTGTATCAGGGCGGTTTCGCGCAGAACCGACGCAATGCGCTGAATAAAACCGCCATTATAGGTGCGCCCCAGATCAATTGCCGGGCAACCTTCAACGTCCGCTACAGGCGCTTCCGTCCTGCGAAACCCCGCCACCGCCACCGTCACCGCTGCACCGCCCGCCAGCAGAATACGGATGCGCCGGGCAACCGCCGTATCCGACAGGTCATGGACGAGATAAAAAATGTGCGGGGGATTCTGCATCATGGGAAGGGCGTGTATCTGACCGACACGACTTCCGCGGTGACCGGCCCCTTGTAAGTGAACGGGCCAAGCCAGTCTTCGTTCGTCTTAGACCCCGACCACAGGCTCATATAAAGCAGCCCGGGATTGCTGGGGATATCGGCACCCTTTGGCGTTTCATGAACCAGCTTGTCATCAACGAACCAGCGGATGGAATCCTTGCGCCATTCAAAAGCATAGTTGTGAAATTCCCGTGATGCGTCAAAGCCGAGATCGACATCAAAAGGTTCATGACGCTGGCCGTTGGTCCAGTACGCAACCTGTACCTGACGCGGGTTTTTACCGAGAAATTCAAAGTCGATCTCATCATGTGCCGGGTTGCCGGTAGGCGGGCCGACATAGGTGAAGAAATTGCTGTTCAAACCCGGCCCGGCGGCGGAACGCATGCGTACCTCATACCGGCCATAACCTTTGGGCGTCTGCGTATGGATTTCGCCGCAGCCGATCTTGCGGATTTTGCCGCCTTTGCTGGACAGGGTCAGGACGATCCGCCTGTCCGCAACTGAAACGGCGCTATCGCGCCATTCGCAGGATTGGTGATCGCCGTTGCTCCAGCCGCTGGAGATAAACCAGCGTTTCAGGTCAATCTGCGGATAGGCCGAAAAAAACGGAATTTCCGCAGCACGGGCCAGTCCGTTAATTGACATAACAAACATAAAGATGAAGAATACCAGCCGTATTTTTTTCATGGGGCGCCACGTTTTAAAGTTCGAAAGATGGACTCGACGATACACTATTCAGAACTACATAGAACACGCAATTTTATGGTTTTTGTTTGTTGCAATAAAAGCTTAGCTGGGTTAAAAAGTCCCGTTCCCATTTTCCAAAAGAAAGCTATTGAGATGCTTTATGAATATAATCTGCGCGGCATTATGACGGTCCTGTTCCGTCAGCAGTTTCGCTTTCTGACGGTGTTTTTCCTGGTCTGTTTGTGCGGCGCACTCTACATCAGCCAGATTCAGAAAATATATGAATCTCACGGCAGCCTCTTGGTAAAATTCGGCCAGAATGCAGTCCCCGATCTGGACCGCAATACGAACGCGTCGAACGACTATTCCCAGCAGCACGATGAGATCATCCAGTCGAACGTCAAGATTTTGCAAAGCGAGGGGCTGCTCAGCGAAGTCGTTAAAAAAATCGGCGTCACCAAGCTTTATCCCGAACTCGCGGCTTCGGCATCCTCCCCTGAAGTGCTCACGCAGAATGCACAGGAACGCGCGGCGCGCGACCTGAAAGTCTGGACCGATTCCAAAAGCAACGTGATCGAGCTGAGTGTCCGCAATAAAGATCCCGTCGTTGCCACTGAATTCGCCACGACCCTGATGGATATGTTCAGCATCCGCCAGGCGGAAGTGTACAGTTCGCCCCACACCAATTTCCTCAAACAGCAGATTGACGATGCCAAGGCGCAGCTGGACAAATCCCAGGAAGAATTCAAGGGGTACAAGCAGGAGCTGGAGATTTCCGATCTTGATGAGGAAATGTCCCAGTTGCTGCAGGAAAAGCGCGAACTCTCGGGCCTCGCCTTTCAATCTGTGAGCGAAGCGCAAAAAAACCTCGCCAAACTGGAGAGCGACCGTTCACTGGCCGCCGCGACCTATAAGCCAGACAGCCCGGTAATGCAGCGTCTGGACCAGAATATCAGTGTCGCCCGTGCCGAAGTGAAGGCACGCCAGGGCGATCTGAACCGCGGTAGCGGCACAGCAAGCGGGTTGCCGCAACAGCTGAAAAAAATCGATACGCGCATTGCTTATCTTGAGCTTAACCGCAGCAAATACAATGACCTGAAACAACGTGTGACGCTGGATGAAGACAAGTATAAATACTATGTTCAGCGCGGCGAAGACGCCCGCGTCAGCGATATGCTGAACCTGGAAAACATCACCCGCATTTCTGTCGTCGATCAGCCTGTCGTCCCCGCCAAACCCGCACCGGGCCGCCGCAAGATTCTTGCGCTGGCTTTTCTGATGACGGCGTTTTTACTGGGGCTGTGCACCGCGCTCGCTTTCGAGATGCTGGACGACACCATTGCCTATCCCGAACAGATCACGGCGGCGACGGGACTTCCCGTTCTGGCCAGCTTCAGCAAAATGAAAAAGGCGGCGTAACATGCAGGTCGATGTAAAAAATATTCCGGCTCTCCCCCGCATATCTCCGGCTTCGGCGCTTTTACACGCCGAAATCGTGAATGTGAATATCGATCTGCAACTGGCGATGCAGCAGATTTCCGGCCTGATCAATTCGATCCGCCATACGATTTCCGGCGTTGCCGTTCCGGTCGTTCATTTCGCCTGCGCCTATGAAGACGAGGGTGCCGAAACTATCGCCTTCCAGGTTGCGGCGGCCAGCGCCTTTTCCGGCAAGCGCGTTCTTCTGATCGACGCCAGCGCCGGGCAGAGAAGCCTGCGCGAACAAATTCCAGGCAAGCCCGTTCCCTCGCTGACCCGGTTTATCAGCCATAGCGAGGTTGAATCGCCGTTCCTGATGGCGCAGGGAACCTCGCTCTACTTCTCCGGCCTTGGCGAAGCCAGTGGCGATGATCTCCTTTTGCCCGATGAAATCGCCATCCGCTCCCTAATGGACCAGTTGCGGATGAATTTCGACCTGATAGTGATTGAATCCGAAGGGGCCCTGAAGCAGCCGGGCGCTGCGGCTTTGTCCGGCGCTGCCGATGCCACGGTCCTGGTGGTGCAGGCGGAACGCACACGGATGCCTGTCCTGCGCGAGCTACAGCGTATGCTGGAAAGCCATGGCGGGAAAATCGTCGGCACAGTGCTGAACAAACGCCGCTTTTATATTCCGCGTTTCCTCTACCCTATTTTCTTTCGCCGCTAAACACGCGCCCGATGGTGCGCAGATAAAGCTGCCCCCCCAGTTGTTCCGCCAGATAAAGCGGAACGGGCCAAGGATGGGCAAAGCAACCCAGGGCGGCCACCAGATCCTTCGCCTTGACGGCCAGGATCAGGTTGCGCCATTGCAGGCGGCAATCGACGCTTTTGTAATGCCCGTTCAGCGCCGCCCGGTCTTCTTTGCCGAGCGGCAGTTTCATCAGCGATAAATTGCAGTCGCGCAAATTCTGCAGATCCTGTTCGGAATGCAGGCCGCTGAGCGAATTTTCACGAACGACCGAAACATAACCCTGCGCCGGAACCAGTTTGAGCCGTGCGCCGTGGGCTAGGGCGCGTGCATAGAGTTCATAATCCTCACCAAGCCGCATCTCTTCGCGGTAGTGCAGGTGATGGGCCTCCAGAAAGGACCGGCGCATGATTGGTTTAATAAAGCCAAGTTCGCCGCGCGAACGGCCGCGAAGGGTAATATTTGACAGTACAAACTGCCGAAGGCTGACCATGCAGGGGAGAGTAAGCGCATTATCCAGCAGATTGCGGCGCGGCCCGTCTTCCCGGCCTTCCGTCACCTGCCACATATCGTCGGCCACCATATCGGCATCCTGCGCATAGCCAAGCAATCCCGCAATCCGCCCCGGCAGAAAAAAATCATCGGCATCGAGAATGGCGATCCACGGTGAAACGCTTTCGGCGATTGCACGGTTGCGTGCCGCCGAGGGGCCGGAATTTTTAGCCTGAACCAGAACCCTGAGCCTGCCCGTCCCGTCATCCGCGGCCCGCGCCAGCGCAGCGGTGTTATCCGTGGAAGCATCGTCGATGACCATGATCTCCGCGACATCCGGCTGTTCGAACGCGGAGCGAAGGGCGCGGGCGATCGTAGCGGAGGCGTTATAGGCCGCAATGATAACAGTGACATTCTGCCCCATTCAGGCCTCCGCCATCTGGGCAGGGGAGGGGGCTGGCGGAGGGGTGCCGTGCTCGAGGCTGTATTTCACAATCTCCATTTCCTGGCGGATAGACCAGAACTGCACAAAAAAAGCGGCCATCAGGGCGGTTAAGCCGATGAAGAAAGCCACGGCGAATGCCTCCCAGTTGGTGAGGGGAAGGATTGCGGTGATAATGGCGTAAAGCGTGATACCGGCAATTGTTGTGATTGCGGGAACGGTAATGACCCCGATAAAATCCCTGACCGGCAAGTTAATCAGCCGCGTGATCTGGAGCAAGGCACGGGGCGCATATAATACGGCAGCAAGTGTGGCGGCCACGGCCACGGCCTCAATGCCGAAACTGACCGCACAGAACAACAGCACAAGCGCCAGGATCGAAAGCTCCCACGACTGGCGCATCATGATGTCGGTGCGGCCGAGGGCCATGGCAATCGTCCCCTTCATGGCGATGACCGTCTGAACCGCGGCGGCGGGCGCCAGAATCATGAAGATCAAACCCGATTGCTGCCATTTCTCGGAAAGGAGGAGTGTGAAAACAGGTTTATGCGCAACGGCCAGCATACCGACCGCAGGGAAAATCAGGATGGCGATCAGCCGTGTGAGGAACAGGAAGAGCAGGCGGATAGCCGCAGGATCGTCACGCATCTGCGCCATACGTGGGTAGATCACCTGCTGTATCGGGCCGGAAACGACGCGGTTGGGAAGATCGGAAAATAACGCGCCCATGGTGAATATCCCGACCGGGGCGGTGCCGAGCTGTTTGCCGATGATGGTATTCGTCAATGATTGCCGCATAAAAGTGACGAAACTGTTACCCAGCATATTGCGCCCGAAAAGCAGGTGATCCCGGATCGCGGAAATCTGAAAAACCGCGTGCGGACGGAACGGCGAGAAAATGAGCGTCAGGATAAAGCGTGTGGCGAACTGGATAATCTGCTGCACCACCAGGGACCAGGCACCCCAGCCATGGGTCGCGGCCACATAAGTTCCCGCCAGGCTCAGGAACATGGAGGTGATTTCAACCCCGGCAATGATCGTGAACTTATTATGTTGCTGCAGCGAGGCACCGGGAACCGTGGCGATGGCCTGAAAGAACACGATGCTGGAAAGCGCGGCGATGATCGGAAAAAGCGGCGGTTCGTTGAGGAACAGGGAAATCAGATAGCCGACCCCGACGAGGGCAAGCGACAGCCCCGAACCCAGCATGATCGTAAGCCAGAAACTCGTCGACCATTCCGCAACGTTCCGGCTGCTGGTCCGGATCAGGGAACCGCTTATACCGGCATCGGCGAACATCATTCCGAACAGGACAAACGGCATGGCAATCGCGACAATCCCGTAATCGGTCGCGGTCAGGAACCGCGCCAGCGCCGGAATGATAAAAAGCTGCGTCAGCATTCTGAGAATGCTGACCGACGCCATCGAAGCCGAGCCGATCGTGAATTGTCGCAAGGACATTTATTTATAACAACTCCGGGTAAAGCGCTTTAATTCCGATAGGCTCTCTTACCCTGCAATAGCGCGGACGCAAAGAGAAATATGCCCTTTACGTTGCATAAAATCATATCCCGGTAGGAAAAATCGATGAACGGCATAAATGTGTTTTTGTTTAGAAAAAGCTCTTTTGCAGCCTTCTTAAGGTCCCAGTAAAAAGGGCGGCAGAACTTGGCGTTTATAAAGAGGTATTTGAGGTACAGCGCCCCGCCGCCGAGCGAATAGCCGTTAAAGAGTTTATATCCGTCGGCCAGGGATTTTCTGCCGTGAAAATGATGGATCACCAGATCAGGCGCGTATTCGATCGGAATATCCTTAAGATAGGCCCTGTATAAATAATCCGTTTCCTCGCCGCCGGGAATATGGGTGCCTGCGCCAAGACGTTCATCAAATTTCCCGACAGTCTGCAACAGGCTGCGGTGGAAAATCATGTTGCAGCCGAAAACCATATTGCCGATCCCGATATAACGGGATTGCGGGGAATCGGTGCTCAGCTGCATCCGGCGTGGCAGGAGGTCCGTTTTGATGGTAAGCGGAAGATCGGTCGCATCGCCAAGTTCGGTCCTGCCGCCGCGTATCGTCGGCACCCTGTCGTTGCCGGCATATTTCAGGGCGAGCATGATGTAGTCGGGGTCCATCGTGCAATCGTCGTCGGTAAAGATAAGGGATTCGCCCCGCGCCACCGCAAGCCCGGCATTCCGGGCGACGGAGAGGCCCTTGCGGGGCTCGTTGATGATCCTGACCGGAACGCCGCAGCCCTTCGCCCATGTCCCCACAATATCGGCTGTATTATCGGTCGATCCATTATTGACGAGGACAAGCTCGGTCTCCGCAGGTGCGGCGGACTGCATCGCACGGACGATTGAATGAAGTGAATGAAGAAGGGCACTGGCGCGATTGCGGGTGCATACGATGATGGAGGCTTTCATGTCTTTCCCTGCTATGATGTGTGACCGGCTGCTTGCAGCAGCGTTTTTTCCCAGGACTGGTATTGTGTTTCGGTATTGAGGGCAGCCCGTTTTGAATGCTCGAGCGCCTTTTCGGAAAGGGCGGCGTAGCTGGCCTCATCATGCCAGAGTTTTTGCAGGGCCAGGGCCCAGATCTCTGCCGGGTCGTCGGCATTCAGCAAAATGCCGCCGGGACCGACCGCCTCAGGCAACCCTCCGCGTTTCGATGCAATCACTGGAATACCGCTGAACTGCGCTTCGCTGGCGATACGCCCATAGGCTTCTTCCCACTGACTGGGGGCCAGCAGAATTCTGGTCTGGCTGTAAATCTTTTTCATGTCGCGGACCGGCGGGTGCAGCGTGACGTTAGGCAGGGTTGCCAGACGTTCTTCAAGATAAACCCTGTCCGCCGGTTCCAGGGTCCACGATTCCACAAAGGCAAAAGGAATGTCGGGGCATTTTTCCGCAATATCAAGCGCCAGCCTGACGCCCTTATACGGATGCGGGTTAATGAAGGTGACGTATTTTTTGTTTGTTTCGGTCTTATATTTCCCGGCATCGATCACCGGATGGATAACCTGGGGATCGACATTGTAATTGTTGCGATAGCGTTCAGCGGTGAAGTTGGAGTTCGCGATACAGGGAATATTGCCAAGAATATTGAAATCACCGCCATGATTGCCGAATTCAACATCCTGCAGCCACATGACGACGGGAATGCCGGTGGCCTTAGCCGCAATCGCCACGCGCGCGGGCTGGCCGCAGGGGACGACGATGACGTCAGGTCTGGTTCGGGCGGTGATCTCGGCAACGCTTTCCCACGGGAACCAGCCGCGCCAGACGGGATAGCCGAGAAAGGAATCGCGGACATTTTTACGCCCGGTCACTTTAAGGAGAATGCGGTCGCGGAATGCCAGATAACCTTTGCCCGAAAGGCCGCACAGCAAGGAGGCATGATGGCCGCGCCGTCCCAGATCCTTGATCAGCCCGTCGACACAAATCTGCATGCCGCCTGCAATTTGCGGCGGAAAGGGCTGGGCCGTGGCAAAAAGTATATTCATGGACGGGTCCTGTCAGGCAGCCTTTTTTAAGGCCGGGGCATTTGCCCCTTGCCGGTAAATATTTTCATTATAAAAAGCAACCGCATCGGTCAGTTTGCCAAGGGAATGCGCGTTTGAAGCCCCGGAAGTCCAGGCCGCGATAAAATTGCTGAGCTTGCCGTAGCTGTTGTCCAGCGCAATATGCGGTTTGTCGAGAAGCAGCGACAGGATATGGCTGTGCAGCCGGTCGGTCACGACAAAATTGGCGAGGGAAAGCTGGCGCAGGCCACGCGTGACACGGTGTTGCGCCAGACGGTTATAAAAGGCCGCACGCGCGGCATTTCGGTTGAGCATCCGGAAGCCAAGCTGGAACGGAAGGACGGCGAGCGTTTGCTTCAG
>JAQGJB010000036.1 GCA_028290825.1 Micavibrio sp.
CTGCACCAGCAAAGGTCCGACGGGGGTATTATTCAGGATCGTGTTATCGCCGATAATCCAGTCGATGATCAGGCCCGGATGGGGCAGCAGGCCATCATCCGGTTATAATATGTCACCCAGGATCGCCGCAACATCGACATTGATCCCACCAACCAGATTGCCGACCGGATTGACCAGCAGATCAAGATTGGCATTCAGAATGTCGGAGATAACATGGACGCCGATATGGCTGTCGATCGGCGTGACGGGTGGAATTTCCGGGCTATGCCCGTCGATACCGTTGGTCCCATTCGTGCCCGTACCATTATTCCCGTTTGTGCCGTTGAGGCCCGTACCATTATTCCCGTTTGTGCCGTTGAGGCCCGTGCCGTTATTTCCGTTTGCACCATTATTACCATTTCCATTATTCCCATTATTGCCGTCATTGCCATTGGTGCCGTCATCACCGGGGAAAAAATTATTGCTGGTTTCACTGGCGCTGGAACTGGAGGAGATGGAGGAATGTGTGGCGGAGATGGTATTCAGGGCAGAATTTGAATTGTTATTATTAGTGTCACTTGATTCAGAGAACTGGCTATTAGAATTATTGGTTGCGGTGCTTAGGAAACCGGCGGAAGAATCGCCGTTATGCGAAAAATCGGAAGGGTTGATGGCGCGGCTGTCGCTGATGGGGGATAGATCGCTTTTTAACAGATCCGGGATGAGGCCGTTCTGTCCATCGCCGTTGGAACTGACTTCAAAAGGGTTGGCGTTTTGCGAGGCTTCGTTGGTCTGGCTGGATTGCAGGACAAGATAGTTGAGGTTGCCGGAGCCGACCAGTCCTTCGGTTGCGCCGTCAATATCATCGGCATTGAACATATCGGCGTCAAGTCGCGCCACCTGCACATCGTGGACGGAGGAAGGATCAATCGTAACGTCGTCTGCCATTTTGCTATCCCCTGAGTAAGAAAACGCGATTACAGGTGAGGAGCAAGGCGTGTGCCACATAACAGGAAGGCAATGAAATCAAGGTATATAAGCAAGCGGTTGTATGCAGAAGGTTATGCAGGATGCGAATAAAAAGATTTCACCGCCGGAATGACGGTAAACATTAAACAAGGATTTATGTTTGATAAAAGTTTAGCTTTTTTCGATGGAGCCAAGCCAGCCGATGCGGCGGAAGGCAATAATCATCAGCACGGCAATCACACCCATGGCAGACATTATGATGTAATAGCCATTTTTGGCATGCAGTTCCGGCATGTTTTCAAAGTTCATTCCGTAAATCCCGGCAATGAAAGTCAGCGGCATGAAGATTGTGGTGATGATGGCCAGAACTTTCATGACTTCGTTCATGCGGTTGCTGAGCGAAGAGAGGTAAATATCGACGAGGCCGGAAGACCGTTCGCGATAGCTTTCGATGATATCAAGAAGCTGGATGATATGATCCTGGCAGTCCCGCATGAAAACACGCGTTTCCGCAGTCATAAGATCTTCGTGCGCTGCGATCTGGGTTAAGGCCTCACGCAGAGGCCAGACGGCACGGCGGATGCCGTAAAGCGTGCGCTTGGTATTCTGGATCTGCGCCATCACTTCTTTTCCGGGTTTGCCAAGCGCCATGTCTTCCAGGCTGTCGAGATGGTCGCCAAAATTTTCCATGGCGGGGAAAAAATTATCGATGGTGGAATCCAGCAAGGCATAAAGGAGGTAATCCGACCCGGTGAGGCGCAGGCGCTTGCCCGCCCCACGGCGAATGCGTTCACGGATCGGGTTCCAGCAATCCCCGGCGCGCTCCTGAAACGAGATTACAAATCCCTTCCCCATAAATATTGAAACCTGTTCGAAGTCGAGTTCGCTGCAATCTGAATTGTTCACCATCTGGCAGACAGCGAAAAGATGATCGCCATAATCTTCCATCTTCGGGCGCTGGTGCAGGTTCAACGTGTCTTCAAGGGCCAAAGGGTGAAGATTGAACATCTGGCCGATGGCGCTTATGGCCGGGACGTTGCTGAGGCCATCGACGTTAATCCAGAGGTTGGGCCATTTGCCCAGATAATCCCGGATCTCATCCACGGAGGTCAGAACGGCTTCGGTAAAACTGTCAGGACCATAGGCCATGATCTGAATATTGGTCGGGCTGGCGTCATGGTCGGCCGTGAGGGTGCCGGGCGGGGTGCCGGGGACGAATTTCCTGCGGTAATGTTTGCTGCGCTTGACCATGAATGGATTATGGCCCGAAAGCGTTCCATCTTCAATGCCTGACGGCAGGCGGTTTGCACTGTGCCAAGCTCTAACAGACCCTACCGCTAACAGACCCGGAAGAAACCGGACTGGGTGAACAGCACTAGGCGGCATCGCCGGAAAGATTGCGAAACTGATGGCCAGTTTCAGGCATTCTTTTTCCACACTCGCGCGGTGAATATTACTGTCTGGATTCCGAAGGCTTCAGGGCCCGGGCGATCGTACGCTCCAGCAGGTCGAAGTTCAGCGGTTTTTCCATGTAGGCAAAAGGCTTTAAATGTTCGACGGCCAGTTTATCGCGGACATCGGTCAGTGCGGTCAGGAAAATAAACGGCACATCACGGTACTGCGGATAAAGATTACGAAGACGCTCCAGCAATTCAGAGCCGCTCATCGACGGCATAACGCGGTCGCAAATGATCACTTCGGGTTCGACATCCTGGATACGGGCAAGACCTTCGAGACCGGAACCGGCAAGCACGATTTTATAGCCCGCATGAGTCAGGCCTTCCTCTATCAGCTCGGCGATTGCACCTTCATCCTCGATCACAAGGACGGTGGCTTTATACCGTTGCCGCGCCTGGAACGTGTGTGTCCCGGTTCCTAGTGCCATATGGAAGTGCCCCTTACTCTACGCTCTGCTGATAGTCTCAGCTTATATACTTATATTAGAGGCTACGAATTAAGATTCCGTAAATGAAGTGTCATGGTTGTACCCTGGCCCACACGGCTTTCCACACGAATAGAGCCCTTTTGCAAAGAAACCAGCGATTTCACAAGGTTCAGACCAATTCCCGAACCGGGGATTCCAGTCGAGGTTGTGGCGCGGAAATAGCGGTCAAAAATCTGCGGGATTTCGTTGTCCGGGATGCCGATGCCGTTATCCGCAACGGAGATGGTAATGGCATCGCCCTCGCTTCTGGCGGTGACATCAATACGCGGATTGTCGCTGGAAAATTTTACCGCATTGGACAGCAGATTGCTGATGATCAGGGTCATCATTTTTGAATCGAGAACAACCGGATTTTTGAGCCCCGAGACATCCCAGAATATCGCATCCTGCCGAAACAAATCCGCCTGTTCAGTGCAGAGTTCGGTAATGAGCTGCCCCAAGTTGAACGGTGCCGGATCGGGGTCCATATGACCCGTTTTCAGCATGTTGGAGGACAGGACGCTTTCCATCATATGGACAAGGCGCGACACCGCGCTGCGGATGGTTTTGCAGCGGGCTTTGACATTTACGGGGTCCAGCTTTTCCTGCCGTTCGAGCATCTGCGCGTGGCCGTCGATGATGGCGAGAGGCGTACGGAACTCGTGGCTGACCATGCCGATGAACTGTTTTTGCAGGGCGCTGGATTCCTGCTCCTTATGGAGGGCTTCGGCCAGCTGGGCTGATTTAATTTCCAGCTCTTTTTTGTTCGCCAGAACATCGGTGACATCGACGGTGGTGATGATCGTGCCCTGCCCGTCGGCCAACGGCGCGGCCTTAATACGCCAGGTGCGCTCATCAGGCATGGTGAATTCGACGTAGCCGTTCAGCTGTCTCCAGAACTGGCTGAGCTTTTCGTAGTTTTCGGACCCCTCGACAATGCCCTGCTCCACCCGGCCAAGTTCGAAGGCCTCGATAATAGGTAGCCCGCGAACAAGATGTTTGCCGACATTGGGGTAGGCCCTTTTATAATGTTCACTGACAAAGAAGATACGCCTGTCGGAATCGAGGACGATAAAAGCGTCAGGGCTGGCGGTCAGGGCCGCACGGAAGCGGCGGTATTCTTCCTGCATGATCAGGTTGACCTGGCGATTCTTGGCCTTTTCGACCTTTTTCAGAAGAATAGTATTGAAACTTTGCTGCTCGAGCGATTCCCGGCTAAAAGCCTGATCGAAACCTTTGGCCATCAAATCCATCCGTCCTCCCAGATCAGCGACGTCATCAAAGGCGATCACTTCCCCGACAAAGCCAGGGTTAGAGGAAATTTTCTGGCCAAGCTCGATATTTTTACGGGCCTGATCCATGACAATTATCGTTAATATAGAACTTGAAGAATAATCAATAAGATCTTGAATATTATCAATATTTTTAAGTTCATGATCTGGCGATGCCAGGATGGACCAGATCAGTTTTCCAACCGAGCGTTCCGGGTCGTCCCCATATATAAGGACATACCGCACAGGTTTGCGGTTTAGAATGAACGGCGTATATTGCATGGAATCATTATTCACGGCGTTGAGATTACTTGAAAAATTGCGCCCCGCCAGTAAATAATCCGGCAAATACCGGGTCTGATTTTCTTGACACCCCCGAATCCATGTGTATAGTGCGCCCTGTCCATAAATCCGGAAACTCAGGAATACCATTATGTTTGCTATCATTCGCACAGGCGGAAAACAGTACAAAGTTGCCAAAGACGGCCTTCTCCGCGTTGAGAAGCTGGACGTCAAAGAGGGCGACACCCTGACATTCGAGGGCGAAAACGTCCTCTTCGCTGCCGGCGGCAAAGATGCCAAGGTCAGCGCAACTGTCGTGCGTCACGAACGCGCCGACAAAATCTATGTTTTCAAGAAAAAACGCCGCACCGGTTACCGCCGGACCCGTGGCCACCAGCAGCACCACACGGTTCTGCAGATCACGAACGTCGCTTAAGGAGCATCTGAACTATGGCACATAAAAAAGCAGGCGGTTCATCCCGCAACGGTCGCGATACAGCAGGTCGTCGTCTTGGCGTTAAACGCTACGGCGGGGAAGCAGTTCTGGCCGGTAACATCATCATCCGTCAGCGCGGCACGAAATATTACCCAGGCAACAATACCGGCCTCGGCAAGGATCACACTGTGTTCGCCCTGATCGACGGTACGGTTCTGTTCACCAACGGTCGTGGCGGCCGTAACATTGTGAACATCGTTCCTGTCAATGACGGCGCGAATAAGAAAGCGGCTGAATAAGCTTCTTCCTTTTGTATGAATTCCGAAGCCAGCCCGCCACGCGGGCTGTCTTTATTTTGAGTATTTAAAAATGAAATTCCTCGACGAAGCAAAAATCTATCTTGAGAGCGGTGACGGCGGTGCCGGTGCCACGGCATTCCGTCGTGAGAAATATATCGAATTCGGCGGCCCGAACGGCGGCAATGGTGGCAAGGGCGGCGATATTATTTTTGAATGCGTCGACGGCCTCAACACGCTGATCGATTTCCGTTACACCCAGCATTTTCGTGCCGAAAAAGGCCATCACGGCATGGGGAAAGACCGCCATGGCGCGAGCGGCAAGGACATCATCATCAAGGTTCCGGTGGGAACGCAGATTCTGGATGAGAGCAAGGAAACCGTCCTTGCGGATATGACGTCTGTCGGCCTGAAGATTTACATGCTGCGCGGTGGCGATGGCGGGTTTGGCAATGCGCATTACAAGACCTCGACCAACCAGGCCCCGCGGAAACACACGCCCGGCTGGCCGGGTCAGGAACTGGCCGTCTGGCTGCGCCTTAAACTGATTGCGGATGCGGGCATTATCGGCCTTCCCAATGCGGGGAAATCGACGTTCCTGGCAGCGACCTCGGCGGCGAAGCCGAAGATTGCGGATTACCCCTTTACCACGCTGCACCCCAACCTTGGCGTTGTGCGCGCGGATGACACTGAATTCGTTCTGGCGGATATCCCGGGACTGATCGAGGGCGCGAGTGAAGGCCACGGTCTGGGGACACGTTTCCTCGGTCACGTTGAACGCACGGCTGTTTTGCTGCACATCATCGATTCAACACAGGATGATATTCTCGGTGCCTATAAGACCATCCGCACCGAGCTTGAAGCTTATGGCGGCGGACTGTCTGAAAAGCCCGAAATTATCGCGCTGAACAAAGTGGATTCGATCGGCCTGGAGCTGGCGGAAGATCAGGCGATTGCCCTGCAGAAATATGTCGGTAAGGATGTCAAAATTCATCTGATCTCCGGTGTATCAGGCGAGAACGTGCGCGGGGTACTGTTCGACCTTAAAGGCGTGATCAAGGAAGCCCGCGAGCAGGAACGCCTGGCCACACAAGGCGGCCCGGACCTTAACCCGCAATACGTTATTCCGCCGGAAGAACATGAAGACACACCTGATTCCGGCGAAGAATTCTATGATGAGATCGAAGGGTAGCCATACCTAAGGCCCCCCAAGAATGCATCGGCACCGGTCCTTATTTCAGCTGTTACCCTTATGGGCGCATCGGCGTTCTTCTGCATTGCGGGTAGAGCAATGTCAGGCTCGATCCGTAATAACCGGAAAAAGGAAGTCCTGGCGGCGATTGAATCCGGCAAGATTCCGAAATGGTTTCACCGCCTGACGCGCGAAAATAAACTATAAATTTATTTCGGGCATGTTTTAAGTTTGCCAAGAGCAACCTGCAGCTCCACACCATGAAATGTGTGCAATATCTGCGTCGGCAAACGATAGGCATAGTCATTGGGGTTCAGCCATTTGCCAAGTTTGACCCCGGCGGGAACCCTGCCCTGAACTCACTTTTGGAAATCACGCTGAAGGACGCATTGATGCGGCTAGCGGTGACGGTAAAGGTCTGGGCTATAACGCGGGCTTACTGTCGGAAAACTGACCAGTCATCACAAGTACTGTGCCGCATTCGCCCGGTTTCATGCCAAGGCGACCGGCGAGACCGAGGCTATGATGGCGTTTCGTATGGTCATAAGAAAAACTTACGGAGGCAAAGCGGGCATGGCAACAGTTAAGCCTCGCCTTCGCGTATAATTGGGTTAAATTAACGGTCATGAATAAAAAGCAACAGCAGCAAAGCGCAAAACTGACAGCCATTGTAGATGCCGTAGAACATGGTGCCCACGGATCGACTAAAATCAGTGTCGGGCAATTAATGGAAGCGATTGAAAGCCGGGGCTTCGGCGCCCTGCTTCTCCTCCCTGCTTTGCTGACTTTCCTGCCGACCGGGGGCATTCCCGGCGTTCCGGGAATCTGCGCCATCATGATCATCCTGATCAGCGGACAAATGCTTATGGGGCAGCGTCATGCTTATATTCCGAAAAAAATCAAAGACCTTTCGATCCGCCGTAAAAAGCTTGAAACCCTGTTGGAGAAATCTCGCCCGACGCTGAAATTCCTGGACCATTTCGTGACGCAACGATTCAGCTTCATGTTCCAGCCTTTGACCGAGCGGATTATTGCCGGGGTCAGTATCCTGCTGGCGATCACTTTTTTCCCGCTGGCGTTTATCCCGTTTGCCGTTCTGCCCTCTGCAGCAGCGATTGTGCTTATGTCACTGGGGCTGCTGTCGCGTGACGGCTTGCTGGTAATGATCGGCCTTGGGATGATTTTGGTGCTGTTCTTTATGGTTCCTGGTTTAAGTCTATAATTTAAGGATTCCATTGCGGGGAATCATTGTTTTTTATGCGCGCTTTCCAGTCCGGCGGTAACCCGATCTCTATCCAGCCGCTCATTAAAATACGCTGATTGGCTTGGGCTGCCCCTTTGGGGAGGTGGGGCGTTGCCCCGTCGAAAAGTATCATGCTCCAACGTTCCGGCGTTACCACAGCTTCAAGGTCTCTTGCCTCCTGCATCAAATCAGGATGAAAAATACGGGGATTTCCATCAGGATTTTTATAACGGCCGAAAATATTCCTCATATCAGGCCTGTCGGTCAGGCTGATAAAGTCAGCCGGGTCTGTGGAAACACCCAGGGTACGGAGATACAGGGTATTTTCCCGAAGCAGTTCCTCCGTTGCCCCGGCAGAGTCCGCATGCAGATTAAAATCCCCGGAAAATGTCGCTTCGCCTTTGGACAGATTATTAATCCAGAGGGAAATCACCTGCATCTGCACGACGGCACCCCAGGCTTTAAAACACTCCACAATATCCGATGTCCGTTGTCCGAAGGGTTGCAGGGCGTCTGGATAGGAAGGATGTTCATATCTTTCCGGCGGCCGCCTCTGAACGGTACCGTAGGTTTTCTGCCCGTATTCCGTCATTGTTCGTTGCTGTGCGGCGCTGAATTCTCCGATAAGCTGGGGTGGAATGCCATTCATGGTTAAAAGTTGCGCCATCCTTTTAACTAAGCATAACAGCATTTAAAAGTCACTTATGGTAATTCATATTGGTGTTGTCCGGTTGCGCCGTATATTGAAAGCTCATAATCTTCCAGCAGCGTTAATTCCCCCCAAAGGTTCAGTCATGCGTACAGATACCCCCCGAACGATTTACCTGAAAGATTATGCCCCCTTCCCGTTCAGCGTTGAGGATGTGCAACTGACGTTCCGGATTTTTCCGGGAAAGACCAATGTTGTGGCAGTTACGAAATATACGCGCATCGCGGCGGGCACGCCGGACCTGGTTCTGAATGCCGAGAACATGGATATCCTGTCCGTGAAAATCAGCGGCGCACCCGTGCAATTTACGCGCGACGAAAAATTCCTGACTATTGCAGGACCTGACCAGTCCTTCACACTGGAGACTGAGGTGAGCATCAGCCCCGAAAATAATACGGCACTTGAGGGGCTTTATATGTCGGGCGGGAATTATTGCACACAATGCGAATCCGAAGGCTTCCGCAAGATCACGCCCTTCCCCGACCGCCCGGACCAGATGACGATCTTTACGGTGCGGGTGGAAGCAGACAAAAAAACCTGTCCGGTATTGCTGTCGAACGGCAACCTTGTTGATGAAGGCGATCTGGATGGGGGGCGGCATTTTACGACATGGCATGATCCGTTTGCCAAGCCCTGCTACCTGTTTGCGCTGGTCGCCGGAGATCTGGTGAATATACGCGACAGTTTCACGACGATGTCGGGACGCGTTGTCGATTTGCGCATTTATGTGCGCGCGGGTGATGAGAGCCAATGCGACTGGGCAATGGAATCGCTGAAGAAATCCATGGCGTGGGATGAAGAAGTCTACGGGCGCGAATACCAGCTGGATCGTTTTAACATCGTTGCCGTCAGCGATTTTAATATGGGGGCGATGGAGAATACGTCGCTGAACATTTTCAATACGGCGCTGGTCCTGGCAAAACCCGAAACGGCCACGGACGGCGATTTTGAACGCGTCGAAGGCGTGATCGCTCATGAATATTTCCACAACTGGACGGGCAACCGGGTGACCTGCCGCGACTGGTTCCAGTTATCGCTGAAGGAAGGATTGACGGTTTTCAGGGATCAGGAATTTACAGCGGATATGAATTCGCGCGGTGTGAAGCGCATTGATGATGTGATACGCCTGCGCAAGATGCAATTCCCGGAAGATGCGGGGCCGATGGCGCACCCGATCCGTCCGGATAATTATATTGAGATCAGCAATTTCTACACAATGACAGTGTATGAAAAAGGCGCAGAAGTCATTCGCATGCAACATACGTTGCTGGGCAACGATAATTACCGCAAGGCGACGGATCTGTATTTCGACCGTTATGACGGCATGGCTGTCACCTGCGACGATTTTCTCAAATGCATGGAAGATGCGTCGGGTCTTGATCTCGGCCAATTCAAGCTCTGGTACAGCCAGGCCGGAACACCGGAGATCGAGGCCAAAGGGCATTATGATGAGGCAGCGCGGCGCTATACGTTGACCCTCAAGCAATCCATTCCCTCGACGCCGGGACAGACCGACAAACGGGCTATGCATATTCCGGTCAGCGTTGGCCTTGTCGGGCCGAATGGCGCGGATATGGCGACGAAGCTGCTGGAGCTTAAAGAAGGTGAACAGAGTTTCGTGTTCGAAAACATTCCGTCACGTCCGGTGCCGTCGATCCTGCGCGATTTCTCCGCGCCGGTGAAACTGACTACCGATCTTTCGGATGGCGATTACCGCTTCCTGATGGTGCATGACAGTGACGGGTTTAACCGCTGGGAATCGGGTCAGATTCTGGCGCTACGCATGCTTGGCAATATGATCGATAACGGTGCGGGTGTTGACCCGGCGTTTATTGCCAGTTTTGGCGACCTGGTGGATCAGGGGCTGGATGACAGCACCGATCTCGCTCTCCTCGCACGGTCGCTAAGTCTGCCGGATATTTCGATTATCGCGCAGCAGCGCGCGGTGGTGGATACCGATGCCATCTACGCGGCGCGGCAGAAGGTTATTCTGGAGATTACCGGGACTTTCCGTGACAAGTTGCAGAAAATTTATGACCGCCATACCAGCCCGACGAATTACAGCAACGATCCGAAATCGGTCGGCAAGCGATCGCTGAAGAACGTTGTGCTGGGCTACCTTCTGGCGGATCGCAGTCAACATGCGCTGGCCCTCGCCAGGATTCAGTACGACGCCGCCAATAATATGACCGACCGCGTGGCGGCGGTGCTGGCTTTGACTGATACGGTTTCGGCGGAGCGCGATGCCGTCCTGAGCGATTTTTATGACCGGTTTAAAGATTTCCCGCTGGTCGTGGATAAATGGTTTTCGATGCAGGCTATGGCTGTCCGTCCATCGACGATTGCCGATGTGAGGGCGCTTCGCGATCACCCGGCGTTCAATATCCTGAACCCGAACCGTGTTCGATCCCTTTATGCCGCGTTTGCCATCAGCAATCCGGTAGCGTTCCACACCAAGGACGGCAGCGGTTATGATTTCCTGGTTGAGGCAATTACGACACTGAACGAAAAGAACCCGCAGATTGCCAGCCGGTTGCTGACACCGTTGCGTGAATGGCGGCGCTATACACCGGACCGTCAGGTTAAGATGAAGGCTGCGCTGGAGAAAATTCTGGCTCTGCCGAGCCTGTCACCGGATGTGTTTGAAGTGGTGACGAAGTCGTTGAAATGACAAAACGAACCTGCAGTTTCCGCATCGAAAAGAGCCTGTCCGGCATTACCTGTGGGCTGGATGAGGCTGGTCGCGGGCCATTAGCCGGCCCGGTTGTGGCGGCCTGCGTTTATGTGCATGAGGATTACCGCCGCAAGAGATTCTGGTCGCAGGTAGATGACAGCAAGAAGCTGAAGGCGCAGCAGCGAGAGGATCTTTACGCCTCTATTACCGAGCATTGCTATTACGGGATTGCCGAGGCCAGCGTCGAAGAAATTGATACGATCAATATCCTCCATGCCAGTATGCTGGCGATGAGCCGCGCCATGGACAGGATGATAGCCGAATTTTCGGTTGCACCGGTCATGGCGCTGGTCGATGGAAATTACCCGCCGAAACTGCCCTGCACCGTCCAGACCGTCATTCAGGGGGATGCAACAAGCCTGTCGATTGCGGCAGCGTCCATCCTTGCCAAGGTCACGCGTGACTGCCTTATGAAAGATCTATGCGCCCAGCATCCGGGATATGGGTGGAGCAATAATGCAGGCTATGGAACGCCGGAACATCTGGCCGGCTTAAAAAGCCATGGCGTAACCATCCATCATCGCCGCAGCTTTGCGCCTGTTATGGCAGCAATGGCGGAGCAGGACAATTTTGTCGGTAATCAGGGCTGACGGTTGCCAGGGAGAATAATCCGGCTTTGGGCAGCCGTCTGAATCTCTTCAATTTCTTCGCGTCCCCATGCATTAAATTCGATCGGCAACACGGCATTTGCTTTCTTGAAAGCTTCATAAGCCTGAACAGCCTGATTTTTACCATGGGCCAGGGTGAATTCCCAAAGCTTGTCAACCGGACGTACAGCGTTATGCGCCCGGCGCTGGTTTTTCTGGCTCAGCCACTCACGCGTAACGATATACGCAAGCTGCGACCCTGAAAAGAAACCGGCATTCAGGGCGCGGAAAAAAGGTATTCCCATGCCGCTATCGCCGGATAGATGCCAGTTCGCGTCATTGAACTCGACCGCCCATCTGTTGGCGACATAAGCGGATAACATCAGTTTTCCTAGTCGCGCAGAA
>JAQGJB010000051.1 GCA_028290825.1 Micavibrio sp.
TGGTGATGCTCGCTTTGGCGGCGTTTTGTTTCAGGACCTTCGCGACATCCGGCGGGGTGTAGTTTTCGTCGTGTTTGGCAAGGATTTGTGAGGCGTGGAAAGTGCCGTCATAGTTGCCGATGGCGACGACGCCTTTGCCTTCCTTGAAAAGGTCGGGGACGATTCCGGAATATTCAACGGGGACATCGTTAACAAGGTCGGTGACGACGAAGCGGGTGACGAGGCCGGTTTTCTCGATGGAGCCGAATTCAACCTGTCCGCCGAGGCGGATGAATTTGGTGGTGTTCTGGTTACGCGACATGGTGATGAGGTCGGTCGGGGTTTTGAAATAGGTGACGTTGTCGCGGAGAGCGTAAAGAGAAAGCGCTACGGCGAAGGCGATTCCGGTGACGATGAAGGCAATGGTGGCGATGCGCTGTTGTTTGCGGGTCATTTTATTTACGTCCCCTCAATATGGTTTGAATGACGAGGCCGCCGAGGGCGAGAGCGGCGAAGGAGTAGGAGGGCCAGATATAGATGGCGTAGCCGTGCATCATAAGAAAATCATGCATTGGTGGCGGCCTTTCTGTCGTCGATGGCCTGTTGCGTCCTTGCGAAGGCGAGGGCGAGGAACAGGAAGGTGAAGGCGCAGGCCATGATCAGCAGGGGTGTGAGCATTTCGGGGGCGATGGAGGGGTTGCCCATGCGTTTGAAGCTGGTGAGGCTGGCGGGTTGATGCAGGGTGTTCCACCAGTCGACGGAGAATTTGATGATCGGCAGGTTGATCAGGCCGATGATGGAGAGCCAGGACGAGGCCATCAGGCCGCGATCCGGGTGATCGTAAGCACGGTCGAGGATGATGATGCCAATATAGAGGAAGAAGAGGATAAGCATGGAGGTGAGTCGCGCGTCCCAGACCCACCATGTGCCCCAGGTCGGCATGCCCCAGAGGGAGCCGGAGACGAGGCAGATGGCGGTGAAGATTGCGCCGACGGGGGCGACGGCGCGCATATAGAGACCGGCGACGATGTGTTTCCAGACGAGGAAAGCGATGCCTGCGGAACCGAGCGAGGCATAGGCCATCATCGAGACCCAGGCGGCGGGAACGTGGATGTACATGATGCGCACGGAGTCGTGTTGCGTGGCGTCGACGGGGGAAGCAACGAGCGCGAGCCAGAGGCCGGGGATCAGGCAGGCAAGGGCCAGCACGCTGAACAACGGGACGAGTTTCCGGCTGAGTGATTTGAAGTTTGTCGGGTTGGCGAAGCGCATGTGATCAATCCCTCATTAAACGCAGGCAGCCGGAGGCCATGAGTGGTGCAAGCGGCAGGAAGGCCGCGACCATGGCCCAGAGCAGGAGCAAAGGTGTCAGGGGTGAGTGGTCGTTGATGATCTGGCTGAGCGCGCCGGAGCCAAAGATCAGCACGGGGATGTAAAGCGGCACAGCAAGAAGGGCCAGGAGGATCGCGCCTTTACGGGTGCTGAGGACAAGGGCGCTGATGCTGGAGCCGATCAGGGTGAAAAGAAGTGTGGCGGCGAGGGTGGTCGCGGTTGATTGCGCCATATGCTGTGCGGGCGCGCCGAGCATGACGAGGCCCAGCGGGGTCAGGATGGTGACGGAAAGGCCGTTGGAAAGCCAGTGCGCCAGCATGCGGGCGGCGGCGTAGACGGGCAGCGGAGCCGATGTGGTCATGATGGTTTCGATGGTCGCGTCGCCAGCGTCATCGGTGAAAATGTTTTCGAGTGGGAGGAGCGAGGCAAAGAACGCAGCCATCATGATCAGACCCCCGGCAATGGGGGCAAGGGTGGTGGCGTCGGGGCCGAGGCTTAAAGGAAAGAGGACGATCATCAGGACAAAGAGGGTGACCGGCTGCAGGCAGTCGGCCTTGCTGGAGCGGAAAAGGTTGAGATCGCGGGAGAGGGTGGCGGTGAAGGTGGATATTATATTGTCGTCATCCCGGCGAAAGCCGGGACCTATAGGATGTTGAATGACGGCTTGATTGGTAATGCGTTCTGCATTGGAGGGGTCCCGGCTTTCGCCGGGATGACGATTTAAAGGGAATGTGGTGGCCGGGGACCAGAGGTCGGCGTTGTGGGTGGCGATGAGGGCTGCACCACCGTCGCCGCAATGTTCGCTTAAGGCGCGGCGCATCAGGTCGCGGCCATCGGTATCGAGGGCGCTTTCGGGTTCGTCGAGGAGCCAGAGTTTTTCATCCGAGAGAAAGAGGCGCGCGAGGGAAACGCGTTGTTTCTGGCCGCTGGAAAGCGTGGAGACAAGGCGGCCGGCGAGATGGGCGATTTCGAATTTGTGAAGGGCGCGGGTAATGGTGTCCTGTTCCGTCCCCCCCTGCAGCGCGAGCCAGAAGGCGAGGTTTTGGCTAACGGTCAGGGTTGGCTTCAGGGGTGCGTGCGTTCCGATCCAGCGCCGGGCGGCGATGGTTTCAATCGCGCCTGCCACAGGATCGTTCAGCCCGGCGCAGGCGCGCAGGATTGTGCTTTTGCCCGAGCCGTTCGACCCGGTCACGGCCATCACTTCACCGTTTTGCAAAGTGAACGAAACGTCACGCAAAACAATGGTCTGGCCGCGTTGGCAGGTGATGGCGTGGGCGCTCAGGATCATGGGCTAGGGTGTACCTGTTTTGGGGGGTGTTTTCAAACATGAAGAGGGGGTTGGGTTTAATTTTCATAATTTTATCCCTCCCGCTGGTTCCGTTGGGCTAAATGCCTGTCATACCTGCGCCATAGAAAAAGCCACAGACCGGGGAAGTCTGTGGCTTTTAACTTTAAATATAACGCTGCGAACAAAGAAGCGGGGCTGGAAATATCTTCGCTCTATTATTAAATTATGCAGGTCAAATGTGTCGGGAATGGGCATGCGAAAAGGGCATTTTCGCCTTGTTCGTTAAGGAAAGATAAAGATTTTCGATAAGCTTGTTTTGTTTGGTTTAATGCCACAAGCACTTTATAGTACCGGTAAATTCCAGATCATCACGAGGCAAAAAATGACAAGCGAACGCCAGCAGATTTTAGAAATTCTCAATACTCCGAAAACGCAGGTTGCACTGGGTGACAAGCTTTGCGATATCAGCGATGCCTTTCTCGGCCTCCGCGATGCCAAGGGAGCTGTGTCTACGGCAACCGATGAGGAATGGAAAGGGATTCACGATTTTCTCCTTTACCTGGAACGGGCCGAGAGCAAGGACAGCAAGGATGGCGTTCTTCAGACAGATCCTCTTACTGCCATCACCGCAGCAGAGCATTATCAGGCAGTCAGCGGCGATACCGCCAAGACTCTGCGTGAGGATTTCATGCGCCAGGTCAGGGCGATTACCGGGGTGGAGATGAAACCCGGCCAGATTAAGAAGCTGTTCAGCCTGTTTTCGACATATAATCCAGTCTCTAAAATGGATCTGGGCAAGGGACCGAAGCCTTAGGGGTTGGTCTTAACATAAGCCATGCATATGGCGGGCTTCACGCCTCATTAACTATTTTGACTTTAAATAGAGCGTGCTAGATTCCTTCTGGCACGCTTTTCCGTTTTTTTCCATTCATAAGGACCGTTCAGAAAATGACCCGTACAGGACACGACACGCTTAAAGCCCGCAAATCACTGACTGTTGACGGGAAGTCGTATGATTATTTCTCCCTTCCTACGGCGGCGAAAGCGATCGGGAATATCGACCGCCTGCCGTATTCGATGAAGGTTCTTCTCGAGAACCTGCTGCGGTTTGAGGATGGTGTTTCGGTCACGGTCGACGATGTGAAGGCGTGCGTTGCGTGGCTGGAGAATAAAGGTAAGACCGAGCACGAAGTGGCGTATCGCCCGGCCCGCGTTCTGATGCAGGATTTTACAGGCGTTCCCGCCGTGGTCGACCTCGCCGCGATGCGTGAGGCGATGAAAGCGCTGGGCGGCAAGGCGCAGATGATCAACCCGCTGACGGCAGTTGACCTTGTCATCGATCACTCGGTGATGGTGGACGCGTTCGGCAACAAGATGGCATTCCAGGCGAACGTCGATCGCGAGTTCGAGCGCAACGGCGAGCGTTATGCGTTCCTGCGCTGGGGTCAGCAGGCGTTTAAAAATTTCCGCGTGGTGCCGCCGGGCACGGGCATCTGTCACCAGGTTAACCTTGAATATCTGGCGCAGACCGTTTGGGTTGAGCAGGATGAGAATAAGGGCAGCAATGTTGCCTATCCGGACACGCTGGTGGGGACGGATTCCCACACCACGATGGTCAATGGTCTGGCCGTACTCGGTTGGGGTGTTGGCGGGATTGAGGCGGAGGCCGCGATGCTGGGTCAGCCGGTGTCGATGCTGATCCCCGAAGTGATCGGATTCAAGATTACAGGCAAGGCTAAAGAGGGCACCACGGCGACCGATCTGGTTCTGATGGTGACCGAGATGCTGCGTAAAAAAGGCGTGGTTAACAAGTTCGTGGAATTCTATGGTCCGGGCCTTGATAGTCTTTCCCTCGCAGACCGTGCGACGATTGCGAACATGGCACCGGAATACGGCGCGACATGCGGGTTCTTCCCGATTGATAAAGAGACAATCCGTTACCTGAACTTCACTGGCCGCGATGCGTCGCATGTGCGGATGGTTGAGGAATATGCGAAGGCGCAGGGGATGTGGCGCGATGAGTCGTCAGCGGATCCGGTGTTTACGGATACGCTGGAGCTGGATTTGTCGAAGGTCGAGCCGTCCCTCGCCGGACCGAAGCGTCCTCAGGACCGTGTGCCGTTGTTGCAGGCCGCGCCGTTTTTCAAAAAATACCTGGAAGAGTCACTGGGTGCCGTTGAGTCCGACAAGGCCGATGGCCGTTTCCTGTCCGAAGGCGGGCCGCAGCCTGCCGATGCTGCTGACAAGCAGAACGTGACCAAGAAAATTGCGGTTGAGGGCACGGATTTCCATGTGACACATGGCGATGTGGTGATCGCGGCGATTACGTCGTGCACCAATACGTCGAACCCTTCCGTCATGCTGGCCGCGGGTCTGGTGGCGAAGAAGGCGAATGAGAAAGGCCTGAAAATCAAGCCGTGGGTGAAGACTTCACTGGCGCCGGGTTCACAGGTTGTGACGGATTATCTTGATAAGGCCGATCTGACCAAGCACCTCGATGCGATGGGCTTTAATCTTGTTGGTTATGGCTGCACTACATGCATTGGTAACTCCGGTCCTCTGCCTGATCCGATCCGGGTTGCGGTGGAGGCAGGCGATCTGACCGTTGCGGCTGTGTTGTCCGGGAACCGGAACTTCGAGGGGCGTATTTCGCCGAACGTGAAGGCGAACTATCTGGCCTCGCCGCCGCTGGTCGTCGCGTATGCGATTGCCGGGAACATGAATATCGACATCACTACCGAACCGCTGGGCAAGGGCAGTGATGGTCAGGACGTATACCTGAAAGATATCTGGCCGACTAATGAAGAGATCCGCCAGGCGGTTGAGTCTTCGCTGACGCCGATGATGTTCAAGTCGCGTTATTCCAACGTCTTCCTCGGGCCAAAAGAATGGCAGGAGGTTAAGGGTGGTGAAGGTGAGACGTATGGCTGGGATCAGAGCTCAACCTATGTCGCTAACCCGCCTTACTTCACGGGCATGACGGCGACACCAAAATCGCTCAATGATATCAGGGGTGCGCGTTGCATGGCGTTATTCGGTGACTCGATCACGACGGACCATATTTCACCAGCCGGGAATATCAAGAAGGATTCACCCGCGGGTAAATACCTGATGGAACATGGCGTTCAGCCGATCGACTTCAATTCATACGGTGCACGACGTGGTCACCATGAGGTGATGATGCGCGGAACGTTTGCCAACATCCGTATTAAAAACGAAATGCTGGGCGGTAAAGAGGGCGGCCTGACCGCCTACCTGCCGACGGGCGAGGAAATGCCCATCTATGATGCGTGCATGAAATATATTGCCGACGGAACGCCATTGATCGTTGTTGCCGGTAAAGAATATGGCACGGGTTCATCGCGTGACTGGGCGGCGAAGGGGACTTACCTCCTCGGCGTCAAGGCTGTCCTGGCCGAGAGCTTCGAGCGTATTCACCGATCCAACCTCGTCGGGATGGGTGTATTGCCGCTGATGTTCAAGAACGGCATGACACGCCAGTCTCTGAAACTGACGGGTGAGGAAACGTTCGATATCGCCGGTATCGCAAAGGGTCTTGAGCCGCGCATGGATGTGACCGTCACGATCACGCGCAAGGATGGATCGAAAGAGGACATTCAGGTTCTCTGCCGTATCGATACGCAGGACGAGATCGGGTACTACGAAAACGGCGGGATCATGCATTACGTGCTGCGCGATCTGGCGGCGCGCGGGTCGAAAGCGGCTGTCGCCTAAGGCATTTAAATTTTAAAAAAGGCGGGGATTTTTCTCCGCCTTTTTTATTGAATTTTATTTGACATAGTTATGGGCTGTATGTATTTTGCGTCCCATGGCAATACATCAGGATATGTTTCAGCAAAGCGCTACGGGCGATGCGGATTTTCGCAAGGTCTGCGATGAATTATGTACGGCGCAGCCTGAGCAGCCGCGCCTGAAAACGATTGCGGCGGTGGGTGCGTATGACGCAACAATAGGCGGAAAGGGCGTGGACAGCCGACGCCTGACCGGGGTTGTCACCTATCTTTTACAAAGCGGAATTCTGATCGATCCCGCGTTCGACATCGATGTTGTAAACTTCCGCGAGAAACGGGATTTCCTGATCGAGGATAAGAGCGCCGATCTGGTTTTTATTTCCCTGATTCTGGCGCAACATATTTTCCGGGCGACTTATTATTATAGCGAAAGGCTGAATGAGCTGGCCGCGCAACGGCGCGATTACCGTTATATTTTCGGCACGGCCCTCAGCACGGAGAATTCGGCGACGGCCTGGAAAAAAAGAATTCAGGGGGCTGGCGCGAAAGTGGTTGCGACCTTCGGGGGTAAGGATGAGATCGGTACCCATACCCTGGCCGCAAACATTAATGATGTCTCTCTTTTGACACTGATCAAGACGCCTGATGCGCATATGGCCACGCATGTCGATAAGGAAGACGGCGACCCGGACGATGGAGGGTTTGAGCTTCGGACCAAAACCGAGCTGTCGCGGCTTTATAACCTGGCGGCCTATGATCTGCCGATGCCGTGGCTTGGTTTTGCGGCGGCTCCCGCTTATCTGGGGCAGGTCAAAAACGGGTTATCGGACAAAACAGTTCTGGGCGTCAATGCTAGGAGGATTGCGCTAAAGCTCTAGCACTATATTGTAATTTGTATTTTCCATATTTTGTTGCTATGGTATGGTCATGGATATATTCACAAAACTTAAGTTTAAATCAGTTTTCCTGAGGGCCGCGCTGCATTTGCAGATGGCACCCATGCTTTTTATTCCGTCTCTTCTGGTTCTGAAAGAACAGTATTTTACGACGAGAAATGGATTTATAAAATTTATCGGTGCAGATATAGGTAGGGATCGAGGGGCGCTTTCATCTCCTGTGCCAGAGAACCATCCTATTCATCACCTTATTGCGCCACTGGCGGAGAAGTCAAATCTAGACATCGTCAGTGTTGTTGCAGAAGGTTATGGTTTGAGTGCGGCCATGATAAATCAAGGGCGTTTTGTGAAACTCTTTGTATCTTATAATTTGCTTGATGATGCGATCAGAAATCCCTCGCTGGTCAGCGGTATTATTGGACATGAGCTTACGCATGCTGCCCGCCGGATTGGCAGCGACATACATTTTGCTGAGAGATCACGTATCTTTTCGTTAATCGCAGGATGTTGCTATCTGCCTTTGTTTCAGAGCTCTCCTGCAATGGTGCTGGGGGCGGCATCACTTTTTTCGGCTGCCTGCGGCATTCCGATAGTTGCCCGTGCCTTTGCAAGAAATGAAGAGCATCTGGCCGACATTGGCAGCGTCAGGCTTACGGGAGATCCCCAGAGTTTGCTAGCGGTCTTTGGAGCGCGACAGTCTTTTGATAAGGGCGGTTTTTTTTATGCGGCATTCGGGCCTTTCCATCCCTCGTTTGCCGAGCGTTTTGATGTTTTGCGAAGTATTTTTAATGCGCGTTCTATGGATATACCTGGACCTGCCAATGATACAGAACCTGCGCCAGTTCATCAGGATGCGTCAAAACCGGAACGTAAACAGAAATTAGGCTAAGACCAGAATCTAAAACCTGTAGCCGAGGCTGACTGCGCCGAAGGTCTGGGGTGCGGCCTGGTCGTGGAATTCCTTGGTGCGGTAGACCAGGGTATAGCTGATCCGCAGCTGGTCGTAGGTCAGTGCGAACCCGGCATTCGCATCAGCGACGAGCGGATATTTATTGATGCTGTAACTGCTGCCGAAGGTGTTGCCATCAAGGAAAATGTTACGGGCGACAGCGCGGCCATCGATGCCGGCGAACAGATACCAGCCCCATTTTTTTTCAGGGATTTCGAAGAAGCCGGTGCCGGGCATGGCGGGGCGGACGCGGGACGGTGTATCCTGCCATTTATTCGAGCCGGGACGCAGGCGGATATTGAAGCCGGTATTGGCGAAGGTGTAGACGTTGCCGACGGTCACACCGTAATAGGGCGTGGTGGAAAAGGACAGGGGCCCGATATCCTTCGCCCAGGTTTCCGGGAAAGAGCGTTGCCAGGCGAGCATCAGCGCCGGTTCGTTGTGAAGCTGGTTCGACCAGCCCTGGGGTGCCGGGCTGCCCGTCACGTGGGCGTGAATCCATTTCTGGGTGTTGGCCGCAAGGGACCAGGGGCCGACAACGCCGAGTGTGGCCTCGATCTCGTCGGCGTGGTTGTCGGTGAGGGTCGCCATGCCGATCGACGCGTAGAGGAACCCGGCCCAGGGGCGGTCATGCGGGTCCTGGGTTTTGGAGAGGATGGTGCGCGGCGTGAACATGTTCTGGCCGATGGAGTAATAGATGCTGGAGGTGTCGTTTATGGCGAAGGTGGGGACGGCATCGGCGATGTTGTACGCCCAGTCGGGGAATTCCGCATCAAGGTCGATATAGGTCAGGCGCGCGCCGTTGGTGTATTCACCGTCCTTGCCGCTGCCGATCAGGTCGTTTTCGTAGACGGCGGTGATGATGTGGTTACGGTTGTCGGCGTTGATACTGTCCGCGACCCTGGACTCAACCGTCGGGCCGCCCGGTTTCCCGGTCTGGTCGGTATCCCATGAGGAATCGGCGGCGTAGGCGGGGGCACAGAACAGGAGTGCGAGAGCGAGCAGGCAGAAAACTCTGCCGCAGTCATTTCTTTGGCCCTGATGTTTCATGTGTTCCGCCTTTTCAATGCATGAGCTTCGCGACGAAGCAATGCAGGGGTTAAGTGTGTGGCCCCGGATTGCCGCGCCGGCCTTTGGTTTCCCCCGCAATGACGCGCGGATAAATGCCAAACCGGGCTGTTGTCGCACTATATAGCGCAGTTCAGCCGGTTTGGAATGATTTTAGCAGTAAAATAGTCCCCGGCCTCAATTAGCGGCCAAGAACCGTCACAGTACCAACCAGGCGGTGGATGTTGAGGTTCGGCTGCGTTCCTTCGTACTGGTTATAGGCCGTGACCATGTCATGCAGGGTGGATGCGACGGCGGGGCTGGTGCTGGCGACAGCCAGTTGCGCGAATAATGTCGCCCGGTTGGCAGGCGCGCCGCTTCTGGCCAGCGCGGTATATTGCGGGTCTATCCGGCCCGCCGCGGTTGCCAGATGATTTTTTAGGGCTGCCTGAAAATTGCATGCCGCGTTGAACAGGGCGCGGGCTTTCGGATTTTCCGCCATAGCCGCCTTGGCCGCGGGAAGTTCGGCATAAGCGCTTTGCAGGGTTTCGATGGTTTTGTTGGTGGCTGTTATTTTTGAATAGGCCTTTGATTGCGTTGTCATTTTTTACACACCTCGGGAGAATTGGCAGTTGATTAGCGGGGGTCGCGCGCCGGAAGCGGCGGGCGGACTATGTAAATTTCTGTGGGTGGTGTCAAGAAAAAATATGGAATGGGTTGAAGTGTTTACGAAATTGGTTTTAATCTGAGAAATATAAGCAAAAAAAAGCAGGGAAATTTCAAATGCCACGTCCATTGGGTCAGCTTCGTGTTTTATTAAGTTCTCGCGTTCTCCTCGACCTTGAGGAGGCGGACAAGGTCTATCGTGAGAAGGGTGTGCAGGGCTACACCGACTATCTGCGGTGCGAAGGCGAATTTACCGGGCAGGGCGACACTGCGCTTGGCGGGTTTCGCCGCCTGAACAAGGGGCCGATGTTTGATGTGGCGCTGGCGCTCAGCAAGCTGAATGTAATGTCGCCGGACGCGAATAACCCCCTGGTCGAGCTGGGGCTGTCGTGCAAGGACGAGCATGATTCAGCGGAAGCCATCATGCGTAACCTGGCCGTTTCCGATATCGGTCCAGCGCTGGAATGGGAGGTGGCGACCAATGGCCACGCCGTCAATGCGTCGATCCACAAGGCCTTTAAAACAGATTTGTTTCTGACCCGCAGCGCGGCAGACGCGCAGACAGCGGTGGATCTCGGGATCGCGTCGGCGGTCATCAATTTTCCGCCGGAAGGCACCTATGATTTCGACGGGGCAGGGCCGGTCCGGATCATCGTGGATGGCGACGCCGTGGCCTTCGGCGACAGCGCCGAGGTCGGGTTCCGCCGGGATGTCGCGGGCAACAAGGATTACGGCCAGGCCGTTCTTCAGTACAAGGAGCGCGAACATGCCGAGGTTGACAAGCTGATCGAGCCGGGACCGTTTACCGTGGTTCTGGCGAAGATTTCGGCGATTAATAAATTATTCCCGCCGAAGGAGGCGCCGTTTGAAATCGGGCTGCTGACCGCACGCGGCGGACGGGCAACGGGCCGGGCGCTGGCGACACTTCGCGCGCATGGCGTGTTCTTCAATTATCCATCAGGTTTTATGGGCGGGGCGGATAAGGGCGAATGGCTGGAGGCGCATAAGCCGCATTTGTTCCTCGACGACCAGATCACGCATTTAAACCGCGGCATGGTGTTCTGCCCGACGGGCCTGGTGCCTTACAAGACCGGCGGTGCCATGAATCTGTACCAGATGGAGCTGAAAAATGCCTCGCCTGTATTCGAGGCGGCGGCCCAGGGTAAAGCACCGGTGATTGAGCAGGACAATGTTAATCGCGGTCCATGGCCGTTTCCGAAGTCACCGGATCATCAGCCGGGATAGGTCCCGTTAACAACTGAAGGTCAGCTTACCCAGTCGGCCTTATCCGATTCACCAGCATCCATCCGGCGTTGCAGTTCGGCGGCGAGGGATTGTTTGGCGAAGGCTTGCGCCTCGTCGATCATATGACCGAAATCGGGGCGTTCCGGGCGGTAGGTGACGTCCAGGAGATTTTCAAATTGCTGGATTGCGCCGTTTAAACGCCCCAGTTTTTCGGCGGCTTCGCGGCCCTTGTTGCCCTCATCCGATCCGGCGTCGATCATGTCGTAGGATTGTTTCTGTTTGATCATGCCGACCTGGAAGGCCATCTGGATTCCCTCCAGGAAGGCGGCGGCGACGCTTAAACACTGCGATATTTTGACCGGGCGGCCGGCTTTGGCCTTGGCGGTGAAGTTGAAGGTCATGGTGCGGTTGGGGCCGCGGACGATAACGCCGCCGCGCGCCTCGGCGGGCGAGTAATTGAGAACGAAGGCAACGTTTGAATCATGTTGAATGGTGACGATCTTCCCGGCCTGACGGAAGGCGTCTTCGGCGACGTTCACGGCTTTTTCGTAGTCGTCAGGGTTGCGGGCGTCGCATTGTTCGATGATGTCGAGGAAAGGATGGCGTTGCGTTTCGCCGTCTTCGAAAATCACGCGGCCCTTGTGATAGACGGCGACCCAGCGATTGGGATTGTATTTCGTTTCGTAGCCCTTGGTGATCGAGAGCCAGGCATATTTCCAGTCAAAGGGATGGAGGCGGGTGAGCAGCGGCCCGACATCCTGGAATTCCCCGACGATGCGTGCGGCCATGCGGGCGCAGCTGTGCATGTTCTGTGCGCGGACGATGATGGTTTCGCTGAACACGCCGTCCTTGCTGACCAGCGGCAGGACGATGCGGTTGGACAGGGCGATGACCGGGGCGGTTTCCTGCTGGCGGCGGGGTTTATTGTCCACGAAGGCGTCGCGGATGACGAATTTTTCGCGCAGCAATGTCGTATTGAAATCAGTCATGAACAATCATAGCACAGAGGTGGTAAAGGCCAAGTATATGCCGGGTTGCGCGGGGATAAAAAAACAAGGGTCCGGCGGACAGCCTGGACCCCTGTTACTATTCATAAGCACCGCTTTTCCCCGCGCGGTATGCCCGATATTTTAGAAGCTGAATTTCATGATCTGCTTGTGCTGCTGCAGGATTTCACGTTCCCTGCGGTCTGCGTCGCGGTTCATGGCGGCCAGGCTTTGTTCGACGACGCGGCGTTTCGGAAGATCCTGAAGATAGGCCTCCCAGGCGACGGCGTCGGTGTCTGTCCTTACGGGGCGATGGGTGGTGTTCATATTGAACCCGCCGCGGATCGCACCTTTGTTTCCCAGTTGATAGCCTTCTGTTCCCTCGCCGTTTGTCCGGTCGCTTTTTGTGTCGTTCTGCCAGGCGTCATAAACGTCGATTGCGCTCAGCACGTTGACGTTCTCGGCCCATTGCGGCATGCCCGCGGCGACCGCGAAATGGCTGAGCGCCATACCAAGCACCATGTTGGCCATGGCATCGTCGTCGTTCGAGGCACCCCGCGTATCCCGCACGAACACGGGGTCGTTTCGCCCCGGTCTGTTCGGATGAGGCGCCAGGGTTTTTAATTCCCGGCGAACCTCGTTCATCGCACCCATCAAATTTACCCACCGTTTGTCCAAAGCCATTGTGTTGAAGTTCTGTGCGTTTTGCATCTTGTTTGCTTTCGTCCGGTGTTGGTTTTCGTTACCCCCAATGTACAGAAGCGGGGTAAAGGTCTTTTTAATTTTACCTTCAATTTTATCAATTAAATCAAGGCACTATAAAAATTTAGCTAAAATTTTATGGATCGCGGAAATCCGCGGCTTTGCAAGGAGTCCGGGGTGGTTTATCCTTGCTTATCCGTCGCAACAAGGAAATTTAAAATGGCCCATCACGAAAAAACCAGTAACGATTCAACAACAAAATTTGCAGTTATTTTCGCGCTGCTGTTCTTTTTCGGCGTGACGGTGGCGGGAAATCATTATTTCGCCGGGTCTGAGGGCGGCGAGGCGGGCGCGGAACACGCGGACAGCGCCGAGGATGCAAAAGCGCCGCTGGAAAAAGAGGACGCTGCGGAGCCGGTTCAACAAAAATCACCGGGCAGAAAGAAACACTAATCATGCCGCGCGAAGACCGTCGCATCTATTTTGAATTTCAGGAAACGTACAAGGCGATTTATGCATTGTGCGTACAGAACCAGATCAAAAAACCGCAGCCGGGCATGGTGACGGCGGTGCTGCAACACGCGGGCGATCCACAAAAGGCCATCGTGCGGATCGAGAACGTCCATGACAAGACATCGCAGGATATTGAATTCACGCGCGACTTTATCGCGGCGGCGCTGATGCTGTATTGCAGGACGCTGCGTATACCCTTGCCGAAATCGGCACAGAAATCGGTGGAGTATGCGGTGGATAGTGTGATCCTGCGGGTGCAGATTTAGAAGGTGCCGCCAATCATCGCCGGACGGTCTGCAAACTATGCTTTTCTGCGCTTCCGGTGCTCGCAGACTTAAATGTCTGCTGCTACGACGCCCGAAAATCACGGTTTTCGTCGCGTTCTGCTTCGATTGGCAACACCCTTAGCATCGCTGTAGCTTTTATTTTTCGGCTGGTCGCGTCAGTAACGCGCGGCGATAATTCGCAAAGGCTTCCTTCATCTTTCCGCCATCGCCGACCATGAAGCGGCTGTTCAGTTCACTGATCGTAAGGAGGGGGGCCGAGAGAGCGGGGCCGAGCGCCTTGCGGATTTTCGGGGCGAGCGCACCCAGATCACGGCAGAGTTTCAGTTCGCCTTCCGGATCGCGCAGCGTCTTGCCGCTTTTGACCATGCGGGCGTTGAGGGATTTTTCACGCGCCTTCATGCCGGAAAGGAAATTGCGCAGGACTGTGGCGCGGGTAATTTTTTCGGCGGCGCAGGATTCGGAAACCTGTTCCGGCAGGATGGTGTTGAATATTTCGGTGATGACGCGCGGCGCGTCCTTCATATCGCTGGCGATCTGGTCGCGCAGGCGGTCGGCTTCGGGTTGGAGTCTGGCAATTTCATCGGGGTAGTATTGCTGGCACAATGAATCGTAGTTATCGAAGATGGCCTTGTACTGGGTCATATCGCTGACGATACGCCAGTAATTTTCAGCGGCGTTCTGATAGGCGGTGGAGCAGAGGGGTTCTTCGGCGCGGGCGGGGCTGGCCGATAGAAAAAAGGCGGCCACTGTCATCCCGAGCAGGGCGAGGGATTCTCCGCGGGGAAAACTGCGGGGATGACAATGGGCGCGCATCATTACGGTTTCAGCAGAGCTTTGGCGCTGACCGTTAAGGTGATTTCGGTTTCACCGGGTTCTGCGACCGGGGCGGCCATGTCAGCGGAGGCACCTTTGGCCATCGCCATCATCATCATTGGACGCGGGGCCTGGACCATGTCGTTGGAATCGACGCTGACCTCGACCAGTTCGGTGGAGGATTTGCCCATGGCTTTGGCGGCGCGTTCGGCGCGGGTTTTGAGTTTGGTGAGGGCAGCCTCCATCAGTTCGTCTTTGGCGGCGTCAGCCTTATCGGGGGAGAGGGTGTAGTTGAGGCCGTTCATGGCGAGGCCGAGTTCCTGCAGGTCGCCGGAAAGTTTCAAAATATCGTCGGCAACAGTGCCTTTGATTTCCAGTGTCTGGGACCCGCGCCATGATTTTTTCGGTTTTGGTATTTCTTTTGTGGCGGGCGGGGTTTCTTCGTACACGTAATAGCCGCCAGTGGAGACTTTGACGCCGGTGACGGCTTTGGCTTTATCCATCGCGGTTTTCATCAAGGCGTTGAGTTCGTTCTGTACGGCCTTGGCATCGGGACCGGTTTTTTCGATGCGGAGTGTGGCGATCAGAAGGTCCTGCGGCACCTGAACGCGTTCGGTGGCGGCGATGTTGAGGAAGGTTCCGTTTGGTGGTGGCAGGACAGGTTTCACTGTGTCCTGTGCATAGGCAGGCGCGGTGAAGAGCAATGTGGCAACAGACAGGCCGAGGAGACGGGTCGAACGCATTGTTTTATCCTTTCACAAAATTGGAATAGCGCTGCACTTTAGCGTAAAAAGCAGGCTTATTCCATGGCCGTATCTTGATATAGGGGCGCTTTACGCCACATTAAAGGGAGAGATTGAAGGAAGGAAGCGCCATGAAACGGATGATTTTGGCATTATGCCTGATGGGAGCAGCGGTTCTGGCGGCGTGCGCGCCGACGACACAAACAACGGGGGCGAGTTTTACCGATCCTGCCTATCGCGGGCAGCGTTTTGCATCGCTTGTGGTTGAGGCCGATAAAGCAGGGTTGCAGGAACGCCAGGCGATTGAAAACGGCACGGCCCAGGCCTTGCGCAAAAGCGGCGTGAATGCGCGCACCAGCCTTGAGTTATTGCCGCCGACACGGGAATACAGCGATTCCGCCGTGCGTCAGGCGCTGGGCCAGACGGGAGCGCAGGGTGTGATTGAAATCATTCCGGCAGCCAAGCAGATACGGGAACGTTATTTCCCCCCGACTTACCATGCGGGTATCGCCCATGGCCGGTATGGAACGGGATTTGGCGGCGGCATGATGTTCGGGCCGGGATTTTACGACCCCGGCTATACGGTTGATGAACCCCGCGTCACGTATAATGTGACGCTGTATGCCGTTCCGGGGTACAGAAAAGTCTGGACTGGCGAATTCCGCACAGATGGGTCGGGCGGAATGGATTATGGCGATGTCGGATCACATTTCGGCAGTGCGCTGGTGCAGCGTTTGCAGCAGGACGGTTTGATCCCGTAAAGCTAAGCGGACACAATTAAATCACCGCTTGATCACGGGCCGGGCATAATACGGTACTTCTTCCGCCATGATTGCGGCCTAAATTAAAGAGTGTCACACAGGAGGATGCATCATGAAAACGGGAATTTTTAAAACACTGGGCCTGGCGGCGATGACGGCAGGCGCGGTGTTCGCGGCGATGCCCCGGGCGGAGGCGCGCGTGATCGTCAATATCAACAACGGTTATCCCGTACAGCAATGCGACGGTTACACCCGGACTTACATCGACGGTTACGGGTATCAGCGTACGGCGCAGGGCACGGCATGTTTGCAGCCGAACGGCGAATGGGTTGTCGTATGGGAAACCTTATTACCGGTTTATAACACCGCTTATATCGACCGCACTTATTACCGCGATGTTCCGTCTTATTACGTGCGCCCGTCAGTGATTTATTACAATGACCGTAATACTCACTGGAGCCGCAACGACCGTCATGACCGGCATGACAATGGACGCCATAACGGGCGCCATAATTGATCAGTTAAGCCACCAGTAACCGCCGTTGAGGTAGGTTGCAAAGAGGCTCCACGCCATTAAAGGCATCAAAAGCAGGGCGGCGGGTTTTACCGGCCGCCATGTTTTTACAATGATCAGCGCAATCAGTATGTCCATAAGGATGATTTCGACCAGGCCCGTGCCTATCATGTGCAGGCCGAAATAGATAAAGCTCCACGACCAGTTCAACAGCATGTAAATCGTAAACAGCGTCAATGCCGGTTTTTCACCGCGCCGCCACAACAGGCATCCGGCACAGGCGATCAGCGCATACAGGATCGACCACATGACCGGGAAAATCCAGTTGGGCGGGACCATTGGCGGCGCGGTCAGTGTGGCATACCACGTATCAATGTTCTTGTTGGTGACCTGGGCGGTGGCGAAGGAAATGGCTTCGAATGCGATGATCCAGACGGCGTAAGTGGCGATGGTTTTCATGTTTATTTTCATGAGGCCCAGCATAACCCCGATTTGCCAAACCGCCAAAATGAAAGAAGCTCCGCAAGCCCGGAAAGGCGCGAAGGTTCCATCAAAGGACAGGGTAAAATCAAAACCTCCAGGGAGGACGCTTACCCTGTCCGTGCTGAACCAACGCGTCAGCCGCTAAAATGTTCCGCGCGGGTTTTGGTTTTTCCAAAAAAAACAAGAACCCGGGGATTAACCCGGGTTCTGCTTACACACATGACAATGTAATGTAATTCTTTGTAAGGCTTATTTGCCCTGAATGGCGTCTTTTGCGCCGCCAACGGCATTCTGGACTTTACCGGCCAGTTTATCAGCCGAGCCTTCGGCTTTGAGTTTCGCGTCGCCGGTTACTTTACCAGCCATTTCCTTGATTGCGCCGCCAGCTTGTTTAGCCGAACCTTCAATACGATCCTTGTTCATTTTAGTCTCCTGTGTGAGTTTTTCGAGGTCGTGCTTTACTAACGGGCTGAAGAGGGAAAGGTTCCGCGCGATAATTTTTTTTACTGAAGTATCATGCGTTTATCTGGGGTTTGCAGGATTTTCACAGGCTTCGAATTGTTTTTTAAGACCGGCAAAGGAAACGCTGACGATTGGAGCTGTGCCCTTTTTATAGCTGACCCTTTTGCCGTCCCAGTCAGGATGGAGGCGGAGGGCGCTATCGTAAGCCGTTTTGATGCGGCCGAGGTTGTCGGTGAATTTACACTGGCATTCCTGGGGCGAGGCCTGACGCGTTTTAATGCAGGCGCGAACATTATTGGCCATCGTATCGATCAGGCTGGAGACTTTATCGGCATCGGCTTCGTCACTGTCGCTGCTCAGCATGATTTCAGGCCCGCCCGGCGTTTGGAGGACGGGTTGTTGCAGCTGTTGCGCCGAAAGGGGTGTGGCGGAAGTCAGCCAAAGCGCAGCGGCGAGGAAAAGCAGGGTGGTTTTCATGGCTATAAGCTCCATTTCCGGTTAAGCGGGCCGATTTTTAGCCTGAATATAAAGAAACCTCCAGAACCCGAAGGTCAGGAGGTTTCATTATAGGACACCCGTCTGGATAAATCCGTTCGTGCTGTCCTGCCTTACCAACGGTCGGGCGGGAATATTGTTCCGGGGGTTGTGATATTTTTTTCAGGGCGCTAAATTTCCGGAGTGGCACAGGTTTAACGGCAGGACGGCATGGCAGCAAAACCCTTTATTCTCGAACGCATTATCGATGCACCGCGCGACGCGGTATGGCGGGCCTGGACACAGGCCGGGGAACTGGCGCAATGGTTCGGGCCGAAGGGGCTGGCCTGCGAGGTGCACAAAATGGATCTCCAGCCGGGGGGCATCATGCATTACCGGTTGAGCGATGCGGAGCACGGAATCGACATATGGGGAAAATGGAGTTTCCGCGAAATCACGGCGCCGGAAAGACTGGTGGTGGAGATAAATTTCTCCGATGCGGATTGCGGCGTTACGCGGCATCCTTTTGCCGCGGACTGGCCGCTGCGGACATTGTCGGCGACGACATTTAAAGAATCGGGTGATGCTAAGACTATTGTCACAACGCAATGGGATACTATTGAATCAACCAGGGCGGAGCAGGCTATGTTTGATAACGGTCATGCAGGCATGAACCAGGGCTGGGGCGGGATGATGGACCAGCTGGCGCAATATCTGGCGAAGTAAAATTTGTGAAAGGAGAAAGACGATGCGTGTGATGGTATTTGTAAAAGCGACCGAGGACAGTGAAAGGGGCGTCAATTTTGAGGACCCCGGAATGCAAAAAATGATGGAGGATATGGGCCGGTTCAATGACGAACTGGAAAAGGCCGGCATCATGGTGACCTGCGGCGGGTTGCAGGAAACGGCGAAGGGAAAACGTGTTGCGTTCAACGGAACGGAGCGCACCGTCATTGACGGGCCATTCGGCAACACCCGTTCACTGGATACGGGCTTCTGGATCTGGGATGTGAAGGATATGGATGAGGCTGTGGCGTGGGTCAAACGCTGCCCCAATCCGATGCCGGGGCCGAGCGAGATCGAGATCAGACCCTTTCATGAACTGGGGAATCCACAATAGGTTTTCAGGCATAGTTTTAATGTTAACGAGGCGAGCAGGGTCCCTTCCGATCGACATCCAGTTTCACAACGACAGTCTCTCTCCGATGAAAAAGCGCTGATGGTCCTGACGCACAAGAACCTTGCGGCCACCACCATGCAATCGGTCGGGCCGGGATGGCATACGCATATCGGGGTGCTGATCGATCATCTTAATCACCGTAACAGCGCGGGTTCTGGAGCGCGGTGGATTCGGTGAAGGATGATTACAAGGCCGTGATTGCAACGATCTGAGGGCGGGCCTTTATTACCGGCGCGGCGGAACGATTACCCGCGTGCCATGTTGGATTGATCTCAACCCCATTGAAGGAGGATCAGCAAATGACCCAACCCAACCAGCAGGACGAAAACCGCGACGATGCGGGCACAACCGGCGAATCCCAGAACCAGACCGGGCAAGAAAATAACCAGGACGCAGAAGTAACGGATGAGGAGAGCGCGCAGGACAAAGCGGACGACCCGGTAGAGGGCAGCGACGACCCGGCCGTCACCGGCGAGGACGATGAGGATGACGAGGACGATGAGGATGAGGATGAATCTTCCGATGAGGACGAGTCTACCGATGCGGAGGAAGATTCCGATGTCGCCGGAGCCGACATAAAGCGCACAACGCAACAAAAATCCGGCCAGTCATCCGAAGCCAAAGGGATGTAAGCGTTTAAAAATTTTCTATAGAGAAAGGAGGGCGGAAGTCCTCCTTTTTTTATTGCCCGGGTGACGGTTTGGGTTTTGCGCCGAAAACGTAGTCCTGCGTATAATTACCCGACACCGGGCGGCATCACGGTGAAGAAAACCAAATACGATATCAATATCGTCTGCACCAAGGCCGGGTATGAGAAGACGACCTATTTCAACAAATCGGACGTCGCGGGCGCAACGGTCGGGAATCTCATCTTCGGCGGCGGCATAGGCTGGGCGATTGATTCAGCGAGCGGGGCGGATAACAAGTATACGAGTCCGGTGAATATTACGCTGCCGAAGAAGTAAGGAGGGTAAGTTATGGCCACTACTAAAATTGAATATTACGAAATTGCGGCAGTTCAAATTGATCGTGCAATTAAATTATATTTCGAGGAAGATTTTATATGTGCTCTTACTTTAGCTGGTGCTGGTGAAGAGATATTGGGTAAACTTTTAGAAGCTGAGGGAAAACCGGATTCATTAACTGATGTTTTAGATGAATTGAAGAAAAGAAATCCTGAATACGATTTAAAAGATTTAAGAACTATGATTAATTTGCCTAGAAATGCAATGAAACATCTTGAATCTGAGGCATTTGAAACAGATATACCTATTAAAATCGGTGCGGAAACTATGATTAGGCGGGCTATTTTAAATTACGCACGACTAAGGAGTTTAAAAACAAAATTTATGGACGATTTTATTGAAAAAGTTTAATCATCAGTTCTTTATAGAATGATGTTATTTGGAACTTTCTAATTTTTTTCTAACATCTGGTCAATTAAGAATTGCTCTATATCCCTTAAAGTATTCAAGCCACTCTCGGCTTTATCTTGAGATTCTACAATTGAAAGAAAGTATGAAAGATTCTCTCCTGTAGTAGCAGGCTCTATTGTATATACGCCATTACTGTAGGTGTTGGTGGAGTCAGGCGCGCGGGCAGGTGTGGAAAAATGTGCCTCCATAGGAGTGCCATCAGCCGAAAAGAATAGGTAGTCGCCCTCTGCGATTTCTAATCCTTCCACAGATGCAATTGCATCTGCCTTTGATGCGAAGATATCCAATCTTTTTGAGATGATCTCAAATCCAAAAATTAAGCGATTCAATTTTTCAGAAGATGCCCATTTATTGCGATCTATGATAATTCTCCTGCGAATTTCTCTGTTTTATTATATAGAGCCGCTCATCGCGACACTTACAATATGTATCCCGTATCGGAAGTCGGCTTTGCCTCCTTGGTCCGGGATGACGGATTTTTAGGGCGCTAAATGATCGCCGACAAATCCGTCACTTCTCATCACCCATTCTTAGCGCCGCAATAAACGCAGACTGCGGGATCTCCACGTTGCCGTACTGGCGCATTTTTGCCTTACCCTTTTTCTGCTTGTCGAGCAGTTTGCGTTTCCGTGAGATATCGCCGCCGTAGCATTTGGCGGTGACGTCTTTCCTAAAGCTGCCGATGTCTTCGCGGGCGACGATTTTGCCGCCGATGGCGGCTTGAATCGCGATTTTGAACATCTGGCGCGGGATCAGGTCTTTGAGGCGTTCGCAGAGCTGGCGGCCGCGGCGTTCGGCCTGGCTGCGGTGGACGATCATGGCGAGGGCGTCGACGGGTTCCTGGTTGACGAGGATGTCCATCTTCACCAGATCGCCTTCGTGGTATTCGTCGATGAAGTAATCGAAGGAGGCGTAACCGCGGCTGATGGATTTCAGGCGGTCGTAGAAGTCGAAGATGACTTCGTTGAGCGGCAGGGAGTAGACCAGCATGGCGCGGTTCCCGGCATAGGTCAGTTCAACCTGGCGGCCACGGCGTTCCTGGCACAGTTGCAGGAGGGGGCCGAGATATTCGTCGGGGGTCCGGATGGTGGCTTTGATCCACGGCTCGTAGACGGTTTTGACGCGCTGTGGTTCCGGCATGTCGGCGGGGTTATAGAGTTCCAGGTGATCGCCGTTGGTGAGGTCGAGTTTATAGACGACGCTTGGTGCGGTCGGGATCAGGTCGAGGTCGAATTCGCGGTCGAGGCGTTCCTGGATGATCTCCATATGCAGGAGGCCGAGGAAGCCGCAGCGGAAGCCCATGCCGAGCGCCTGCGAGCTTTCGGCTTCGTAGTGCAGGGAGGCGTCGTTGAGTTTCAGCTTGCCGATGGACTCGCGGAGTTTTTCGAATTCCGACGCATCCGCCGGGAAGAGGGAGCAGAACACCATCGGGACGCTGGGGTGGAAGCCGGGCAGAGGCTCGGCACATTGATGGCGTTCGTCGGTCAGGGTGTCGCCGACTTTGGTGTCGGTGATGTCTTTGATGGCGGCGGTGATGAAGCCCATCTCGCCGGGGCCGAGTTCGTCGAGGACGACTTTCTTCGGCGTGAACATCCCGACGCGGTCAATGTCGCGCGTGGCGCCGGTGCCCATGAAGCGGATCTTCTGGCCTTTGCGCAGATAGCCGTCAACGACGCGCACGAGAATGACGACGCCGAGATAAGCATCGTACCAGCTGTCGACGAGGAGGGCTTTGGTCGGCGCGCTGGCGTCGCCCTTTGGCGGCGGCAGATCGGTGACGATGGCCTCCAGCAATTCGGGGATGTTGAGGCCAGTTTTACCGGAGACGCAGACGGCGCGGCTGGTGTCGAGGCCGATGACGTCTTCGACTTCTTTCTTCGCCGCTTCGATGTCGGAGGCCGGAAGATCGATCTTGTTGATGACGGTGATGATTTCGTGGTTGGAATCGAGCGCCTTGTAAACGTTGGCGAGGGTCTGCGCCTCAACCCCTTGTGTGGAGTCGACGACGAGCAGGGAGCCTTCACAGGAGGCAAGGGAGCGCGATACTTCGTAGGCGAAGTCAACGTGGCCGGGGGTGTCCATCAGGTTGAACTGGTATTCGATGCCGTCCTTGGCGGTGTAGGCGAGGCGGACGGTCTGGGCCTTGATGGTGATGCCGCGTTCGCGTTCGATGTCCATGTTGTCGAGGACCTGTTCGGTCATCTCCCGCGCCTCAAGCCCGCCGCAGGACTGAATCAGCCGGTCGGCCAGGGTGGATTTGCCGTGGTCGATGTGGGCGATAATCGCGAAGTTACGGATCTGGTCCAGGGGTTTGGTCATTTAATGGCTCAACTCGGCTGTGCGCTAGGGATTAAGGCCTGATACTTAAGGGGAAATGACGGAAAAGTCCATCTTTAGCCTGAAAAATCGTTGACATAACTTTTACCCAGCGCATAAAGTCGTAAAAACGATGCGTACAGGGAAACGGGCATGCCAATTTCACTCTCGGCTTATTTCAATCACAGGGGCGGGGCGCTTTTCCTGGCCGCGATGCTGGTCAGCCCCTATGCGAGTCTCGCCGGGAGTGCGCCAAGGCCGGACGCCGAGGAGCAGGACCTCAGCATCGCCCTGCTGGTGCCGCAGAGCAGAATTTGCGTCGGGCTTAAATCCGTTTTCAATCCTCACACGCCGGTCGAGCGTTATCTGGCGCGGCAGTATTTCGGCACGCAGCGGACAAAGATCGGGCGTCTGCTGCTGAATGCGGAGGAGGCGGAGCCGTTACAGGTCTGTTATGACCGCGCCCTTGATAAAGCCAA
>JAQGJB010000038.1 GCA_028290825.1 Micavibrio sp.
GCTCCCCGGCTGGTGGTCCATCGTTCTGGCCAAAGGCGGGGAGCAGTAAAAGCCACGTTCCGATGGGCCGGACGAGCCGCATCAGCAGCATATAGGGGCGTATTTTCGGCGGCAGATGCGAAATCCATCCTTTGCTGTTGATATCGGTATGGGTCATGGTGTTATTCTGTCCGTTATGAACGATGACGATCTTTTCAAATTACCACGGCTTTATATCGACGCCCCTATTCAAAAAGACAGGGTGGTGCCGCTATCGGCCGATCAGGCCCATTATTTCAAAACCGTGCTGCGGCGGCAAGATGGCGACAATGTCCGTATCTTTAACGGGCGCGACGGGGAATTCCTGTGCGTGTTGCAGGAGATGACCAAGAAAGGCGGCACGGCCTTTGCCGAACGGCAGACACGCGAACAACCGGCCGATTCCAGCGCCGTGCACCTTTTTTTCGCGCCGATCAAAAAATCGCGCATGGACTGGCTGGTGGAAAAGGCGATTGAACTGGGCGCGACGGACCTGCACCCCGTCGTCACACAAAATACCGAAGTGCGCGAACTGAACACCAAGCGCCTGATGCAGCAGATGCAGGAGGCGGCGGAACAATGCGAGCGCCTCGACCTGCCGGTGCTGCACGATCTTATCAAACTGAATACGCTGGCGGCGCAGGCGCCGAAGGATACGGTTCTGCTTGCGGCGCTGGAGCGCGGCGACACGCAGCCTGTTACGGATGTCATCCGTCCCGGTCAAAGTATCGCAATTTTAATCGGACCCGAAGGCGGCTTCACAGCGCAGGAAAGCACATGGATACAAACGCAATCGGGATGGGTTCCTGTTTCACTGGGGCCGCGAATCCTCCGGTCTGAAACGGCGGCCTGCGTGGCGCTGACCGCCGTGATGCTGAAGGGTCGGTCTGACAACGACGGCAACCACTAAGCACTTGCAATAACATTAATTATTCTTTAGCAAAAATTAATGATACATTAACCTTACCTCAATAGAGTAAGGGGAACCATGAAGACAGATTTTTTAAAAAATGCCTTCTCCCACGCTTCGGACTATATTCCGGATGCTCTTGAACGCGGATATCACCGCGGAATCCAGGCCCTGAATATGACCCAACTGAGTTCACGCCTGGCCGCCGGACAGGACCTGGCCAGCCCCTCCCTTCAGAAACTCGTCCGTAATATTGCCAGCCGCGAACAGAAAATTTCTGAACGTGCCGCGCCGGAACATATTGAAACGCAGATCAGGACGATCCTTGAATCGCGCAATATCGGCAAGGTGGTCGTGAACGGCATTAAAAACCCGCGCGCCGTATTCAATACCGTTGCCGAAGGCATGGCCGCAGAATTGCCGACCCTGGCGGTTGCCGCCGGGTGTCTGCTCTCCGGGCCGGCCGCGCCGGTGCTGATGACTGTTGGGCTGACCGCGGCGTCCGCGTCCAGTTCCTACGGCCAGGAAATGATGAACCAGTTCAGAAAGCACGGGTATGACCTGCGCCAGGCCGAAAGCGTCAATGCAGCCTTGAGCAACCGTTTCATGATGGAGGCGGCCAATGAAAAGGCCGTCCTGCGCGCGACGATCAGCGCCGGGTTTACACTGGCCACGCTGGGCGCCAGCCGCATCGTCTCCGGCGTGTCGGGCGCAGCCGTGCGCGCGGCGGAGAATTTCGGCGATACCCTTCTGGTCAAGACCGCGATCCGCACAGTCGGCCAGACGGTCCAGAGCCTGGCGATGAAACAGCGCCTTCCGACCGCGGGGGAATATATTGTGTCCCAGACGGCAGGGGCAATGAACGGCCGGGTCAAGGCTTTCGTGGCCCTGCCGCGGTAACAAACGCTTTAGACTTTCTTACAGGAAATAATTTTTGGCGCAGAGCATGGCCCCGGCCATGAAGGTCAGCAAGGTCAGGATAATACCCGCCATGCGTCCGAAGCTGGGGCCGCCGCTGCGGCTGACGCCGTAAGCATGCAGGCAGCGCCCGGCGAGCAAAATGCAGCCATAGACATGCAGCATCGGCACAGTTGCCGCACCCGTCATTTCAACCAGCAGCATCAGGACCAGCGCCCAGGGGGCGGTCTCGATAAAATTGCCGTGAGCGCGGACGGCCCTGACCATGACGCGGTCGCCGCCATCACCGATCCCTATCCGCAGCGTCCAGCGCAGATAGACAATCCTGAAGATCAGGGCGAGCAGAAGGACGGTCAGCAGGGCCGCGTAAAGCAGAGTGATGTGGGGCATCAGGATCATTTAAAATCTTCCTGTCAGAATATCCCCGTTTTCTAGCCAATTTTCGGTAATACCGGAAGCCTTTTGTTGTAATCATGACCGACACTGCATAGAATACCCATAATATTAAATCGTAAAAAACGAGCGGTGTGATGAATTTACCTGTTACAGACGGCCAGCAGGAAGCGTTTGCGGCAAGTTCCGGCGTGCAGCATCCTTTCGCCGCCCTCGCCCGGCTGAGCAATGCCATACAGGCGATCGACCGTTTTATCTTCTCCAAAACACGCGGTTATCTGGAGGTCATGACGCACAGGCGTCTGGCCTATCTGCGCAATACGCTGGCCGTGTCCTATGATTTATGGCAGGGCGATGCGCATAGCCGGGTTTCACGGTCGCGCAGTGATATCTATATTTTCTGCATGACAGACCGGGAAAAGCTGGCCTTCCAGCGCCGCATGGTGCCGGCCCTGAGTTTCGCCGCGGAGGGGCTGCGGGCGCTGGAGATCGAAGCTCTCAGTCCGGTCGTCGATCTGGTGGGAAATGCCGCGCTCGATGCGCAGAATTATGTCACGGAGAACAAGGCGCAGATCCGTGCCGGGACGGAAACGGCCGATGATCAGGTGTGGAGAGAATTTCCGCCTTTAACCCTGCCCGAGATCAAGGCCTGACCCGCGCATTTGACAGAAAAATCCTTCCTTTGCCGTCCCTTCACAATAAGAGAGATTATCAGGCCGCGCCGACAGGGTTTGCCACGGCCCGCCCCCGACAAACAGCGGAATGGCGTTTGCGGGCAATAAAAAGTCCTGTTTCCTATTGCGCCCCCCCATGGGTTCGGTGTATTTAAGGCCTTGAACGGGCTTTCTTTTACCGGCCCGACCCGGGACCCCAACGATCAGATTATGACCATTATGAACATGTCGCGTTTTGTTACCTTCCTCTCCCTTTTCGCCCTTGCCCTGTTTGCGCTGCCGAGCCTCGGTCTTGCCGTACAGCCGGTTGAATGGCAGATGAATTTCCAGGAGGCCGCGACACCGGTTGCAGAACGCCTGCATAATTTCCACCATTTCCTTCTCTACATCATCAGCGGCATCTGCCTGTTTGTGCTGGCGCTGCTGCTCTATGTGATCATTCGCTTCAATGCGAAAACAAACCCGGTGCCCTCGGCGACGACGCACAACGTTCTGCTGGAAATCATCTGGACGGTTGTTCCGGTTGTGATCCTGATCGTGATTGCGGTTCCGTCCTTCAAACTGCTGTACTACGCGGACCGTACCGACAAGCCGGAAATGACACTGAAAGTCACGGGTTACCAATGGTACTGGGGCTATGAATATCCGGACAATGGCGGCATCAGCTTCAACGCCAACATGGTTCCGAGCGACCAGATCAACAAGGGCGAGAATCAAAGCCAGGTTCCCCTGCTCTCCACCGATCATCCTGTCGTCCTGCCGATCGATACCAACATCCAGATTCTTGTGACGGGTCAGGACGTTATCCATTCCTTCGCCGTACCGTCATTCGGCGTCAAGACCGATGCCGTTCCGGGCCGCACCAATGAAACATGGGTCCGCATCACCAAACCGGGCACCTATTACGGCCAGTGCGATCAGCTGTGCGGCACCAACCACGCCTTCATGCCGATCGAAGTCTTCGCCGTCACCAAGGAAGAATTCGCCAAATGGGTTGCCAACCAGAATGAAGGCAAAACCCCGGCCAAAGCCGCAGGCGACAAACCTGCCGACAAGAAAGCCGCGGCAGAAACCGCAGCCCCGAAAGAATAATTCCGCGTTCAACACCTCAAAAGCATAAGGCCCTACCATGACAAGTGCAGTCCACGCAGATCATTCCCATGATGATCATCACGATCATAAGCCGGGTTTCTTTACCCGGTGGTTTTGTTCCACGAACCATAAGGATATCGGTACGCTCTATCTGATCTTCTCGATCATTGCCGGGATCATCGGCGGCGGGATTTCGGAAGCGATGCGTTTCGAACTGTCGCATCCGGGCTTTCAGTTATTCAAGGACGGCCAGATGTGGAACGTGTGGGTTACCGCCCACGGGTTGATCATGGTGTTCTTCGTGGTTATGCCGGGACTGATCGGCGGCTTCGGCAACTGGTTCATTCCTTTAATGATCGGCGCGCCGGATATGGCGTTTCCGCGTCTGAACAATATTTCCTTCTGGCTGCTGGTTCCGGCGTTCTTCCTGCTGGTTGCCTCGACCATGGTCGGCCAGGGTGCGGGGACGGGTTGGACCATTTATCCGCCGCTCTCCACCGCCCTTTCGCCGCATGACGGGCCTGCCGTGGATATGGCGCTGTTTGCGCTCCACCTTGCAGGTGCTTCGTCGATCCTTGGCGCGGCGAACTTCATCACCACCATTTTCAACATGCGCGCGCCGGGCATGACCCTGCACAAAATGCCGCTGTTCATCTGGGGGATGCTGGTTACCGCGTTCCTTCTGGTTCTGGCGGTTCCGGTTCTGGGCGGCGCGATCACCATGCTGATCACCGACCGTAACTTCGGCACCGGTTTCTTCGACCCGGCCAAGGGCGGCGATCCGCTGCTGTTCCAGCATCTGTTCTGGTTCTTCGGCCACCCCGAAGTGTACATCATGATTCTGCCCGCCTTCGGCATCGTCAGCCAGATCGTTTCCACCTTCTCCAAAAAGCCGGTCTTCGGTTACTTGGGGATGGCGTATGCGATGGTTGCGATCGGCGCGGTCGGTTTCGTCGTGTGGGCACACCACATGTACATGACCGGCCTGGACGTCGACACCCGCGCTTACTTCACCGCCGCAACCCTGATCATCGCGGTTCCGACAGGCGTCAAGATCTTCTCGTGGATTGCGACGATGTGGGGCGGTTCGATCGAGTTCAAGACCCCGATGCTGTGGGCGCTGGGCTTCATCTTCCTGTTCACCATCGGCGGCGTGACCGGCGTTGTTCTGGCGAATGCGGGCATGGATATTTCCCTGCACGACACCTACTACGTCATCGCGCACTTTCACTATGTTCTCTCGCTCGGCGCGGTCTTCGGCCTGTTCGCCGGGTTCTATTACTGGATCGGTAAAATGTCGGGCCGCCAGTATCCGGAATGGGCCGGGAAGCTGCACTTCTTCGTCACCTTCATCGGTGTGAACCTGATCTTCTTCCCGCAGCACTTCCTCGGCCTGGCCGGTATGCCGCGCCGTATTCCGGATTACACCCCGGCCTATGAAGGATGGAACCACATCTCCTCGATCGGTGCCTATATCACCGGCGTGGCGACGGTGTTCTTCCTGTTCGTTGCGATCTACACCATCACCTGCGGCCGCCGCGTCTCAGGAAATTACTGGAACGTTCAGCCGCAATGCATGACCCTGGAATGGACGCTGTCTTCGCCACCGCCCTTCCACCAGTTCGGAATCCAGCCGAAAGTGGATTAAACCTTCGGCCAAAACATTAAAACCCCCGGCGACGGGGGTTTTTTTATGCCCGGATTTGTGTTTCGGCGAGAAGCTATGATAGGGCTAGGGCATGCAAAACCCGGCCCCGCACCCTGCGTTTCTCGACGCGATCGTTCCGATGCTGATCCGGCTTTGTGCCGCGAGGCCACAGAACGGCGAGCAGGCCGTGCGGCACGGACGGGCGAATGCCCTGTTTTCAATCATTAAACCCTATGTCACCGCCCATCCGGCGATTGCCGCACACTGGCTGCTGGCGTTGCACAGGCAGGCCCCTTTGGTGCGGAATGAAACAGTAGCCAGTTTGATGGCGGAGGCCTTGCGCAACCATAGCGCACTCAGCCCCGCGCAGGGCATGATCCTGTCCGCCGCCATCCTGAGCGAGACCCGTCCCGGATCACGCCTGGACCGCATCGCCGGATCGGCGTTCCGCAGCGCCTTTGAAACAGCCATGCAGGGGGATCGCATGGCCCTGCGCGTTCCGGACATCGCCTTGCGCGCCGCAGCACAAATCGGCGATGTCCGGCTGGACGGCCTTAAGACACTTATCAAAAGCAGCGTCATCCAGGCGCATAGAAAACTTCAGCATTAGGCCTCTTTCCCGGTTTTCATATTTTGACAGGGTGTGTCCGCCCTGCTAAATCTGTCTTCTCATAACAATAAAAATGAACAGGGGAAAACAGCCATGGCCAGCAAAAGCCAGATTCTTGCAACACTTGCCGACACGCTGCAGCTTTTAAAAGAGGCTGGCGCCGAATATGCGGATGTGACCTACAAGGAATCGTCGTCACTTAGTGTCGGCATGCGTAACGGTCTTGTCGAATCCTTTGAAAGAATTCCACAGTCATCAGGCATCGGCATGACGGTTCGTGTCGGGCATAAAAGCGCCTCGGTCAGCCCCGATACCAAACGTGCCGGCCTTTTAAAAGAAAGCGCCCGGGCGGCAGTGGCAGCCGCACGCCTTAAAACAGATAACCCGGACCAGGCATTACCGGACCGCGCCCTGTTGTCGAAAATCCGTAACAACAAGAAACTTGATTTACTGGACCGCACCAAACCGGGCGCCGATGAAATGATCCGGCAGCTGCGTGACACGGAAAGTGCCGCCCGCGCCGTCAGGCACATCAAGGATGTCAGTGGTGCTTCTGCAAGCTGGTCGCGTTCACGCACGGTCAGCCTCGACAGTAATGGCGATCTTTTTGAAAGCGAACGCAGCGGCAGTTATTTCGGCGCCTCTGTGATCGCAGAAAACGGCGGACCTCTTGCCACCGGCCATGAATATACCCAGACGATTCACAGAGCCGATCTGCGTGATGCGGAAAGTGTCGGACGCAAAGCGGCAGAAGACGCCGTCAAACAGTTGAATCCGCGCCGCGCCCCTGCCACAGGTAAGCTGCCTGTGATTTTCGATCCCGATGTGGCAGCGGGCCTGCTTGGCCATTTCGCCCAGGCTGCATCCGGCGGATCGATTTTTATGAACCAGTCTTTTCTGACCAAAGACAGCCTGGAACAAAAGGTTCTGGCCACGGGTATTACAATCACCAATGACCCGCACCGGCTGCGTTCACGCGCATCGGGCATGTTCACAAACTCCGGCCTGCCGACAAAGGCGGTGACCGTAGCCGATAAGGGCGTTTTGAAATCCCTGTTCCTGGGGCTGGAAAGCGCCCGCAGACTGGGCTTTCCCCTGACCGCAATCAAAGGCGATCCGGGTAATTTAACGATCGAGGCCGGAGCTGTATCACGCGCGGCCCTGCTGGCTGGTGTCAAGGAAGGCTTCTATGTTACCGGGGTCATGGGCCAGGGGGTCAATGTTGCCAACGGCGATTATAGCCGCGGGGCCAGCGGGTTCTGGATTGAAAACGGTGTTCTGACGCATGCCGTGAACGAGGCGACAATCGCCGGAAATCTGCGCGATATGTTCATGAATATGGTTGCCGCAGACGATTTGGATGTCCGCGAAAAAACTTCTGCGGCACCTACGCTCCGCGTTGACGGCATGACCATCGCCTGATGCCGGGACAGGAATGGATGAAATAAAAAAGGGGGCTGTTAAAGCCCCCTTTTATCATTCGCAGAACTTATTTATTTTGGCGCAGTCCCGCCGACAGTCATCCCACCCATTTTCAGATGAGGCTGGCCTACGCCGACCGGTACGCTCTGTCCCTGCTTACCGCAGGTCCAGGTTCCGTTATCGATCACAAGATCATTGCCGATCATATTGATCGCAGACATCGCCGGAATACAATCGCCGATCAGCGTTGCACCTCGCACCGGTGCAATAATTTTTCCATCTTCGACGAGATAGCCTTCATTCACGGCAAAAACGAATTTCCCGCTTGCCGTTTCAACCTGCCCGCCTGCGAATTGCACGGCATAAAGCGCGCGCCCCTTCACCGACGCAATCATTTCTTCCTTGGTGTGCTGCCCCGCCAGCATGAAAGTGGTCGTCATGCGCGGAATAGGTTGCGATGTGTAGGATTCGCGGCGGCCATTCCCCGTCGGAGCGACTTTCATGAGGCGCGCATTCATCGAATCCTGGATATAGCCTTTCAGGATGCCATCTTCAATCATGACGGTCTGACCGGTTTCAACCCCCTCATCGTCAAAGTTCAGCGCCCCGCGCTGGCCCGCGATATTGCCCTGGTCCATGACCGTCACGCCGCGCGCCGCAACCTGCTGCCCAACAAGGCCAGCGAAGGCCGAGGCACCGGTGCGGTTGGCATCGCCCTCCAGCCCGTGCCCAACGGCCTCATGCAGCATTACCGCCGCCGCACCTGAGCCAAGAATGACATCCATCTGTCCGGCCGGGCAGGGAATGGCCTGCATCTTTGTATGCAATTGCGCAATGGCGCGGGCGGCCAGCGTATCCATTGAAACTTCATTGAAGAAATCGCTGAGCGTCCCGCGCGCGGCGTAGCCGGCCTGCCCGGTTTCGGCACCATTCGGGCCGCGGGCATTTACAGAGACCGAAACGCGCGTCATCGGCCGCACATCATCGAGGCGACGCCCGTCCTGGCGGACAATGGTGATCAGTTCCAGCTCGGTGTCGATGGTCATGCTGACCTGCTGGATCTCCGGATTTTCCTTGCGGATTTTCTGGTCCATGTCTTCGAGCAGTTTGATGCGGGCCTGTTCGGAGATATCCGCAAGCGGGTTAGTACCGGTATAGAGGCTGCCCGCACGTTGCGGCGAGGGCAGGATAATGCCGCCCGTGGCCTGACGATGGGCGCGTATAGCACGGGCGCCCGCCGCAATTTCCTTCAGACCCTTTGCACTGAAATCATTGCCGTGCGCGAAGCCTGCGGCATCGTCGAGGACATAGCGCATGCTGTATCCTTCGCTGAGCGACGGGGTGTTGCTGCGCAGTTTGCCGTCACTCCAGGACAGGAGATGCCCGGTGGCATGCTGCATAAACAGCTCCCCGCCATCGGCGCCTTTCAGGGCGCGCTGGGTCTGGCGGATGGTGGCGTCTGCCGACATTCCGGTGGTTTCAAAGAAGATATTGTCAGTCAGCGCGCGTGCGTCTGCAGTCGAATCGGTCATGGCTTGTCCCTGTTTCATTTTTTTGCTTATGAAAAAATATTTATCACATACTGGTTCCTTTGCAAATTAAATCGGGAAGGGTTAGAACCTCAGCATGAATAGTTTGCCGCACGACACTATGAAAACTTCAGAGACAGAATCCCGCGTTCAGGATTATGTTGCGCTGCTCAAACCCAAGGTGATGAGCCTGGTGGTTTTTACCGGATTTGCCGGGATGTGGGTGGCGCCGGGGTTTTCGGGCATGCATCCGTTTCTGGTGGCTGTGGCGGTGCTCTGCCTTGCGCTGGGGGCCGGGGCGGCCGGGGCGACCAATATGTGGTATGACCGCGATATCGACGCGGTGATGAAACGCACCGCGGACCGGCCCCTGCCGATGGGACTGATCAGGCCGGACGATGCGCTGACCTATGCGATTGTCCTGTCGGTGCTGTCGGTGCTGACCATGGGGTTTGCGATCAACTGGACGGCTGCCGGCATCCTGGCCTTTGCGAATTTTTTCTATGTGGTGATTTATACGATGTGGCTGAAGCGCAGGACGCCGCAGAACATCGTGATTGGCGGGGCCGCAGGCGCGTTTCCGCCGATGGTTGGCTGGGCGGCGGTGACGGGCAATATCGGCATTGAATCCGTTATCCTGTTTGCGATCATCTTTTTCTGGACGCCGCCGCATTTCTGGGCGCTATCCCTGTTTGCCAATGAGGATTACAAGCGCGCCAATATCCCGATGATGACGGTGGTGGCCGGGGCCAAGAAGACCAAGGTGCAGATGCTGGTCTACACGCTTATCCTTCTGCCGATCACGGTCCTTCCCGCTGTGATGGGGTTTGCGGGGACGGGATACGGCATTACGGCCGCAATCCTCAGCCTGTTCTTCGTCTTTACCGCCGTGCGCGTCATGATGGATGACAGCTTGAAAAGCGCTAAACTGATGTTCGGGTATTCGGTGTTTTACCTGTTTGCGCTGTTCCTGGCGCTGATGATCAGCCCGGCCTGAGAATTTTCATATTATAGAATTGTTGAAGCACTTTCTTGCCTATTTCACCCCCCCTGATTATGCTCGGGCCAACGATCTCCGCCTATAAGGATTTGCCATGCCCGTCTCCGAGCTTCACAAGAAAAAGCGTTTGAAAAATCTTGCCATCCTGGGCGCCATTGCCGCGTGGGCGGGCATTATTTTCGCCGTGACCGTTATCCGGATGCACTAACCGAAAGGACTGACCCGATGCGTTTTCTGTTCCTTGCCGTTTTGCTGGCCCTGCCCTCCACCGCCGCGTTTGCGCAATCGCGCGTGGTCGGCGATACGTTTCAGGAGGGCCGTGAAAGTCATCTGCAATCATCGCAGGAGATGTTGCAGCAATTTCAGGATGACGGTGCCGTGATGATGAAAGAACGCAACGCCGCCGCCGAAGAGGTCGATGCCGAACGCGTGACCCACCGCGAAAAGACAGACGCCTATAAAAAAGAATGGGATGAGGACTGGCAATCGGGCGAGGATCAACGCACCGCCAACAGAGCCGAGGTCGACCAGCAACGCGCCGAGCGCCGCACCGCCAGCATCGCCGCGCCGGGTGAATGGTGGGGCGACGACAAGCCTGGGGCGAGTGGCGTGAGCGCCGACGATTACGACGACCTTAACCAATGAGCTATCCCGCGTTTCGGCCTGAGACTGTTTTTATAACCGGCGTCACCGGAGGCTTCGGTTCGGCGATGGCGAAAAAATTCGCCAGTCTCGGCTGCACCCTTGTTCTGCATGCGCGGAATAAGGACAAACTCGACACGCTGACCGCGACACTGAACGCGCCGAAGATCATACCCGTGGTGTTCGATATGGGCGATCTGGCGGCGATGAAGGCGGCGTGCGCGGGGCTTCCCGCCATTGATGTGCTGGTCAACAATGCAGGGCTTGCGCTCGGGCTTGATCCGGCGCAGAAGGCCAATACCGACGACTGGGACGAGATGATCGATACGAATATCCGCGCCCTTGTCCACCTCACCCGCCTGATCCTGCCCGGCATGGTTGAGCGCAAGCGCGGGCATGTTATCAATATCGGATCGGTGGCCGGAAACTGGCCTTATGCCAATGGCAATGTTTACGGCGCGACGAAAGCGTTCGTGCGCCAGTTCTCCCTGAACCTGCGTAGCGATCTGCATGGTACGAATGTACGCGTCACCAATATCGAACCGGGACTGGCCGAGACGAATTTTTCCGTCGCGCGGTTCAAGGGCGATACGGAGAAGGCGGCCAAAGTCTATGAAGGCACAACGCCCCTGAACGGCGACGATATTGCCGAGTCTGTCGCGTGGGTGGCCACACTGCCCGCGCATGTGAATATCAACGCGATCGAAATCATGCCGACATCCCAGTCCTTCGGCGGGATGCAGGTGTACCGTGAACAGTAATAAAAACAACCGCACTCTGAGCATCATCCTGTTCGTCGTGGCCGCGATGGTCGGCATGTCGTTTGCCGCCGTGCCGCTTTACAAGGTGTTCTGCCGCATGACCGGGTATGGGGGGACGACGCAGGTTTCGGCGGTCGCACCGACTCCGGACCAGATCCTGGAGCGCAGCATCGAGGTGCGGTTCAATGCCGGGACGGGGCCGGGCCTGAACTGGGATTTCAAACCGGACCAGCGCAAAACCCGGGTAAAACTGGGGGCGCAGGGCCTGACCACGTTTTCAGCGAAGAACCTGAGCAACGGGACGATCAGCGCCGTGGCCGTTTATAATGTGTCCCCCGCCAAAGCCGGGCAGTATTTCCACAAAATCCAGTGTTTCTGCTTTGGCGAACAATCGTTAAAACCGGGCGAAAAGGTGGAATACCCGGTGGTTTTCTTTGTCGACCCGTCGCTGGACAAAGACCCCAACATGCAGGACGTCGAAACCATTACCCTGTCCTACACCTTTTTCCAGAAAGACGACCCGAAGCTGGATAAAGCCATCGAGAATTTTTACGCCACGCCAGTTCAGGCGTCCCAACCGGACAGCAAGGCGCGTGAAAAAGCCTGGGCCGGGACAGTTGCTTTGCCGCCCGAAAAACAGTAAAAGAAAAGCAGTTAAAACAGAGCGTTACCTCTGTCTTGAGTCCAGCTTCCGAGGAATTTCCAAATCATGTCGAATGAGCATACCGGCCACCAGTTCACCAGTTCCGGCATCCCGCAGCCCTATCACCTTGTCCGTCCGAGCATCTGGCCCCTGGTCGGCGCGATGGCGGGCGGCACGTTCGTCACCGGGATGATTTTGTATATGCACGGCATCCTGCCGGAGTCGATGAAATATGCGGGGATTGTCGCCGGTGTCGCGCTGATCCTCATCACCATGTTCATGTGGTGGAAAGACATGATTCACGAAGCCGTTGTCGAACGCGCCCACAGCCCGATTGCGGCGATCGGCCTGCGTTACGGCATGGCCCTGTTCATCGCGTCGGAAGTCATGTTCTTCGTTGCGTTCTTCTGGGCGTTCTTTGACGGCGCGTTGTTCCCGCATGAGGCCAACCAGTATCTGCGCCTGGAATACACCAAAGGCATGTGGCCGCCGCCGCAATTTGAAACCATCGCGCCGTTCGGTCTGCCTCTCCTCATGACCATGATCCTGTTGCTGTCCGGCTGCACCGTCACCTGGGCGCACCATGAAATCATTGAAAACAACCGTGGCGCAATCATCAAAGGCCTTGGCATTACCTGTCTGCTCGGCCTGGTCTTCCTGGCGTTCCAAGGGTTTGAATATCACCATGCGGAATTCCATTTCAAGGACGGCCTGTACCCATCGACCTTCTTCATGGCGACGGGATTTCACGGCTTCCACGTGTTCGTCGGAACGGTGTTCCTGATCGTCTGCTGGCTGCGCGCAAAGGCGGGGCAGTTTACGCCGGACCGCCATTTCGGTTTCGAGGC
>JAQGJB010000067.1 GCA_028290825.1 Micavibrio sp.
CATCATTGTCCGCAACCGTCGTATCCTGCACATTTTTCAGTTGGATACCGTCTTTTGCAGCGGCGAGAACATGGTTACCGGTGATGCTGGCATTCGCGGTCGTTTCGACGCTGATGGCATTGCCTGCGATCAGATCGAGTGTATTGCCGGCAATCGTGAACTTGCTGGTATCGTATGCACGGATACCGTCGCCAACCGAAGCATTCACCTTGTTATTGGTGATTGTCGTCTGAATATCATTATAGCCAGTCAGGTAAATACCGTTCTTGGCCGCACCGGTAACGGTGTTGCCACCAACATCAATACCAATCGAATTGGTGAGGTTAATGCCGTTTCCACCCGCGAGGGTGACAATGTTGTTATTGACATCGACATAGAAGGCGCGGGTTACGTTGATGCCGTCAGCCACTGTACCGCTGACCTTGTTACCGTCAATCAGGACATCATGGTTCATTGCCCAGCCGATAGACTGCATGTTGATGCCGTTCGCACCGGTGCCTGTGACCGTATTGCGGCGGACGTTGACATTGGTCAACGCATGGCTGTCGTCCAGGGCGTTCAGGAAGATCCCGTCGGCTGCTGCGCCAGTGATTATGTTGTCATCAACATTGACGAAGAATGCGCCATTGAGACGTACGCCGCTGCCGCCGACCGCCTTAATATCGTTATTGGTGATGGTGCTGAATGTCGAATTATCCGACAAAATGCCGTTTTTAATAGCGGCAAGGACGTGGTTGCCGTCAATCGCGGCTGAAGACGTTTTATCGATGCTGATAGCATTGCCACCGATCAGATCCAGTGTGTTCCCGGTTACTTTGAAGTTGCTGGTGTTGTCGGCATGGATGCCGTCGCCGACTGAGCCTGTTACTTTGTTGCCGCTGATCGTGGTGGCGATAGAACCGTCACCGCCGGTCAGGTGGATGCCGTAAGCAGCCGCACCTGTAACAGTGTTGTTGGTAATGTTGTCGCCGACAGAATTGGTGATATCGATACCATTAGCAAACGAACCTAGGATGGTGTTGTTCGTCACATCAACATAAAAGGTGCGATTGACGTTAATGCTATCACCGGCGGTGGCAGAAATTATGTTGCTGTCGACCAGAATGTTATGGTTGAGCGAGTCGGCGCCATCGACATTAATGCCGTTCGCGCCCGTACCCGTAAGGGTATTGCGGCGAACATTAACATTTGTCACACCATGTGCCGCATCCAATGCCAGAATGGCAATACCGTCCGACAGCGCGCCGGTAATGGTGTTGTCATCGATATTGATGAACTTGCCGCCTTTGAGTTGGACGCCGTTACCGGTCACTGCGCCTATTGTGTTGTGATCGACGCTGCCCCCATAGACGTTGGTCAGGGTGATAGCATTACCAGCCAGCGCCAGAATGTTGTTCTGTGTGACGGTCAGATTTGACGCGCCCGTTGCGGTGATACCATTCGTGGAAAGGCCGATGTAGTTATTTTTAACGGCGTCATTCGCGCCAGTAACGGAAACACCGACCGCCGAAGCGCCAATACCAAACCCGTCGACTGTAACATTGTTACCGCTGACAGCGATGCCACCAAGACCGATACTGGATTCATTGAGGACCCCGTTACGGCCGGAGGTATTACCCGCCAGGCCGGCTTTCGCGCCTTTTAATGTCACGTTGTTTTCGTTGACATTCACGCCCGATACATCCAGCGCATACACACCGGCGCCGACCGTAATCGTATTCATACCCGAACCCGTATTGTTCAAAGCATCGATTACATTATTAATTGAACCGCCGACGCCGAGAATGGCGTTCTGACGCAGGCTGATCGTGCCGCTACCTTGTGTCTTCAGGCTGTTGGCATTGCCGTTAAAGATTCCACCGTTATTGATGTTGATATTGCCGCCTGCAGCATTAATCGTACCCGATACGTAAGTGCCGGACGGGGTCGTGAAATTGACGTTACCGCCGTTGGTGGCAAGATCACTGTCCGAACCGATAATAATACCATCGATGAACGGTATAGTATTCGTACCTGTGGCGTTGAAATTCAAGTCGAGTTTGCCCGAGGTAGCTTTGATGTCCGCACCATTTTCAACAATGATGTCGTCGCTCGCATTCAGAGTCAGGCTGGAAGTGCCTGCACCGGTTTTGGTAATGCTACTGCCAACGCGGATATCGCCCTCCTGGTTGCCGGAAGCGCCTGAACTGCCGTAGTTGTTACCGCTGGTCGAACCGCCAACCGTCACAACGACATTTGCACCAGATGCAACACTCAGAGCATTGGAAATAACTTTTGAGCTAACCGTTTGAAATCCAAGTGTCCCGTAAGCCAAGTAAACCGCATAGTCAGGTCCGAAGAAGGTCGGATCCACGATCGCGATACTTTTAGGGTCGAGCAACCATGTGCCTGCTTCACCATTGTAGGCATATGCGTTAATTTCTGCGTTTTCACCAATACCCAGATCACCGCCTGATGTCTCAATGAAGCCGCCATTGCCGCTAAGAAGTCCACCGCGTGCAGAAATCCGGCCGTTTATAATACCCAGATTGTCAGCAAACACGATCGACTGGCCACCATTGCCGTGATCACCGGCATCAACATTCAGTTCCGCTGTTTCAGAAACATCAATATCATGGCCGCGCACATCAATGCTGCCGCCGCCTTTTGCACCAGATGCATCAAGCTTGCCGGTCACGGAAACTTTACCTGAGCTGCCGCCATTCAGCACAATTTTTCCGCCGGATTCTGTGACGGAAGAAGCACGGATAACGCCGCTCATGTTAATGGTTGCGTCGACGACGTGTTTGGCCGCTGTCGCGTTCATGATGACGGTGCCGCCAGCCGCGTTTATCACGCCGTTGTTTTCAACAAGCGCCTTTACTTTCTTCGCATCGCCCACGGCAAATTCGATCAGGCCGTCACCGTAGAGGTCGAGCGTATCCTGATCACCCGTCGAGGTGAGGGATACTTTCCCCATTTTGGCGTTGATGACGCCGTCGTTGGAAACATAAGGGCCGATCAGCGCGGCGAGGCCGCCTTCGGCAATATTAATGGTTCCCTGGTTGATGACATAGCCAGCGACCGACCTTGATTTCAGAAGCTCAGCCAGATCGGCTGTGCTTGTGCCGCTCATGATTTCGTCGTGGGTCAGGTCGCCCGTTGCCGCAACAATGGAACCGACATTGATGACTGCGTCTTTGCCGAAGATTACGCCGTTTTCGTTCAGGACGAAAACCTGGCCGTTGGCGCTCAGGCGCCCGAGAATTGCCGATGCATTGCCAGTGTTATCTTTCGCAACGAACAGGGACCCGGCACCGTTCTGCAGAATGTTGACGGACTGTTCCAGACCGATGCTGGTGTTTCCGATACCGATGGCGCGGTCGGAGGTTTGTGTAATGGTGGTTGTATTCGGAAGGGACACATCCGTGCTGAAAGAACCGCCGCCGTTTTGCAGGACCCACGCATGGGAGTCATCGGCATTCGCCGCACCGGGGATGGTGATCATCGCCGTGGTCAAAGCCAGGGCAGAAGCAGCGAGGAATTTTTTGCGGTTAATCTTGTTGTGTCCAGCCATGATGTGGTTGTCCTTATTTTTAAAAAATGTTGGGTCGTTCTTAAATCTGATTTGTGCAATCAATTACGCCCCCTTGGGGGGTGACCTTGATGTCACTGAAGCCATCGGTCAGACTTTTCGAATGCTGCCTGTATACAGTGGAATCCAGAAAGAGCGCAAGAAATGATTAAGGAAAATTTAACGTATTTCTAAGCTTAGATTTTTCGCTTATGAAAAAGAGCTGAAATCTGCGACCCATTGATATATTTACATTTTCTAATCTAATGGACTTGGTGCGGCTAAAACGTCACACTTGGGGTCTGAGGGGTGGGGAGCGGGCAAAAGAGGGCTTTCCAACCGACACTATATGTCCTAAAGACTGATCCCACCTGAACCTGCAAAAAACCCCTTTTTAAGCGAGCGACAAATGTCCCGGACCATTCTTATCCACAAGGCTGTACTTGGTGCTGCCGTTGTCTGTGTAGCCATTTTGTCCCATCCCGCCCTTGCCGCCGTCGTGCCCGCACAACAAAGCGCCGCAACAAACCCGGGCCGCGTCCAGGAACAAATTCAGACACCAGCTTTCATGCAGCAAGGCACCACGCCGCTGGATGTGCGTCCGGGCAAAATTGAAAATGCGCCTCCGGGTGCCGAGAAGATTCATTTCGTTCTGCGCGGCGTCGAGCTTTCAGGCGTCACGGCCTATCAGGACGGACAATTGAAATCGGTTTACGCCGGACAGATCGGTCAGACGATCAGCCTTGCCGATCTGTATGACATCGCCAATCGCCTGACGCAGAAATTCCGCAATGACGGGTACATCCTGACCCAGGTTGTCGTGCCGCCGCAAAGTATCGAGAAAAGCGGTTCAGTTGTTAAGCTGCGTGTTGTCGAAGGCTATGTCGATTCCGTCAGTGTCAAAATGGAAGACGGTGCGCGCCAGGAAAGTGCGGCGGCGATGCGCCTGGTCAACAACCTGGCCGGACGCATCCATACAGGTCAGGCCATCAATATCCGTGATCTTGAACGCAACCTCCTGCTGATCAACGACCTGCCCGGTGTTACGGCGCGCGGTGTTCTCTCCCCTTCACCGACACGCCCCGGTGCTGCCGACCTGACCATCCTCATGAAACGCGATCTGTATGACGCGGTTATCGGTGTCGATAATTACGGCACCCGTTACCTCGGCCCGGTTCAATACTCCGCCGCAGGTGCGCTTAATTCCGTCTTCGGCCACAACGAACGCCTGAGCCTTCAGGTGGTTGCGGCACCGTTGTTCAATGGCGGGCCTGAGCTGGCCTATGTCGCCGGCGCTTACAGCCAGCCGCTTCTGTCCAACGGCCTGCGTATGGATTTAAGCTACAGCCACACCAACACAGACCCCGGCTACCGCCTGCGCCAGTTCAACGTGAACGGTCAGTCGAATTTCTTCTCGGCCGATCTGTTCTACCCTGTCATCCGGTCGCGTGCGACGAACCTCTACACCACCGGCACCTTTGACTACCGGGATGTCAAGACAACCAACAACATCGAGAACGACCGCCTGGACCATATCCGCGCCCTGCGCGGTGAAATCCGCCTGGAGCATCTTGATACATTGTTTGGCGCGGGCCTGAACATCGTTGATCTGCAAGTGTCGCAGGGCGTCGATCTTTTCGGGGCCAGCCGTATTTCCGACCCGAACAAATCGCGCGCTAATGGCGACCCGAAATTTACAAAATTCAATCTTGAACTGCAACGCCTGCAGCGCCTGACGGGTCAGGTCAACCTGCTGGTGGGGGCCAAGGGTCAGCTGTCTGATTCCGCGCTTCTCACCTCGGAGCAGTTCGGCGTTGGTGGCATGGGTTTCGGGCGCGGTTACGACCCGTCTGAAATTGTCGGCGATTCCGGTTTCGCGACCAAAGCGGAACTGCAATGGAACGTTCCGGGGAATTATTCCGTCACACATGACAACCAGCTGTTCGGTTTTTATGATTTCGGCCAGGTCTGGACCCGCAACACCAATGCCTTGTTCCACACCGAATCCGAGGCGTCGGTCGGCTTCGGGCTTCGTTCAAAAATATTCCACGCTACCAGCGCCGACTTCACCTTCGCGCAGCCTCTGACCCGCCGCGTTTCGACGGAGGACGATACCGATCCACGGTACTTCTTCAGCGTGACCCAGAAATTCTAATCAGGGTTTAAGGATAAAAAATCCCGGCTGAGATGGCCGGGATTTTTTTTATCTATTTCTGATGTGATTTACTTCGCGCTTTTATCGACGGTCTGGCCCGGCACGATGGGAGTCGTTGGTGAACTCAGAACCTGGCCTGATTGCGCGGCAAGCGGGGCGGAGGGATCTTCAGGCAGGGTGAAAACACCGAAATCATCACTGCCGCCCGCCGCCGGTTCAATTTTGCTGACCGATTCGGCCTCATCGTTGTCCAGGGTTGATTTTGACGCCAGCGCAGAGCCGACCGGCGTATCGCCAAGGGCGTCCGGCGCCTGGGCGGTGAAATATGATCCGCCAAAACCGTCATCGGTTACTGTCGCGGCATCAGCCGCAGAAGTCATCAGCGTTACGGTGGCTGTCGCCAGCAGTGCAGTCAGAAGAATTTTTTTCATGTCTTAATCCCCTTCAGGGTTAAAATGTTTGCTGGATTTTCTGTCCTGCGCGCTCAATGTCTTTTCCTGCTCCATTAAAGGTATTGCTGCAACTGGCCAGGGCAAGTCCTGCAATCAGGGTAAAAAACGCTCAGAATCGCGACAGGTTTCATTCAGCTGTCTCTCTACACATTGTCAGTAATGCAAATGTTATACCATAATATCGCCGGAGTAAGAAGGAAAAGGGCGGGAAGGGTAGGTCGAGCCGTTTTTTACGCTGCGCTGCACAAGGCATTTTCCCTTGCCTTTCCGTAGCTTAGCGACAAAATAACTCATAATCAAAAAGTTATTTAACAGGAGCATATCGTGGCATCAAACCCCTCCCACGTCATCCCGCAGGTCACCGGGCAGAATTTGACGCCGACCACGACACGCGGAACGAATTACTATGCCGTTGATGCCAACCTGAACGCTTTTTTGCGGCGGGTTTATCCCGACATGCTGAAACGGCAGAACCAGGCATTGACCGATTTCGGTCTGTGGGCGGGAACCACCCTTGATGAACAGGCGGAATACAGTGACCGCCATGCACCACCAAAACTGATCCAGGATCTCAGCAAACCGGGCGAACGCAATTTCAAGCTCATCCTCAATGAGCAGTACAAGGCATCGCTGCGTGAAGTGCACAAGCGCGGCATTGTCGGTAAATCCTTTGAGGAGGGAGAACCCAACGCAATCGGCCCGGTGATGGAGTATGAAACCGCGCACAGCGATATCTCCACCGGTTGTCCCCCGGCCATGACCGATTCTGATGCGGAAATCCTCAAAGAACATGGCAAGCCCGATGTCATCGCCCGTTTCCTGCACCAACTGACTCGTATGGACGGCGAAGCCAAAACGGGTAGCACCATGGTCACAGAACAGCACAGTGGCAGTGACGCGGGAGATAATGCCTGTGTCGCGTGGCCCCAGGATGACGACAGTTTCCGCCTTTCGGGACAGAAATGGTTTGTGTCGAACGGATCACTCGGGATGTCTTTCGTACTGGCACGGGGCGTGGATGAGGCCAGAAAGCCGATCCCCGGACCCAAAGGCCTTGGCGTCTACATCATGCCGGAATGCACCGATAAGGACTGGACCATTCCGAATACCTACCGGATCACCGGGCTGAAGGACAAGCTGGGGACGAAGGGCCTGGCCACAGTCGAGATGGATCTAAACAATGCCTATGCGATTGAACTGGTCCCGCCGCCGCATGGTCTGCGCGTGATGATGGAGGCGCTGGGGCGCAGCCGGGTTTATAATTCCATGGCAGCGGCGGGGGCGATGCACCGCATATTCCTGGAAGCCGTCAACTGGGCCGATTACCGCATGATCAAGGGCCAGAAGCTTGCCGAAAAGCCGATGACCAAAAAAATTCTGATCCAGCAGGCGGTTGACTGGATGGCGGCCTCCGCGCTGGCGTTCGAGGCGACGCACAGTTTCGATGTCTCCCAGAACAAGAAGGCGCAGGACGTTGCCTGGATGCGCATGGTCACCGCCATTGCAAAATTCCGTACGGCCGATATGGCGACTCATTCCGGCGTGGAAGCCCTCAATCTTTTTGGCGGCAATGGCATTACTGCGGACTGGGCGATTTCAAGACTTGTACGCGATGTCATGATCCTGTCCGTCTGGGAAGGCCCGCCACAGGTCCAGGCGCTTGAGCTGGCCCGCGTGCTCCTCAGCCGGGATTCATCAAATGTCGCAGGCAGTGATATCTTGATTAACCGGATGAACGATATTGCCCGCGCTCTCCCGGAAGAAATGAAACCTGAACGCCTGTCCCTCAGCTACAAGATCTCGGTGCTGAAATCGCAGATCGACGATCTGGTCAACCATCCGTCCTCGGTTGAATATGTCGCAGACGATATCCTCCGCCATGCCGGGGATGTCCTAACCTACGCCTTGCTATGTCATGAGGCGCAATGGGAACTGGCGAACGATCAGAACCCGATCAAGCAGATGGCAGCCGCCAGATTTGCGGAAATGACGTTCGGTCAGCGCCATAACAGGCATACCGACCCCGCCGAACTGACCGATGAATTTAATGCTTTGGTTCGTGGCATTATTCCGCCAACATGGAAACCGGCCAGCCAGGCAGGAACCCTGCCCGGCGCCCAGAACGCTTCACCATCGCCCTAGAAAGGTCCCTTCATGCAGCCGAAATTCCTGTTCGCCAAAATTCTTATAACTGGCGGGATTGTTCTCGGCCTGGAACTGGTGGCGTCGCGGATCCTGACTCCCTTCTTCGGTGTCAGTCTGTTCGTCTGGTCCGGCATTTTATCGGTGACGCTGCTGGCGCTGGCGCTTGGCTATAAGGGCGGGGGCATTCTGGCCGGACGCGTTTCACGGGAACAATCTGTAGCGCTCTTTCTGGCGTCGGGTGCGCTCTCCGCCCTGTGGCTTGATCTGTGTCTGTGGACCTATCCTTTTATTTTTGCACCACTGGCGCAGTTCGATCTGGTGTTCGGATCAATTCTCGCCTGTGTCTATCTGCTCTTTGTTCCGCTGGTTGTTCTTTCCGCGCTCAATCCCCTGCTGGTCTCACTCCTCAGCGCCGGGGAGGGACAGGGCGACCGCGGGGCGGGGCACGTCTTTTTTGTATCCACGATTGGCTCGGTGCTCGGGGTCTTCGTGGTTGCTTACGGCATGTTGCCCTTCGTCACCAATTACCAGACCGTCGCCATCCTTACACTCGCCGCCGCCGCGCTGTCAGTCACCGGGCTGTGGGGACTTCGCAGAACGCAGCGCCGGTTATTCCTGACGTCCCTTGCCGCCTTCCTCATTACCTTCACGACGCTTTGCAGCGGCGGGCTCGAACGCTTTTCTCAAACCGCATCCCTGGATGGCGTGATCTGGAAGGTGACGGCCTCGGCCCCGTCTTCGTTCGGGAACCTAAAAACGGTCGATCTGATCGATGAAAAAAGTAAGATGAAAATGTCGCGCCTTCTCTTGAATGACGGCATGACACAGAATGTTTACGATTCACTGGGCCGGCCTTCCGGCCTTTATACTTTCATGCTGGAGCGCCTGGCCCTGGCGGCCTCACCCGATGCCAGAAAGGCTCTGGTGCTGGGGATCGGCGGCGGCACCGTGCCCGCGAATTTTGTCGCAGACAGTATGGAAGTCCATGCCGTTGACATCAATCACCGCATTGTCGATTTTTCCCGTCAAAACCTGGGGCTTGATACGACGGGCATGACGCTTGAAATCGCCGACGCCCGCACCGCCGCCCGAAACTGCAGCCATGATTACGATATCGTTACCGTTGACCTGTTCCGTGATGACGGTATTCCCGAACATCTGGTGACGAGGGAATTTTTTGCGGATATTAAAAACTGCCTCAAGGATCAGGGCGTGATGCTGATGAATACCTTCATGTCCACGGCAGACCAGCGTCCGGAATTTGCCCTGGTGCAGACCATCGCCTCCGTTTTTGGAGAGGTGCATTTCGCGTGGGAGCCGAAAGACGACCAGACGCACCTGACCTCCGCTTTCATTGTCGTACGCAAGGGCGGCCCGGTTGGCCCTCTGGACTATTCCACCAACAACATGCCCGCGCCGATGATCGCCACAATGAATGCAACCATGCGGACGTCCTGTGTTTTCAAGGCCGGCGACCCGGCCCTGAAGGGGGCACCAATCCTTACCGATATTTCGAATCAGTGGAAAAACCTTTCCCATCCTGTCGAATTGTCCTATAGGACAGCTATAGCCGGTTTTATACCGTGGCAGATGCTGCTGAATTAATCCCCCGGCCCCAAGTAATGAGGAGACTGTGATGACCCTGACCCGTGCCGCAACGATTTTTGCCCTGGCCGCCGGCCTGAGCGCCTGCGCCGCCCTTCCGGTCGGGCGTGATTTCAGCAAGCTGAGCATGGGTGACAAGCTGGATTATTATTCCTGCGTGTTCCGCGATGTCGGCTCCGACATGACGCCGCGCGGCAACAGCGCCGGAAGCATGCTCGACAGCATGCTCGCAAACGGCAGCAAAATTCAGGAAACAACCCGTAAGGCGGGCAATCTGTGCGCCGTCAAACACTTTATCGACCCGACGACAATCCCCGGATTACGATAGAGGTCCGCTTAGGAAGGCTGCGTTAGGAGGCTGGCAAGTTTTGATTTCAAAAGCTTGGGATCAAAAGGCTTCGGGATATAATCATTCATTCCGGCCATCAGGCATTTTTCCCGGTCCCCGGCCATTGCGTGCGCCGTCATGCCGATGATGTATAGCGGTTTGCCGCCGCGCCGCTTTTCTTCCTGACGGATTACGGCGGTTGCCTCATATCCGTCCATTTCGTGCATCTGAACATCCATCAGGATAGCGATATAATCGCCGCCCAGCGCCTTTTCGGCAGCCTCCACGCCATTGCTGGCAACGTCGCAGCGATAGCCGAAATCCTCGATATAAACCTGCGCGACGATGGCGTTCGGCTTGTAATCCTCGACCAGCAGAACGCGCGGCCAGTTGCTTTGATCCGGTGCGGGCAGGAGGCTGGTGCCCAGCACCGGCGTGATTGCCAGCAGGGCGTATTCTTCATCGGCCAGGGATAAGGGCAGCCTGACCGTAAAGGTCGATCCCCGGCCCATCTCACTTTCAACCGTGATGGTACCGCCCATGCGTTCCACAAGGTTTTTGGTAATGGCCAGGCCAAGGCCCGTGCCACCGTAACGGCGGGTGATTGAGGTATCACCCTGATTGAATTTTTCGAAGATACCCTCCAGCTTGTCTTCCGGGATGCCGATCCCGCTGTCGGTCACTTTCATCTCCACAAGGGCCGAGCGGTCTTCGAAGGTATTCAGCATGGCGACTTTGACCTGGACGCTGCCCTGTTCGGTGAATTTGACCGCATTGCCGCAAAGATTGGTCAGGATCTGACGGATACGCAGGGCATCACCGATAAACACGACATCCTTGATTGCGCTCTGCGCCACGAAAAAGTCGATCTGCTTTTGGTTCGCGCGCACCGATGTCATGCTCACCACTTCCTCGATAACCTGGGTCAGGCTGAACGGCATGTCTTCAACGTCAAATGTTTCGGCCTCGATTTTCGCGATGTCGAGAATATCGTTAATAAGGTCCATCAGCGACCGGGCGCTGGATTGCAGCGTCCTGACAAATTCGCGCTGGCGGCTGGTCAGCGGTGATGACATCGAGAGGATATCGCTGAGGCCGATCACCGCATTCATCGGCGTGCGTATTTCATGGCTCATATTGGTCAGGAAGCTGGTTTTGGCGTCGTTCGCAGAGTCGGCAAGCTGCCTTGCATCCTGTTCCTTGACGAGCAAGTCCTGCATCCGCAAAGCCGCGGCAGTAAAGCTTGCCAGACGGGTCAGCAGGCGCACATCCTCACGGTCGAATTTGCGTCCCGTACTTTGTGATGCAATCCATAGCGAGCCTATCGGCTCCTTGCTCTCCGCCCCCGGAATCGGGACGATCAGCTCTTCGACAAGAACCGGGTCGGCTGCGGTCTGGTGATCATGAAAACGCCGGGGCATTGCGTAAAGCTGCGCAGAATTAAGGTCCATGCATTCGCCGCAGGAACTTCCCTCACGCGGGGCAAGGCCGCCCAGATATTTTTTGTGCGCGCCGCCCATGGCTACCCAGCGGAACAGCGTTGCCCCGCCTTCCTGTTCTTCCAGCAGGCTGACCCCGGCACTATCCGCATCGCATATCTCGCAGGCAAGATCGACCAGCAGTTCCAGTAATTTCCTGGGGCTTGAAGTCAGGGCGTCGGCCAATGAATGGAGGATTTTATTCTCGATAACCAGATCGATTTCCCGATCGGGCCGCATTTCCAGCTGCTCGGTAATCCGGACAGTCGCCTGGGTGAGCGTTGAATGTTGTTCGCTCTGGGACATAGGGTTGGTATAGGGCACAGGGTAAGGATAGCAAACTTAATCGGTGTGGCATTCTAGTGAAACCCCATCACAATAGGGCTGGTCTATAGGCCCGACCCTCCCCGTCCCACTATCGAAAGCTATCCCACCGCCGCGATGTCGCGACAGCCTTCAGGCTTGCGCTTAATGGTGCCATGGATGGATTAGGAATCAACATTACCGATGACGCGCCGGCGACTGTGTATGAACTTGTCGCCTTAACTGGCGGCGGGATCGACCCGTCCAAAGAGCCGCTTGTGATCCGTGAATGGGTCATATGGGTGGCTCCCTGGCCCGCAGCCTTGGGTTCGGACCGGAGATAAAGAACCAATTTTCAGACGATGCGAGAAAATGCCCATTAAGCGGGAAATGGTGGACCCAATCGGGATCGAACCGACGACCTCCTGCATGCCATGCAGGCGCTCTCCCAGCTGAGCTATGGGCCCCCATGGTGAGGGTAGTCCGGGAAGTGCGGCGAAAGTAGCCATTCCGGGGGGATGTTTCAAGAGGAAAGTTAGAATCCGCCGGATTCGGGGATTCCGGCTGCTTTACTGTCCTTGAGGGGTGCCGTTCCGGCCTCGTCCCAGCCTGCTTTCTTGCGGTAAAGGGTCGAGGGGGAAACCTGCAACAATGCGGCAGCCCGCGGGATATTGCCGTGGCAGAGAGTAATCGCCTTTTCAATCGCCCTGCGCTCCAGCACATGAAGGGGCATGATTTTTTCGTCGTTTGAGACTTCGGGCGCGGTGCGGCGGGCGCTGCCGTCCAGGTCGCCGAGAGAGCGCCCGGTATCTCCGGAGAGGTTTTCCTTCTGCAGGTAGGCGGGCAGCATTGCGGCGGTCAGGGCCGGGCCGTCGCCCATGACCACGGCGTGGCGGATGATATTCTGAAGCTGGCGGATGTTGCCCGGCCATTCATATTGCATCATTACCTTTTCGGCGTCGGGCGAAAGACCGCGAAACCGTTTCCCTTCCTCTGCCGCATAGGCGAGGAGAAGGGTTTGCGCAATATCGATGATGTCCTGACCGCGCGCGCGCAAAGGCGGCATAGTGATGGGCAGAACATGAAGACGGTAAAACAGATCCTCGCGAAAACGCCCGGCCCTCACCTCGGCCACGGGGTTGCGGTTGGTGGCGCAGATGATGCGGACATCCACACGTTCAAGGCGATTGCCGCCGACACGCTGGAACGTGCCGTCCTGCAGGAAGCGCAGAAGCTTGGTCTGCATGGCGGGGTCCATATCACCAATCTCGTCAAGGAAAAGCGTCCCGTCATCGGCCATGGTCGCCGCCCCGTCGCGATCGGCAAAGGCGCCGGTGAAGGCCCCGCGCACATGACCGAAAATTTCGCTTTCCAGCAGATCGCGGGGGATGGCGGCACAATTCAGGGGCACGAAGGGTTGGCCTGCGCGGGGGGAATGGCGGTGGATAGCCTGGGCGCAGACTTCCTTGCCGGTGCCGGATTCGCCCGTGATGAAGACGCTGGCCGTGCTGCGCGCACCGCTGTAAATCTGTTCATATAAAGCCTGCATGATCATCGAGGTTCCGATGAAGCCGCCGAATTCGGAATCGCGTGGCTGCGGTGGGGCGCTTACCCCTTGCCGCAAATCACCGGCAAGATTTTCAGGCAGGGTTTCCGTCTGGATTTTAGCCGGAGTCGTTTGCCCTGGCCCTTCTGCGGCCTGTCCGAGTTTTGCAAGACTCAAAGGCTTGTGCAGAATTTCCGCACGTTTACCGACCGTCATCAGGCGCGGGTCGGCGGGATCGCCGCACATGAGGAGAATCCGTCCGTTAAATTGCATTTCCGTCAGTTGATCAAGCAGCCATAAGCCGTCGCCGCCAGGCAGGGCCATATCGGCAATCACCATATCGGCAGGAGCATTACGCAGCGCCGATACGGCATCCGCCCCGGCATAAACGCAACGCACGCGGTAACCCCGCCCCTCAAGATAAGACGCGTATTGCCCGGCATGGGACGCGGTATTGCAAGCCATAAGGATAGATATGTTTCGGTCCTGCATCCAAGTAAAACTCCGGGTCTGTGCCTGCGTCGCAGATTGCATCGATCGCGGTATACAACCTATAATAGAAACCTGTTTTAATGAATGGAAATTTTTATACCGTACCGGCGTAGTCATTGTCACGGCAGCAGACAAAAAAATCCCGCCGTGCTGGCGGGATTTTTAAAAGGTTATAAGGCTGGAAGACTGTCTAGCGGCGATTGCCGAGCAGCTGCAGGAGGCTCATGAACAAGCCGATAAAATCGACATATAATTGCAGCGCGCCCATCACAGCCATTTTACCGTTGGCTTCGCCGCCATATGTGGCGTTATACGATTCCTTAATCTGCTGCGTGTTCCAGGCGACCAGCCCGGTATAGATAATCACGGCGCAGACGGAGGTGACGAACTGAACCATCGTCGATTGCAGGAACAAATTCACCAGCGAGGCAATGATCAGACCGATCATACCCATGACCATCATGCCGCCCATGCCGCTTAGATCTTTCTTCGTCGTATAGCCGTAGACGGAGGTTCCGGCGAACATACCGGCGGTAATGAAAAACACGCGGGCAATATCCGTCGCGGTGTAGGCCAGGAAAATGAACGACAGAGACAGGCCCCAGACCGCAGAGAGGGCGTAGAACATCGTCGAGATTTCAGCGACAGATTTACGCATCATGCTGTTGGCGTTGAAGCCAAACCATAAAAAGGCCATCGGTGCGAACATCACCAAAAGGGCGATGATCTTGTTGCCGAAAATCATTTCCATCAGCGCGGGGCTATTGGAGACGCCAAAGGCGACGCCGCCGGTGACAAGCAGGCCCAGCGACATTGTGTTGTAAACTTTCTGGAAGTGCGCACGCAGGCCGGCGTCATAGGTCGTGGCGCGGGTGACGGTGGGCTGAGGGGTCATCTGATCGGGTTGCATGAGTTTCGTCTCCTTCTTGGAAGTCATATAGATTATTTTACGCGGGCTTGAAGCATCCCCCTAACATTATTTCAGCTTCATTATAGCCAGGGATTGCGGCTTTCCGGTGACAATTCCGCGGCAGGCGTAGCGCTCAGGGCAGGAATCGTGGTCCCGGTCACTGCAGAAATGGTGCGGACGCGGTCTTCAATTGACGGGTGCGTTGCAAAAAGGCCAAGGAAGGCTTTGCTGTTTTCGATACACATCATGGAAACGTCATCGGTGACATGATCGATCCGGTCATGCCCTGAAATGCGCATCAGGGCGCGCATCATCGCCTCCGGGTTGCGCGTCAGCTCGATCGACCCGGCATCGGCCATATATTCGCGGTTCCGGGAAATGGCGAACCGCGCCAATGTGCTGACCAGATAGCCGCAGAAAACAATTGCCAGGATTGCCAGATAGAAAAACACCGCCCCGCCGCGGCGGCTATTGTCGTTGGAGCGCGGCAGCCACATCGAATAACGGAAATTCGACCATAGAATCTGCGCCAGGAACCCGAACATGCCCGTGAAAATAACCGTCACGATCAAAAGGCGCACATCGCGGTTGATGATATGGGTCAGTTCGTGGCCAAGGACCGCCTCCAGCTCGTCCGGCGGCAGCCTGTCGAGGAGGCCACGTGTCACAGTGATGGAATAGGTGCTGTCGCCGGTGCCGCTGGCAAACGCATTCAGGGCCGGGTCGTCGATCACTTCCAGCGCCGGCATTTTTATACCCCGCGAAATGCAGAGATTTTCGAGCAGGTTATAAAGTGCTGGCTCCTCCAGCCTTGTCACAGGACGCGCATGCGAAACGGCACGGATCATGCTGGTCTGGAAGAACCAGGCGATGGTGAACCAGATCGCAACCGCCCCCGTCATCAGCGGCCAGTAATCATAGAGCCAGCGATTGGCAATCATGATTGGATCAACGGGACGAATGTTGTTCATGCCTGTCGCAGCAGTGATATAACCAATGCCCCAGAGAACCGCCAGCATCACCAGCGGATAGGCCAGCAACAACCCGAGCGAGCGCAGGTTGTTATTCCAGATAAGGGATTTCAGCCCAATGGCGTGTTGGGGCATGGCTCAACCGTTCTTGTTAACGTGATAACTTACGATCCGAACTTGACCTGTGGCGGCGCTTTTACAGCGGCCGCTTCACCGGCGTCCAGTTCGAAGAATACTTCCTCATGAAAACCTAAGGATCCGGCGATCAGGCTGGCCGGAAACTGCTGGATAGCGGTGTTGTATTCGGCGGTGGCGCTGTTGAAGAAGCGGCGCGCGGCGGCGATCTTGTTTTCAAGGTCTGACAGCTCGGCCGAAAGCTGCTGGAAATTCGCATCGGCTTTCAGTTGCGGATAGTTTTCGGCCACGGCGAACAGGCCCATCAATGCACTGCCCAGCATGCCTTCGGCCTTGATCCGGTCGGTCCCGGCGCCGGGGGCGGCACGGCCGACGGAGGCGCGGGCGGCGGTGACGTTTTCAAAGACGCTGCTTTCATGGGTGGCGTAACCCTTGACGGTTTCCACCAGATTGGGGACCAGGTCGAAACGCTGCTTCAGCTGGACATCAACGTCCGAGAAGGCGTTTTTCCGCGTCTGGCGCAAGGCGACCAGGCGGTTGTAAATCATGATCAGGAAGAGAGCGATGGCGCCGATAACGGCAATGACGATCCAGGTGGTGCTCATATTCATTTCCTCTTAAGGTTTGCCCGGCATGATGTTAGCACAATATAATTCGTCTGTTATTATTTTGCAGGCGACTGACTTAATATTTTCCTTAAACCGGCGTAATCAAGTCCCAGGCTTCCTCCATGACACTTGTCACTTCCACAAAATTCGCCAGCATCACGGCCTCAGGCGCAGATTGGCGCGATGTCGCCCGTCAGATCCTTGAGGGCCTTGAGCCTCTCCGCAGCCGCGCCGATCCGTTTAATATAGGCTTTCTCTATGTCAGCGATCTCCTCGCCGGGGATCTGGACGGCCTGCTCAGCCTCCTGCGTTCGGTTACGGGGATCGAGCACTGGGTCGGGGCTGTCGGTATCGGCGTCTGCGGCAACGCGCTCGATCATATCGACCACCCGGCGGCATCGGTGATGGTCGGGGCCCTGCCGGAGGATAGTTTCAAGGTTTTCCCGCCCACTGACCTGACACTTGAGGGGGCACGCGGCGCGCTGGAACCGTGGCTCGACAGGCATGATTCCATGCTGATGCTGGTGCACGGCGACCCCCTTGCCGATACCGATCCCGGTCTTGTGCTGCAGGAGCTGGAGCGCATGACGGGAGGCTTTATCGCCGGGGGACTGTCTTCATCCCGGCAGCAGCATTATGTGATCGCGGATGAGGTCGCAACGGGCGGCATAGGCGGTATTGCGTTTTCGAGCGATCTGCCGGTTGCCACGACCCTTACCCAGGGATGCGCCCCGCTTGGCCCCATCCATACCCTGACGCGCAGCGAGGGGCATATGATCCTTGAGCTGGACGGCCGTAACGCGTTCGAGGTTTTTTCCGACGACCTGAAATCCATGGCTGCCGAGCGCAGCGGGCAGGACCCGGAGCAAGTTAAAATCGCCGAAACTCTGTTCACCGACGAATATGATGCCCTCGACCAGGATATCCAGAACCTGTTCCGGGGGGAGGTGCATGTCGCCTTCCCTGTCCCCTGCAGCGACCAGAATGACTATATGGTGCGGAATATTGTCGGACTGGACCCGGATTCCGGGCATATTGCCGTTGCCCAGACCCTGGAAAACGGCCAGCACATCATGTTCGTCCACCGTGACGACCGCACCATCCAGACGGATCTGATCCGCGCCCTGACCGAGCTGCGCGACCGTCTGACCCGTGAAAACGGCCAGTTCAGGCCGCTCGGGGCCATTTATATTTCCTGTGTTGCACGGTCAATGTGCCAATTTGGGTCACAATCCGGTGATATAAAGGAAGGGTCCGGCCCGTCCGGCGGGGGGGAGATGAGGATGGTCCGCGAGATCATCGGGGATATTCCCCTGGCCGGGTTCTACGCCAACGGCGAAATCTCCAATCGCCGCCTTTACGGATATACCGGGGTTTTGATACTGTTCCTCTAGACTTTAAGATTTTGAAAAGGACCATACCTATGCGCCGCCTCCTGCCTCTTCTCGCTTTGCTCGTCCTTGTTCTCCCTTTTACAGCGCTGGCTGCGGACACGAATGCCGGGCCGCCGCTGCCTGATGTTCTTCAAAACCTTGCGGCAAAGGGCGCGCAGATCAGATATCTCGGCAAGGAAAAAGGCATGAACGGCTGGATCACCATCCAGAACGGCCAGGAACAATATTTTTATGCGACCCCGGACGGTGAAGCCCTGCTGATGGGCCTGATGTTCGACAAGTCCGGCAAGATGATCACCATCCGCCAGGTACAGAATTTGCAAAAGGGCAACGACCCGACGATTGAATCGCTGCTGAACCAGCCTGCGCCGAAAAGCGATGAAGACCTGGCCGCCCTGCAGAAACAGATTTCTGAAGCCGCAAAGCTGCCCGAGTCCCAGAAACTTTTTAACGCGATTGAAAAGACAAACTGGATCACGCTCGGCGATGATAAAGCGCCGGTGGTCTATGCGTTCCTCGATCCGCAATGCCCGCATTGTGCCGCCTTCATGAAAGATGTCCGCAAGGATTTTATCGAGACCGGTAAGCTGCAGATCCGCATGATCCCGGTGGGCTTCAAGGAAGAAACAAAGATTCAGGCCGCGCTTCTTCTCGCCGCGCCGAATCAGAAAGAGTTGTGGTATAAACACCTCGACGGTGACACCAAAGCCCTTCCTGTCGTCTCCGACGTGAATACACAGGCTGTCGAGGCGAACCTCGCCGTCATGCAGGCCTGGAAACTTGATGCGACGCCGATCCTGATTTACAAGACGCCGAAAGGCGTGGTTAAACTCATCCGCGGGCGTCCGAAAAATGTGGGCGATCTTCTGGTCGATCTGCACGGATAACTTATATGACCGATGCGCGTACACAATTCCTAATCCAGATTCTCGACAAGATCGGCGGGCCGCTTGCGGCTGCCGTTGCGGCTGGTCCGACCCTGGATTCCGAATCCGCCGGGGCGCAACGGCTGGCTGAACTCCTCAACCGCTCGGTCCAGCTGGGCCTTTCCGTCGCTGCCGATATGAATGTCCGCGATGAGGGACAGGCGGACGGCGTGCATCTTTCGCTTGCCGCGTTTGCCTCACCGTTGATGGCGGGGCAGTATCTTCTTTCCGGCCAGGTTCCCGGCGATGCGGAGATCAAGCGCCTGACGACATCCATGCAGGCCGTGTTGACCTTCGCCGATAATTTTACACCGGCGGCTGACAGCACATTGCGCATCCAGAATTCCGAACCCGGCGCCGCGCCCGCAGACGAGCCTTTGATTTACGTGCAGACGCTGAACGCCTTCGCCCCGGTGTTTCAGGTGGTGAATGATTATGCCTTCGGCAAACCCGAGGCCAAGGTCATCCAGGAAATTGCGACGCGCCTCTGGGCCAAGGCTTCTGAAATGCGCGGCGATTTATTCGGCAGCGATATGCCGGTGAAACTCAAACACCAGACCGATCTGGTTCTGATGCGTCTGCTTTGCGGTCTGTATGCCGCCTGCCACAACGCCGAAGTGCGCCGCCTGATGAGCCTTTCGGAACAAGCCAGAACCAGCACCAAGGTTTCGATGGAGCCTGTGTGGGTTGCCTTTGACAAACAGGCGAGCATGGCCATGATCGTCGCGGGGCAGTTAATCCCAGATACCAAAGGGGGCACATCTTCCGGCCCTGCCGCACCAGCGGCCTCGGTTCCGGCTGCACCACCGTCTGGCGCCTCTGCCGGGAAACCCGCCGCGCCGCCAGCCATTTCCGCGCTCGCAAAAAAGCCGGCGGCAGAGAAACCGGCAACCCCGCCCGCCGATAACGCGCTGCCGGCCGCCATCCAGCTTCTGGCCGGGAAAAACGCCGCCAAGGCTCCTGCCGCTGTCTCAGCCGCCTCAACGCCGCCTGCAGTCAAGATTCCGGAAAATAAAGCTGCTGCCGGAGTTAATCCGATGGCTTTTTTTGCCCCCGGCGCGCAGAAGGATTCAGACGAAGAAGACGTCGCGTAAGGCCTAATTGCCGGAAAGTTGGCATTTTGCCCGATTTCACGGTAATCTTCACCCCGTATACATTAATCTCGTTTGGAAGCGTAGCCGATGCCCGGAATGAATGTTCTGGCCGCCTGTTTTTTGATTGCGGCGCAAACTTATTCAATTCCCCCCGCTGTCTTGCTGGGGGTGTATCAGGTTGAGGGCGGCACAATCGGTCAGGCCGTCGGCCCGAACAAGAACGGCACTTTCGATCTTGGGCCAATGCAGATCAATACCAGTTGGATTCCCCTGCTGGCCGATGAGTGGAACGTGAATTACAGCACCGCCAAATCCTGGATCCGCGATGACCCCTGCACCAATGTCGGCGTCGCCGCATGGATTTTAAGGCGAAATCTGAACGAAACCGGAGATCTGGCGCGGTCGATCGCCAATTACCATTCACGCACCCCGCATCTGGGCAGTCCGTACAAGAGCAAGGTCGTAAGATCGATGCAGAGAAATGGGCTTTTGAAAACAGAGGAATAAGACCAAAACCGCGAAAAAGGTGTCTTGTTATGACCTTGCGGACAATATAAGGTGATTTGCGGTTCAGGGGGTGTTGTAAATAAGCGGGGCGCCCTGGCCCGGAATAAAAAAATCTCGCAGAAACATCGGTTTACAAAGGGCCTGACAGCCATGCTTCGTACCCTGTCAAATTTCATCGCCGCTGCCGTGCTTATTTCAGCACTCTCCGCCTGCGCCGAACTTCCAAAATACAATGCACAGATCGTTGCATCGCCCGACAAGGCGACGATGATGTTGGCCGAGGCTGCTGACCGCGCCTCGGTTTCTCTTGAAACACTTGCCGCCGTCGAACAATCACGTTCACCCGGTATTGCCGTCGCACCGATTGGCGATGCACCGCCGGAACTGCGCCGCGCCATGACCGTTAACTGGGTCGGGCCGGTTGAACCGATCGGCAAAACTCTGGCCGACCGCGCCGGTTACGGCTTTACCGTTGTCGGTGATCCGCCGCCGGTTCCGGTTATCGTCTCGCTTGATATCGAGAATACGCCTGTCATCGACATTCTTCGCAATCTCGGACTGCAGCTTGGCACACGCGCAGATTTGAAGGTTGATGGCGGACGCCGCATCGTTGAAATTCACTATGCGCCTGTGACCGGCGTCGGGGGTTAGGCGGCAATGCCCCTTAATCAAAATCTGAAAGATAACTGTGTATTTTTTAAACTGACACGCCTGGCCGTGCTTGCGGGCGCAGTCCTTTTGCTTGCCGCCCCGGCGTTCGCGGCGGACAGCGATCCCGTAGAAGACAGCAGCACAGCACCGCCCTACCGCGACTCCCTTGAGGCGGCAACGCCTAAGGCTGAATTCGCAAAGAAAGACGGCGACAAGGATAAACCGAACGATGTCGCCAAGATGTTCGACACCAATATCCGTATCAAGGCCCAGAAAGAAGCAGCGCTTTCCTACGGCGCGCGCGGCGGGCTGGCCTGGCGCACGTTCCAGATCCGCAATATGCTGGAAGAGCATGGCAGCTACCTCGACAAGGTTTATGATTTCAACCATCTGTTGATCCCTGCGCCTTCCGGCCTGCTGATCGAGCCGCCGATTGTGACCGAAGAAGAAAAGGCCCTGATCATCGCGACGGGTGGCCAGGAAGCCGCCGTTGCCGACCGCCATTACAGCATCAACAAGCAGGCAAAAATCGTTTCCACCCCGCGCATGTGGCGTAATTATCTCGAGCGCGACTGGGGTGAGGTTCTTCCCCCGCCGGATATTCTTCTTCCTGAAACCAAGGAAGAGCGTGATGCATGGATCAAATGGGTCCGTGTCGGCTGGGACAATGGCATCGAACAGGCGGATGCGATTTACCAGGATGACCTTAATCAACTGACCGCAAATTATCAGGGTATGGTCCGTTACCGCATGCTGCTGTCACAAGGCATGATTTCACCGCCTTACGCGCTTCAGGTTGACCGCGGCGTCACTGGCGGCGGCGATGAAATGCGCGTCGGCGACCGTGCCGTCCAGATCACGGGCAAACCGGAACTCCAGCCTGGATCAGATCAATGGCAACCCGCAAACCGATAAGTCTTGCCAAAGGCAAGGATAACTATGCGGTCACCTGGCCGGATGAGCCACCGCGTTTTACCGAGGACACTATTGATCCTTTCCTTTTATGGTCGGTGAAAAAAGGCGCGTCCGATATCAGTCTTCAGTCCGACCGTCCGATCTATCACGAACTTGACGGCGTGCTTTATCCGGGGACTTACCGTCCGCTGGATGCCGCCGACATGGCGGCGATTTTGCAAAGGATTTACGGGCCGGAGGCACAGGCGCGGCTGGCGTCCGGGAACGATCTCGATCTGTCCTACGAAATCCGTCCCGACCGCTACACCCGCATCCGTTTCCGTGTGAACATCACCGCGATTTTGTCCAAGGGCCGTGACGCGGCGCAGGTCACGATGCGGGTTCTGCCGAACGAGCCTCCCTCGATGAAAGACCTCAATATCGAGGAAGACATCATCAAGAACTGGGCACCGCGCCAGGGTATCGTCATCATCACCGGCCCGACGGGTTCGGGTAAGACCACCCTGCTGGCCGCAGGGAACCGTATGATTCTTGAACGTCCGCACGGCTGCGGCAAAATGCTGACCTACGAAGCGCCGATTGAATACGTTTATGACGTTGTCAAATCGCCGCGCTCCCTCGTCGCACAGACTGAAATCCCGCGCCACCTTCCTGATTTTGCCAAGGGTGTCCGTAACGCCCTTCGCCGCAAGCCGAACATCATCCTGGTCGGGGAAGCCCGCGACAAGGAAACCATTTCCGCCGCAATTGAAGCGGCCCAGACTGGTCACGCCGTCTATACCACGACCCACACCACCGGTGTTGCCGCCACGGTGCAGCGTATGATTACCTCGTTCGATGCCGCCGAGCGGTCAGAGCGCGCTTATGCCCTGATGGAAACGCTGCGCATGGTCGTCACCCAGATGCTGGTCCCGAAAAAGAACGGTGGCCGTATGGGTGTTCGCGAATGGATGAAATTTCCCGACGAGGTGCGTGAGAAACTTCTCGATATGGATTTTATCGAATGGCCCCCGGTTATTCAGCGGATGATGCCGAATTACGGCCAGACCATGAACGTTTCAGCGGGCAAGGCCTTCGATGCCGGGCTGATTGACCGGCGCTGGTATCTTATTCTGACGAACAGCACGGGCGGCGGCGGCTAAAGCCCCGCTTTCTGCGGCTTCGCTATGGCCGGTCTGTGTTATATTAGTGTTTTATAAATACCTGCCTGGTTAAAATAGACTGGGTTCAGGCCAACCTCTTACTCCACGGAAGGATCTCATTCGAGCATGGTACAGGACGCCCAAGAGAACCTTATGGAGAAAACCAACTGGCACTGGCGCAATACCATGCGTCCGGTCCGGTTCTTCAATCTCGACGCCCGCGCCGCCATGCCGTTTTTTGCCCTTCTCCTTTATGCGCGCATGATCACTCTGATGATTACGATCGTTGTGACGATTATATTCTGGTATGTGGAGCGTAAGGGCCTGACCTTTCCGGCTGCCCTCCGGACCATCCGTGTCTGGCTGATCGGTTACAACCGGCCCGCCTGGTTTTCTTTCCGCCACCGCCGCATGCGCGATTACGGCTAGACCCGTTGCCGATCTGGTCCTCGTTTCGGCATCTCTGCAAAACCCTTATTAAACCTTATTAAAACCCGGGCAAAAGCGCCCCCGGGGATTGTCAACCGCATGTTCTGCCATTATGGTCGAACAGGTTTCACCATAATTTTTTCCGGGCATTGCCCCGCTACAAAGAAGGCTTTTACCATGGCGCATCTCAGACAGACTTTATTCGGCATCTTCACTCTGGCGACCTTCGCCGCAGGTATCGGGCCAATGTCTGCGCCAGCCCAGGCAGGCTTCCAGTTCAGCCCCGCGCCGAAAGCCGGTGTCGCCGCCCCTGCGCCCGCCGCAGGCATGCCGGATAATGGTCCGCTGATGCCAATGCTTCCAGCGGGGAAAGTTGAGACCGATACTCTTAACCAGATGCCATCGCCTCCGCTGCCCGCGCCGCCTGCCGATCCGATGGCGTCCGGTGAAAACGTCACGGAGCCTCATGTGCTCGCCGCACCGATCTCTGCCCGCGCCTCCGCGGCTCCCGGTCAGCGGACATCATCATCCCTGCCTGATGCCGTCGGCTTCGGCAGCGATCTGCCGCTTGTCCTTGGCATGCGCCAGATCATCCCGGCGCAGTATGCGTATGCATTTGATAGCGGCGTCGATAAAGGTGCCAAGATTTCCTGGAATGGCGGTAAGCCCTGGGATATCGCGCTGAACGAAGCTTTAAAACCGCTTGGATACACCGCCGTTGTTGAGGGCAACACCGTGCATGTTTCCTCCGGGGCGTCTGCATCCGGTGCCATGGCTGTCCCGACACCGCCTGCGGCACCGGTCGCCGCACCACCGGTTATGGCCGCACATGCCGGGGGCGATATGCCGCGCCCACCACTTTCACCCACTGCTGAAGCGCCTGCTGACGCACCTGCGGCTCCCGTCCTGACTGCTGACAGCGCCAAACCGGTGAATGAAGTTTATATCCGCCGCAATGCCGATGGTGCCGCGGTCGAGAAACGCAGCGCCGGGCAGACGGAAGTATCCACCGCAAAAAATGATGTCGTCCTGACCGATGACGGCGACAAGCCCGGCTTCTGGGAGCGCGCCAATCCAATGAACTGGAACAAGGATACCGGCGTGACCGAAGCCCCGGTATATAATGTTTCCCGCAGCAGCAGCGAAACCCCCGCACCACCGGCCGCCGATGTCGGGCCGGTTGCCCGCATGTCAGACAATGATGCGAAAATAGCCGCCGGTAATACCGGGGCTGAGGCGCACATTCCAAACGCGCCGGGCGATGTCGCCGACGCAGCCCCCGCCGCTAGCGGCCCTGTCATGCTGACCCGCGGTCCGGGTGAAGTGTCGCGTGAGGCCCCTCCGGCTGATCCGATTGAAAAAGAGGCTGTTGCAGCGCCCGTTCCGACCGCAGACGTACTGAACAACGGCGAAGTCACCAAATGGGAGGCCCAGAAAGGCGACAGCCTGAAAACTGTGCTTCAACAATGGTCCGAGAAAGCCAAAGTACAGCTTTACTGGGTTCCGGCACAGGATTACAAACTGCCGAAACCGGTCAGCATGACCGGAAATTACACCGATGCCGTTTCTGATGTCCTCAGCGCCTATGGCGATAAGGGTTCGCGCCCTGTTGGCCGCCTGCACCCGAATCTTCCGAACGGCCCGTCGGTTCTGATCATCGAACCCGCTTCGTCGTAACAAAGGCCGAGAGGCCCATAAAAAAACCCTCCAGGCTTTCTGCCGGAGGGTTTTTTGTTGTCCGGGTGGCGGACTAGATGAAGTTACTGAGGCTGAGCTTGTTGATGAGCGCGGTGACCTGGTAACTTGCCTGAAGCTGCGTGCCGAGGGCTTGCACCTTGACTGCGGCTTCGTTCAGATCGACGTTTTCTACGTTATCGATCGTATCCTGTAATGTCGCCTGTTCCTGCACGTGATCATCGCGGATGGTGGTCAGCTGCGCCTGGGCGTAGGCGAGGTTTGATCCCTGGTTGTCCAGCTTGGTCGTCGCGGCCTGCAGCGTGGTTGTGATCTTGTTGAACACGGCGTAGAAATTGTCTTTCTGCTCCGCCGGGGTCGCGCCCGGTGCGGTATTCAGGTCACCGATGTTCTTCAGCGCCGCAAGCGCGCGGACGATGTCCTGCAGCGCAGGGTCGTTGGCCAGGACCGTGGTGTTGATATTGACCTGATCATCGGCCTTTACATACACGGCTTTTGCCGCGCCCAGGCTGCCTGAAAACCCTTGCGTCACCTGCGGGATATTCGCCATGCGGGAATTATATTCTTCCGCAATGGTCGTGTTTGGCGGATTGATCGGCAAAGTGCCGGCCGACCACTGGGCATTCAGATTTGAGAAATATGAATCGAGGCTGCCCGCATCCGTGATCGGCTGCACCGAGGTATCGGACCCGGCATAGACATAGGCATTGCCGTCTTTCAGGTTGAGCGTACTGACCACATACTGATAAGCGGAATCGGCCAGACGTTTCACTGTCGAAACGTCGATATCACCCGCCTGAATCTGGCCCTGCAATGCGCCGATGATGATTTTCGTCTGGTCCTGGACCCCGGCAATACCCTGCAATTGCAGCTTGATGCGCGTGGTCGACATATCAATGTTCTGGATGTAGCTGTCGAGGCGGTTGAAATTGGCGCGCGATTTGATTGATGCGGTCACATCCGACCCCAGGCCGCTGAGGGTCTGGGTTTTTTTCCCGGTAGAGATCTGCGTCTGCAGATTGCCAAGCTGGAACTGCAGATCTTTCAGACGCGCGATCTGGTTCTGGGTCTGCGCAAGGGTGGATATGAAAGTCATGGGATACTACTCCTGTCTATTAAAATGCGCCCAACAATTTCTCGAACATTTCGTTGAGCGTTGAAATGGTTTTCGCCGATGCCGAATAGGCGGTTTGGATAACGATCAGCTGGGCCAGTTCCTCATCCAGGTTGACGCCGGAATTATCGGTGAACTGTTTGGAGATCAGATCGCGGTAACTGCTTTCATCACTGAGTTTCGAGGCGGTGTTGCTGGCTTCCTGCGATACGGCGCTGATGACTTTCTGCGCGAAATCGATGATTGAGGACCCGTTCGCCACGACGCCAGTGGTAATGCCTGCGCCGGGGCCGAGATTATTGATACGGAACGCCGCGTTGGCCACGCCGACCACCGGCGTTTCCGATCCGAACAAAACCTTGACCATGTTGTCGCCGCCGGTGCTTAGAATGCCGCCTGCGGTAATCTTCAGATCGCCGCCGAAATTCGGCCCCGGCCTGATGGTCAGGAAGCCGGTCGTCGCATTAATGCTGGCCTGCACACCGGGAATGTTGTTGAGCTTGGTCAGCAATGTGGTTTCGTCATCGCCCGGATCGACGGTGATGCGCACGGGGTTGTCCTGCCCGATCTGGATATCCATATAGGGATTTTGCTGGGTTGTTGTTCCGGCTTTCAGGCCCAGATAGGTCAGGCCATCCGCCCCCATCGTCCCGGTGCCGATCGTCGTGGCCACCTGCGAGTCCAGAACCAGTTGCCCGAACTGATTAAGGGAGGCGCCGATCTGGCCGTTCAGTGGCGGGGCCAGCCCGCCGATCACGTTGGTGTTGAGATAGGAAACAAGAGCGTCCGCGCCGCTTGTGGCCGGGGGTGAGGGGAACGCCGCATCCACCGCCGCCAGACTGATATTGATGTCGCCCGTATCGTTGACCCCGCCGGTATCGAACCGCACGGTCAGGGTGTCGGTTGTCGCCGTATAAGGATTCCCGGCAGCGGCATTCAGCGGCATGCTGGGGGAAAGCGCACGGATATTCACCGTCCCGATCACCTGGCCCTTCGGGTTTAGACCTAGCACGTTCTGTAGCGTGTTGTTTGGCGCAACACCGCCGGAGACGCGCAGATCGACCGTCCCGGCGGCTTTCTGGTATTCATTCGCGCCGAAGGCATAATCGACAATGCGGTTGAGGAATTCAACCGAGCCTGCCTGCACCGAAACATTGGCCAGCGTGCTGCGCTGGATCAGCGTGTTATCGCGCAGGACCTGCACATTGACCTGGATCTGGCTGGAGAAGCCGACATAGGGAACGGGTGTGACCGGATTTGTCGACGGGGCAGTATCGGCAGGCACCCCGCCGCTCGCATCCGTGAACAGGCGAACACCCTGCGCATCGAAACGCATGGCCAGTTTCTGGGCCATCTCGTCAAGCTGCGCCTGGTATTTCGGCAGTGTGGCATCGCGCATGGCCAGATAGCCACCGATCTTTCCACCGGCATCAATTGCCGCAAGGTTACTTGAGGTCTTAGTCACCACACCACCATTGGTCAGGTAAATTCCGGCGGCGGTCGCCGTGTTGGCATTGACCGGCGACGGATTGAAGACAAGGACAGACGCCGTTTCATCGGCCAGTTGCTGGCCCTGTGCCGTCTGTACGACAAGAACGCCATCGCCGCGCGTAAAGCTTGTGATCCCGATCAGGTCGGAGAGTTGTTTGATCGCCTGGTCGCGCTGATCCTGCGTGCTGGCGACGCTGCCGCCTGCGGCGGAGTTGAATTTGATTTGTGAATTATAATCGGCAATCTTTTTCAGCAGATCGTTGACCTTGATCACGGAGTCCGCCAGCTGGGCCTGCGTATCGTTCCGCATGTCGGTCAGCATGTTTGAGTAATCGTTGAACTTCTTGGCTACCGCCTTTGCCTGGCTGACCGCCTGGGCCATCTGGGTCTGGTCGTCGGGCTGGTTGGTCAACTGGACAAAAGCGTCCTGCAGCCCGGCAATAGTTGCCGCAATCGACAATTCCTTGTCCGCCGGGCCGTTAAAGGCCTGAATCTGCGACATATAGGTGGATTGGACATCATAGAAGCTGGAGGCCGACACCTGTGTCCAGACCTCTTTTTGCATATTCATGTCGACGCTTCGCGTGATGGTGCTGCCCAGAACGCCGATGGTCTGGCCGTTAACTACCTGAGATTCCTGGTTAAGTACCTTCCTGGTATAGCCATCGGTCGATGAATTCGAGACGTTTCCGGAGATGACATCAAGCTGCCTCTGCGCCACGCGCAGGCCGGAAAGGGCGGAATCGAGAGCTAATGACATTGTTCAGATCCTCTGCTGAAACTGTCCCCCCGGCCAGAAGCCAGCGGGTTTTCAAGAGAGAACTTTGCAAGATTAGTGCCAGAAAGCCTTAACCCGGCAATGACGCGCTAGGCGTTTTTCCAGATCGCATCGGTCAGTTTTTCGATCAGGCCACGATGCGCTTCAAGCTCGCTTTCGGCAACAGCGAAATGACGCGGTTCCCTGGCCTTGCGGACCTGCCCCGCCTGGCTGCTGACCATCGGGCCGAGTGTGGCCTTATCCAGCACCGAGGACAGGCCAAGGCCGTGCTGCCGTCCGCCCATCAGTTCCAGATAAACCTCCGCCAGCAGTTCGGAGTCGAGCAGCGCGCCGTGGAATTCGCGGTTGGAGTTATCAATGCCGAAGCGTCGGCAGAGCGCATCGAGGTTGGCGGGGGAGCCGGGAAATTTTTCCCGCGCCATTTTCAGCGTATCGACGGTCTCCTTCAGCTTGAAACCCGAATGTCCGACCTTGCCCAGCTCGGCGTTCAGGAATTTTATATCGAATTCCGCGTTATGAATGACCAGGCGGCTTTCGCCGATGAAATCCAGCAGATCGGTATAAACCTGGGCGAACAAAGGCTTGTCGCGGAGGAATTTGGTGGAGAGGCCGTGCACCGCTTCGGCCTCGGCCGGAACCTCGCGTTCGGGGTTCAGATAGACATGATAGACGCGGCCCGTCGGCACATGGTTGTCCAGTTCGACACAGCCGATTTCGACCAGCCGGTCGCCCTTGGCCGGGTCCATGCCCGTGGTTTCGGTATCGAGGACAATCTCACGCATTCCTGTTTTATAGCCCTATCTGATCAAGCCAGTCATGGAAAAATTTATGCGTCTGGCCGTTCATGACCCCTGCCCATTCATCCGTTTCGCGTTGCAAAGCCGGGATATCGATCCCACCCTTTCCGACATCATACGCTTCACTGACCAGCCAGCTTCGGACGGTTTTACGGTCTACTTCAATGTGACACTGAAAGCCGATGGAACGCTGTCCCCACTGAAAAACCTGATTTTCGTACAGGGGGCTTGAGGCCAGTAATACAGCCCCCTGCGGCAGGTCGAACGTATCGCCGTGCCATTGCATGATACGGGTCAGGTTCTTATCAAAATATTTTGCAGGCGTCTGCATCCCGGCACCGGAGATATCGATGGTCTGCCAGCCGATCTCTTTTCCCTGCGCCCCTTTATATACTTTTGACCCAAGGGCCGCGGCCATCAACTGCGCCCCGAGACAGATGCCAAGCACAGGACGGTCCTGGTCCAGGCGCTCGCGGATAATGCGCTTTTCATCGCCGATGAATGGATAAATATCCTCCTGGTACACGCCGCATGCGCCGCCCAGAACGATCAGCAGGTCAGGTGCCAGCGCATCGAAACCCTCCAGAGATTCCGAAAACGTATCAATCACTTCGAACTCTATTCCGCGTCCGCGCAACACATGCGACAGCACGCCGATATCGTTATCGAGCATATGGCGGAAAATTATGGCTTTGCCCATTCAAAAGACTCCCGATTACTTTTTGCAACGCACGTTCAGTATAAACTTTGCCTAGCCCCGTCAATACAACGAAATCGGCACGGGCGCGTTTTTCGTGATCGGGCATCTGACTGGCAAGAATGCCCTTGAATTTCGACTCGGTCATGCCGGGGCGCGCCATCACGCGCTTTTTCTGGATAAAAAACGGCGCACTGACGACGATGACCTTATCGACCCGCGCCCCCGCGCCTGTTTCATAAAGCAGGGGGATATCGAGCACGACAATTTTGTGGCCTTCCGCCGCACGGGCACGCATCCAGTCCTGCTGCGACTGCTGAACGACGGGGTGAATGATCGCTTCCAGCGCAAGGCGTTTTGCATCGTCATTGAAAATCAACTGGCCCAGAAGACCGCGATCCAGTTTTCCGGCGGCGTCAAACGCCTGGGGAAATGTTTTCAGAAGCTGGGGTATGGCCGCGCCGCCATCGGCTGCGGCCTTTCGCGCAGCCACATCGGAATCGTGGACAGGAATCCCCATCTGCGCCAGCATCTCTGCCGCTGTGGACTTTCCCATCCCGATCGAACCCGTCAGACCCACGACAATCATTGTGCTGCCTTTAAAACCATATCCTGCAATTCATTATCCACACCGGGCGTCACATTGAACCAGCCTTTAAACGCCGGTCTGGCCTGATGCAGAAGCATACCCAGGCCCGTGACAACCGGTAAGCCCAGCCCCGCCGCCTGTTGCAACAGCGGGGTCAGCAAGGGCCGGTAAACGATATCATAAACAA
>JAQGJB010000042.1 GCA_028290825.1 Micavibrio sp.
TACTGTTTACGGCGCTTTACCGTCACCGATGAAGAAGGGCGATTACAAACGCATTTCGATGACACCGGTCGGACAAAGATTTTAGAGAGAGAAAGCCATGAGCGAAGCCGTAGAAAAAGTTACCACCTGGGATAGCCTTGAGGGTGAGGAAAGCATGGCCGAGGGGCACGAACCTGCCTGGCAATCCCTGATCGGCTATATCGGGGAACGCGATCTGTCCGACAAACGCATTCTGGATTTTGGCTGCAATCGCGGAGGTTTTCTGAAAGCTCTCTATGCCAGACTTCCTTACCATGAGGCCCTTGGCGTTGATATCGCCGAAGACTCTGTTGCCTATGCCAACGATCACAAAGGTGAAATTCCCTGCACTTACGCTCATAACCGTGTTCTGGCGAATGAAAAAAACAGCTTCGACCTGGCTTTCTCCCACGAGGTTGTTTATCTGCTGCCCGACCTTGTCGCCCATGCCAGGGAGATGCGGGCGGTCTTGAAAACAGGGGGCGCTTATTACCTCGCGATCGGTGAATACGCGGAAAATCCGCTCTGGGAACGCTGGAAAAAGACAGTGGCAGAATTTTCGCCTGTCCCACCGCAAACCTATTCGTTGCAGGACATTGCCAAAGCTTTTCAGGAAAATGGCTTTGGAGTTTCGGTCCGCCGCATGGTCTGCGATAAGTTCCTGCCCTATGACGCCAGCGATGATAAATACTTATTGAACCCAATGGAGCTGGTCGACTTTATGACCCGTTATATGATGCTCTTTAAGATGACAGCTGTTTAAGTCATCCTTCAATAGCCGCTGCGTCCGCGAATTGGTGAATTTTCGCCGGGCTGACACGATCATTCGCTGTCCATTCCCAAAACGCTTTCAGCCATTCAGCAGAAAAAATATATTAAGACAAGCAATCTTTCTTTTTTAGGACCATCAGAAGATCCCGGTCATGATAAAGCAAATGCCGATCGTATCTATCAAATGGAGGACCGGACCGTGCTCCCCCTGAATGAGGATAGCACGGCAATAATAAAGAACGGCCCTGACAGCCAGGAGCCTCTCCCTGCTATTCAGCCACCTGTTTAAATCATTTCGACAGTTTCTGCTTCACGGCTGCAACTGCATGTTCTGCTGTAATGCCGAAATGCTTGTACAGTATTTCCGCCGGAGCGGATTCACCGAAGCTGCTCATGCCGATAAAAATACCATCCCGGCCAATGATGCGATCCCATGGCATGCGAATGGCGGCTTCGATAGCAACTTTTATGCCAGGGGTGTCAGTCAGGCTTGCGATATATTGAGCCTCCTGGTCCCAGAACAGGTCGAGGCACGGGGCGGAAATAACGCGTGTCGGCGTTCCTTCGGCGTCCAGTTTCTCCTTTGCCGCCATGGCAATCTCTGTTTCAGAACCTGTGGCCCAGATCGTGACTTTTGCATCTTTTGCATCGGCAAGGATATAGGCGCCTTTTGCCGACAGGTTGTCATCTGTATGGCTGGTCCGCAGAGGTTTTAAATTCTGGCGGGTCAGGGCAAGGATGGATGGCGCGGTGGCCTTGTTAATCGCCAGTTCCCAGCATTCTGCAGTCTCAACACCGTCGCACGGACGGAAAACATAAGTATTCGGAATGGCGCGGAGGGCGGCGACATGTTCGACCGCCTGATGCGTTGGGCCGTCTTCGCCAAGGCCGATGGAATCGTGCGTCATCACATGAATGACACGTTGCTTCATAAGGGCGGCAAGGCGGATTGACGGGCGCGAATAATCGGCAAAGCTCAGGAACGTGCCGGAATAGGGGATGGCACCACCATGCAGCGACAGACCGTTCATAATCGCGGCCATGCCGTGTTCGCGGACACCATAATGGATGTATTGTCCGGCATAATTGCCCGGCGTGACATTGGCAATACCCTTGATCTGGGTCAGGACCGATCCGGTAAGGTCCGCGGAACCGCCGATCAGTTCTTTTACCGCAGGAACAAGTTTCTCGAGCACCTGCCCTGAGGTCTTGCGTGTCGCTGCCGGTTTGTTTTCTGCAACGAATTGTTTTTTGACGTCGATCACCAGCGGCGCAATAGTTTTGGCAACATCGCCTTTCAGGGCAGCAACGAATTCATCATGCTTTGGTGATTTATGCAGGCGCGCCGTCCACTCTTCGCAAAGACCCGCACTGCGGCTTCCCGCCATGCGCCATGCGTTCAGAATTTCTTCCGGGACATGGAACGGTTCATGGTCCCAGACAAGGTTTTTGCGTGTGCCGACAATTTCATCAGCGCCCAGGGGGGAGCCGTGCGACGAGGATGATCCCTGTTTGGTCGGTGCGCCAAATCCGATATGGGTCTTGCACCGGATGATGCTTGGCTTATCGGTGGTCTTGGCGTGGGCAATCGCCTTTTCAATTGCCGCGAAATCATGCCCATCCACGGTCTGAACATCCCAGTGATAGGATTCAAAGCGTTTGGTTACATCGTCGGAATAGGAAAGGGAGGTCGGGCCGTCAATCGAAATTCCGTTATCATCATACATTACGATAATGCGCCCCAGTTTCAGGTGACCCGCAAGGGCGCAGGCCTCATGGCTGATGCCTTCCATCAAATCGCCGTCGGATGCGATGACATAGGTCCAGTGATCGACAAGCTCATCGCCGAAACGCGCATTCAGGATACGTTCCGCCAGCGCAAAGCCCGGCGCGGTTGAAATTCCCTGGCCCAGCGGGCCGGTGGTCATTTCAATTCCGGCGCTTGGCATGACTTCCGGGTGCCCGGCGGTAAGCGCATGAAGCTGGCGGAAGTTTTTCAACTGATCCAGCGTCATTTTCTCGTAGCCGAGCAGATAGTTGAGCGCGTATTGCAGCATCGATCCGTGACCGGCGGAGAGGATAAAGCGATCACGGTCCGCCCATTCCGGATGGGCATGATCGAATTTCATGAATTTCGTGAACAACACCGTCGCCACATCCGCCATCCCCATCGGCATGCCGGGGTGTCCGGAATTGGCTTTCTCAACTGCATCAATTGCCAGGAAGCGAATGGCGTTCGCCATGGTTTTCAGGTCGGGCATGGTATCAACTTTCTGGACGGCTGCGGATTGGGACATTTGTAACTCTCTGGTGATGTTAGGGATGAAGGGACGGGCCACCGGTGTTGGTCTGGAACGCCCGCTGCACACCCGGAAAACGGGAGGCTTCATTCAGGATTCGGGAGGCCAGCGCCGGGGCGCAATGAATGACTATATTAGGCCCGTTTTTAATCTCGCTGCGATAGATGTTCTTTAGCTTGGAATAGTCAGGCTCATAGGCACGGACGATATCCTCAACGGAGGATAAAACTGTATGGCGATAGGCCGCCGAGGGCGATGATGCGATATCGGTATAAAATTGCTTCAGGAAGGCGAGAGTATCTGGCGTCGCGTTACTGGACCAGGCCTGTTTCTCAGGATGCTGCATGTCCTGTAGACATTGATAAGCTTGTGCAAGACTTTTTACGGCTTCGCTCATGATACCGGCGTCGTGGTAGGTTTCGATTTCAAGTCTGACCATGTTTACCATCCTTTTGCCGGAGTTCGGGAAAACTATAGCCGTTCAGGTCAAATGAGACAATATGAAGCCTGATCAGGGGGATGCGATTGTTCGTTAAATTGAGGCCAAAACATAACGGTTGAAAACTATTTCAGCGGCCCTTGACCATTACCCTGAATGGCTGATAAATCACAGGTTTCTGCATATAATTTTATATAATTATGGGGAGGGCACTATGTCCGCAGCGATCAAAAAAGCACTAAGCAATCTCGACAAAGCCATTGATCGTATGGAAGGGAACATTGCCAAACGCCCTAAATCATCCAAAGTGGCACCGCAGCCTGACCTTTTTTCCACCCCGGCGCCTGCATCAAATGTCGTAGGTTTTGACCGTAACGCCTTGGCAAAAAAGCTTGATATGACGATTGCCAAAGTCGAACAACTGCTCAGTGAGGCATAAGTCCATGGCTGAGGTCAGTGTTGTCATTCATGGTAAACCCTACGGCATATCCTGCGATGACGGGCAGGAACGCCGTGTTCAGGAACTGGCCAAATACGTTGATGCCCGCCTGCGCGAAATCGCCAGCGCCGGTGCCGCCAGCAACGAATCCCATCTTCTGGTCCTGACCGCGCTTGTCCTGACCGACGAAATTTTCGACGCCCGCCAGGCAAAACCCGTCCCGGCAACCGAGCGTTATCAGGACCGCCTGACCGAAGATGACGAAGAAATGATCGTTGAGGCGATCAACCACTTGGCGGCGCGGATTGATTCCGTGGCAGAAAGACTACAGAAAATATAAGCTGTCACGCATGAGGGACTGAAAACAATCTGTGCGTTTTGCTTTAAGGGTAGTCATAAATGAGCAATAAACGGTAAATGTCTTTTAATTTTGCCCACGCTGTAAACGGCGCTATTGCCGGAGCTGCTGCAGGAGTAGTTTTGTCTGGCGCAATCCCGCATGACCGCAATAGTGCGGTTCCCGCGCTTTGTGCTATTTTTGTTGGCGCAGTGAATGGCTTTCTGGCGGGCAGAATTTCACCGTCTGGCGCAGATGTGCCTCCGGCACCAAAGCAGCCTTAGAATATTTTTCAGAATTAATCCTGTCAAACCCGGTAAATCCCTCTATAATAATAAATGACGTAAGGGATAGCTGCCGAGTGCGAGTTACACCTTAACCCTCGGGCCGATAATTATCTCTGCTTGGGAACTGCCTCTGCTCAGGCCTTGGTCTGGGATATGCGGTGCCCACCTGGTTAACCGGGCCAGCAGCGGATAAGTTGCATGTTCCACGGCTCATGTGGCTCCTTACGTCACCTTTCTCTCGTTTCCCCGATATGTTACCGATAGTCATGAATAAAGAATCCTTCCGTCAGGAAGCCATCCGCGTCCGCGACAATATTGAGGTTGCCGCCGATGACGCCGACAGCGCCGCCGCCAATTTCCTCGAGGCTATCGCCCCGCAACCCGGCCAGGTCGTCGCCCTTTACTGGCCGAAAGGGCGGGAATTCGACACCCTGCCGTTAATGCATGAACTGCTTCAGCGGGGCATAACCTGTGCCCTGCCGGTTATTCAGAAAGGTGAGCGCCTGCTGAAATTTTCCGCTTACCAAGACGGTAATGCAATGGAGGAGGGACCTTTCAAAGTCATTCAGCCGAAAATTGATGAACAGACAATCTGGACCGACCCGGATATTTTCGTTGTGCCCCTGCTGGCCTTTGACCGTCACGGGAACCGCATGGGCTATGGCATGGGTCATTATGACGCGACATTGAAACATTATCGTGCCATAAAGCCGGTGATTGCCGTAGGTTACGCCTATGGCCAGCAGGCGGTTTTGTTTAATCTTCCGGCTGAGCCGCATGATGAAAAATTGGACTGGGTCGTAACGCCGCAAAAGGCACAAAGGTTTAAAGTATGAGAATATTATTCATTGGCGATGTTATGGGACGATCCGGGCGGGATGCCCTGACGGCGCATCTTCCCGGCTTGCGTAAAAACCTTCGCGCCGATGTCACCATCGTCAATGCTGAAAATGCGGCGCACGGTATCGGGTTAAATCCTGAAATCTGCAAGGATCTTTATGCCCTTGGCACCGATGTTATCACCACCGGTAACCATGTCTGGGACCAGCGCGAAATCATTTCCTATATCGACCGGGACCCGAAGCTCCTGCGGCCTATCAATTTTCCGAAGGGAACGCCGGGGAAGGGGTTTAACGTGCATGCCTTGCCCGATGGCCGAAAAATCCTTGTGGCCAATGCCATGGCCCGTATCTTCATGGACCCGATGGACGACCCGTTCGCGGCGATGAATGAATTGCTGAATACCTATCACCTCGGCGCAACGGTCAATGCGATTTTCTTGGATTTCCACGGCGAGGCGACCAGTGAGAAAATGGCCATGGGGCATTACCTGGATGGCCGCATCTCCGCCCTCGTTGGAACCCACACCCATGCGCCTACAGCCGATGTGCAGATTTTTAACGGCGGCACCGCGTACCAAAGCGATGCCGGCATGACCGGTGATTACGACAGCGTTATCGGTGTAAAAAAGGAAGTCCCGATCGCGCGTTTCGTCCGCAAAATGCCGACCGACCGCATGAGCCCGGCAGAGGGCGAGGCAACGGTCTGCGGTCTTTTTGTTGAAACGGACGATAAAACCGGTCTTGCAAAAAATGCAGGTGCGGTGCGCATTGGCGGTCGCCTGAAGCCGGAAATGCCTGATTTTTAAGGCGTCTGGTCATCAACCTTGTGGATGTAATCGAAATCGATGTCCTTGCGCTGGCCGGGATGTTTCTCAAAATACCGCATGCATGCGTGATTGAGCGCATCGATCAGGTCGCGGCCATGCCTGCCGCCGTCACCGGTGATTTTGCTGTTCACAATCGCACGAATGGTCGTAAGGAAGGCGACGACGATTTCAAGTGCTTCCTCGTCAGGCTTTTCGATCACTTCCAGAAACTGGATCAGTTTATCTGCGGCCCTGGTGACAAGCTGATAGTGGAACATGCCGCCATTGGCCTTTAATTGCATCGCCGGATAGATGATATGGGCGATAACGTTTTCGTTATCGTCCGGAGCTTGGTCAAGCCGCGCCATCTCGACACCGCGCATAAGGGAAGTGAAATAAAGATCCGCCAGCGGCCCGAACTCTGCGGCATTGTTTTCAAGCAGCGTCTGCGCCTTATTCAGGATTTCCTCACTCAAGCCACCCGATCCGACCTTGGCTTTCAGCGTATTGGGCGGGCGGATGAACTCGGCCTTGCGGCGCGGCGTTTGATTGAAGTGGTCTGGTTCTTTACTCATGCAAAATCGATATCGTCAGGGTTGATGTCAAACTTGTCACCTTTGGCAAGGCCGTTCTTCTCACGAATCTTGCGCAGGGCTTCGTAAGCGTCGTTTTTTTGATCGATGATGCGGCTCTTGGTCGTTTCAGCCGTATCCGTATCGCGGCGCATTGGCCCGCCATAATTGCCTGACTTTTCCGCATCGCGTTTACGGCGGCGGTCCGGCCCAAAGAAATCGCCCGAGCGCACAAACTGGCGCGGGCGTTCAATCACCTGTGCAATACGTTTATAAAGGTCGCGCGCGTCAAATGGTTTTACCAGGAATTCTGTAACCCCCGCATCCCGCGCTTGAAGAACCCGGCGCTTTTCGCTGAAGCCAGTCATCAGGATGACGGGAACATACGTATTCGGGCTGCGCTCGTCATTGCGGATCAGGCGCGTAAATGTCATGCCGTCCATTGGCTTCATCATCCAGTCGGCAATAACGATATCGGGATTATATTCGCAGAAACGGGAAAAGCCGACCTCGCCATCCGGTGCGCCGATGACATGCCCGACCCCGAACGTGTGGAGCAGCGACTTGACGATCTCAAGCATGGGTTCGTTATCTTCAACGACAAGGACTGAAATACGATGGAGCTGATAAGACATGCATTATAACTTTTTGAATAAATTCAGGGTGTTAGAAGTATTCTACCAGTCAGAGGATTGACGCTTCTTTAAGATCCTTACGAAAAATAATACTCAAGGATATCAAAAGGATAACACCGAAGCCGGTTATTTTGAACACTTGATTGCGGCACGGCTTGCTCTTTTGGTTGAAATGCTGCAATTTTTGGCCGAACTTCTAGCGCAGGATGAGATTATGGCAGGCCATTCCCAGTATAGTAACATTATGCACCGCAAAGGGCGGCAGGACGCCAAGCGTGCAAAGATTTTTAGCAAAATCGGTCGTGAAATCACCGTCGCCGCGAAACTGGGCGGTGCCGACCCCGGCGGTAACCCGCGACTGCGCGCGGCGATCCTGTGGGGCCGCGAAGAATCCATGCCCAACGACCGCATCAAGAAGGCGATCGAAACCGCCATCGGCGGCGCAAGCGGCGCGGATTACGAGAACGTGCGTTACGAGGGCTACGGCCCCGGCGGCGTCGCGATCATCGTCGAAGGTCTGACTAACAACCGCAACCGCACCGCTGGCGAGATTCGCTCCAACTTCTCCAAATACGGCGGTAACATGGGCGAAACCAATTCGGTCAGCTTCATGTTCGACCATGTCGGCCTGATCGTCTACAAGGCAGATAAAGCCAGCGCCGACGCCATGTTCGAGGCCGCCGTCGAATGCGGCGCCGATAATTGCGAGAGCGGGGCAGAGTTCCACGAAATCACCTGTCCGCTCGACGACTTCGCCGCTGTGCGCGACGCATTAGAAGCCAAATTCGGCGAACCCGAAAAAGCCGCCTTCGTCTGGAAACCAAACGTCATGGCTGAAGTGACGGAAGACCAAGCCCAGACGATCCTGAAACTCATCGACGTTCTGGAAGACAATGACGATGTTCAGATCGTAACAACGAATTTCAGCGTCAGTGATGAGATCATGGAAAGGCTGATGGCGTCTTAAGTTCTGCGTACAAAAATAAATCATATTCATTTCCGGGAGATAAAAATGACTTCATCTAATATTGGGCGGGATAAACAGGTCATCTAGATCGTCTGGTCACTGTATTTAACAAGCTGGCACCTATCATGGATAAATATATTCCTGTTTTGGATCAGAAGCTGAAGACCTGATGGCGAAAAAGCCCGGACTTGATTCCGAGGCGATCAACGATTTTCTGATCTGCGATCCAACCCTTGTTCCTGTTTTCCAGGCGAAGGCGGAGTATTTCTCTGAGATGGACAAAATCGCTGCCGACTTTAAAGCTGAGTTTGGAGATGATGCCGCGGATCAATTGAGTAATCTTGTATTAATTGCTTCGGGCTAACAATCGCCGCATCCTTAAAGCAGTTTCCAGATTATATAAACAAACCCGGAACAAAACGCTTTGCCGCGCGACTCGTTCATGGCAAAATAGCGTTATGAGAATTTTAGGAATCGATCCGGGATTACAGAAGACAGGGTGGGGCATGATTATCTCGGAGGGCAGCCGTCTGTCCTTCCTGGGGTGTGGCACCATCAAAACCGATCTGACCACGACCACCGCGCAACGCCTCGCCGAAATCTCCCATGCGCTTGAGGCTGTCATTAAAGAATGGCTTCCCGACGAAGCGGCGATTGAGGAAACCTTCATGAACAACAATGCCGCTTCTGCGCTTAAACTTGGCGCCGCACGCGGTGCCGCTATGGTCACTCCGGCACGCCTCGGCCTTCATGTCTCCGAATATTCCCCGAACCTCGTCAAAAAATCCGTTGTCGGCACCGGCCACGCGGCCAAGGACCAGATTGGCGCAATGATAAAAATCCTTCTCCCATCATCCGGCAAGATGAGCCCCGATGCCGCCGATGCCCTTGCCATCGCTATCTGTCACGCCCATCATGCCGGACACAGAAAACTTATGGCGGTGATACGATGATTGCAAAACTCTCCGGCATTCTCGACTCCGTCGCGCTCGATTCATTAATCATCGATGTCAACGGCGTCGGCTATCAGGTCTTCGCCAGTTCCAGAACACTCAGCCGCGTCGGGCAAAAGGGTGACCCTGTCTCGCTCCTCATCGATACCCATGTGCGCGAAGATCACATTCACCTCTACGGTTTCGCCGACGCCACCGAACAGGAATGGTGCCGCCTGCTGACCTCGGTGCAGGGCGTCGGCATGAAAGTCGCCCTCGCCATTCTCGGCGCATGCCCGGTTGATCAACTCGGCTTCTCCATCGCCGCACAGGATGTCACAATTCTCCGCCAGGCCGATGGCGTCGGTCCGAAACTGGCCACACGCATCGTCACCGAACTGAAAGACAAGGCCGCAAAGATCGACCTGTCGAAATCAATGAAGGGCGTCAAACCTGTCGCCATAAAAGGTGCCCCGGCATCTGCCACCGATGTCGACAGCGACGCCGTCTCCGCCCTCGTCAATCTCGGCTACGCCCGCACTGAAGCCTACACCGCGGTCCTGCAGGCAAAAGCCAAAGCCAACGATAATGACGGGCTGCAGGCGATCATCCGTCTGGCCCTGAAAGAATTGAGTTCCGCATGACTCTCCCCGCCGAAAAAAATCCCGACCTCACGCCGGTAAAATCCGAAGGCGATATGGATGAATCCTCAATCCGCCCGAAACTTCTCGAGGAATTCGTCGGCCAGTCGGCGCTGAAGGGTAACCTTCGCGTCTTCATCGAATCCGCCCGTGGTCGCGGCGAGGCGATGGATCACGTTCTTCTCTTCGGTCCTCCCGGCTTGGGGAAAACCACACTCGCGCAAATTATCGCCCGCGAAATGGGCGTCGGTTTCCGCGCCACCTCCGGACCCGTCATTGCCAAGGCCGGTGACCTCGCCGCCATCCTCACTAATCTTGAGCCAAACGATGTTCTCTTCATCGACGAAATCCACCGCCTCAATTCCACGGTCGAGGAAATTCTCTACCCCGCCATGGAAGACGGCAAACTCGACCTCGTCATCGGTGAAGGCCCCGCCGCACGTTCGGTCCAGATCGACCTGCCAAAATTTACCCTCATCGGCGCGACCACACGCTCCGGCCTGCTGACCAACCCGCTGCGCGATCGCTTCGGCATTCCTCTGCGCCTCGAATTTTACAACGCCGAAGAACTCACCAAAATCGTCAGCCGTGCCGGTGGTATCCTTGGCATGAAACTCACCGATGACGGCGCCCACGAAATCGCCCGCCGCTCACGTGGCACACCGCGCATCGCCGGACGCCTGACCCGCCGCGTCCGCGACTTCGCACAAGTCGCCAAAACCCCGATCATCGACGCCAAAGCCGCCGACGAAGCATTGAAACGCCTCGACGTAGACGGGCAGGGGTTAGATGGCATGGACCGCCGTTACCTCTCCTGCATCGCCGAACACTACAACGGTGGCCCCGTCGGCGTCGAAACCCTCGCCGCCGTCCTGGCGGATCAGCGTGATGTGATTGAAGATGTAATCGAACCGTATTTGATGCAGCAGGGGTATGTGCAGAGGACTCCGCGCGGGCGGATGTTGTCGGATAAGGGGTTTAAATATCTTGGGCTGAAACCGACAAACCCAACGCAGATTGATTTATTGGATGACGATTCAAAATGAACGATTCAAAGTCAAAAGGTATGTCTAAAAAGACGGCTCGGTATTTAAAGTTCATATTTTCATTTTTAATTCTGGCTTGCATTGTTTATGTTCTAGTCACCGTGATAAGGATTAATTTAAATAATCGCGGTGCTCCTTAACTGAGCAAATTTGTACTTCACAAATAGGTGCCCAATGCCCGCCCACCAAATCACCCCCCGCGTTTATTACGAAGACACCGACGCCGGGGGCATCGTTTACCATGCCAATTACCTGAAATTCGCCGAACGGGGCCGCACGGAATTGCTGCGCGCCGCCGGGTATGACCACCTGACTTTGCTGGAAAAGGAGGGGCTTCTCTTCATTGTCCGCAAAATGGAGATCGATTATCAGGCTCCAGCCCGGTTAGACGACATTTTAACGGTGAAAACTTCCATAAAAGAGCTGAAAAATGCTTCCTTTATTATGAATCAGTCTATTTTCTGCCATGAAGTTCTGGTCTGCTCGATGGTGGTCACGCTGGTCTGCGTCACGAAAGACATAAAGCCGATCCGGATGCCCGATTCAATGCGCGCCAGTTTTAATGATTTTACCGAATGAGAGATAAGAAATATGACAACAGCAACCGAGAGAGCCGTAGACGCCGCCAATATCGGAACCAACGTCGTCCATGACTTCACCATGTGGGGTCTGTTTTCCCAGGCTGATATGGTCGTCAAGATCGTGATGTTGATGCTGATCTTCGCCTCGGTGTGGAGCTGGGCGATCATTCTCGATAAACGCATGTCGCTGAGACGTCTTAATAATCGGGCCAACCGTTTTGAGGATGCGTTCTGGTCCGGCGAACCGCTCGACAAACTTTACCAGCGCGTGAAGAAGGGCAAACAGGATCCCGTTATCCGCACCTTTGCCGCCGGGATGGAGGAATGGCAGAACGGCGTCTCAGGCGGTATGCCCGCGCGCGACAGCGTTCAGGCCTCCCTGCGCCAGCGTGTTGAACGCGCCATGTCCGTAACCATCAACCGTGAAATGAACGGGCTGGAGCGGGGGATGACCTTCCTTGCCAACGTCGGTTCCACCGCAACTTTCGTCGGCCTGTTCGGGACGGTCTGGGGGATCATGCATTCCTTTACCGCGATCGCCTCGACCCAAAATACTTCACTCGCCGTTGTTGCGCCCGGTATTGCCGAAGCGCTTGCTGCAACTGCTCTCGGCCTCGTCGCCGCTATCCCTGCGGTTCTCGCCTATAACAAATTCAGTTCCGATTTGCGCCGTTATGCGGATCGTCTGGATGCATTTGTTTCCGAATTTTCAGCCATCCTCTCCCGTCATCTTGATAATTACGAAGACCCGCGCGAAACCTCGGTCGGTTCAACGGGTATTAATTATAACAAGAAGGGTGTGGCGTAATGGGCGCGAACCTTTCCGGACAGGCAGGAGGGCGCAGCCGTTCCTATCGCCAGATGGCGGAGATCAACGTCACGCCGATGGTCGACGTCATGCTCGTTCTCCTTATCGTTTTCATGGTCACGGCACCACTCCTCACCGCCGGTGTGCCAATCGACCTGCCGAAATCACAGGCCAAGCAGATCAGCGACGAAGACAACAAACCCATCCAGGTCAACGTCACAAAGGCCGGGAAAATCTATATCGGCGAAACCGAAGTCGAAATGGAACGCCTCGTCACACTTCTGACCGCCATGACCAACAACGATCCTGAACGCCGCGTCTTTATCCGTGGCGATCAAAAGCTGGGCTACGGCCAGGTGATGGAAGTCATCGGCGCGATCAACAAAGGCGGCTTTCGCAAGGTTGCCTTAATTTCCGACCCCTCTAAGTAATAATATCGACATAAAGATGCACTATGAAGGCTGTCATCCTGAATTAAACTCAGGATGACAAATGAACTGAAGCAGGACCATGAACGCACAAGCCGCTAGACGCAAAGCAGAGAATACGCAGGAAGGACTGAGCAGTGCTGTGCTCCTGTCGCTGCTGTTTCATGCTTGCTTTGTGACGATTGCAATCTTCGGCTTCCCGTTCCTGGCCAAACCGCCACCGGAAATGTCACAGCCGATCCCGATCGAAATGGTTGATATCGCCGACATCACCCAGACCACCAAACCTGTTGAGCATGAGGCACCGAAACCGCCTGATGAGAAAAAGCCCGAGCCTCCGAAACCGGCACCGGAACGCCCAAAGCAGGCACCGAAACAAACCGCAGCCACGCCCCCGAAACCTGTAGCGGCGCAAAAGGACGACCTTGTTGCGCCCGATAAAAAAGCTGAAATCGTAAAGCCTGAAAAGCCAAAACCGAAGCCTAAGGTTGAGCCGCCGAAGAAGGTCCTCCCGAAAACGGAAGACAAGCCGAATGAAGACCCGTTCAAGGCTCTCCTGAAAAATCTTCAGGAAGAAAAACCAGAACCATCCAAGGAAACGGGCAAGACTGACGCTAAACCGGAACAGGCCGTTGCGGCCCCGCTAGGCGAAAAAATGACCATGAGCGAAATGGACGCATTGCGACAGCAGCTTTCTCAATGCTGGAACGTGCTGGCTGGCGCACGTTATGCAGAGGACCTGGTTGTTGATATGACCCTCACCATGAACCCGGACCGCACGGTGCAGAGGGCTAGCGTCGTCGATACAATGCGTTATAATACGGACAACATTTTCCGGGCTGCAGCTGATTCCGCAATCCGTGCCATCAACGATCCTCAGTGCAGCCCTCTGTTACTACCGCCTGACAAGTACCAACAATGGAAAGAAATTACCGTTCGTTTCGATCCACGCGAAATTCTCTAAAGTCTGAAAAGGAAAAATTATGCTGAAAAAAATCCTGATGTTTGCGTTTGCGCTGATGATTATGCCGGTTTCCGCGCATGCGGCCCTGCAGGTTAATGTAAACAGCGGTAAAATGGACCCGATGCCGATCGCGGTCACGAATTTCGCCAGCGTCGGCGGCCCTTCCGAAATGGCGACCGGCATTCCGAAAATAATTTCCGACAATCTGGAGCGTACCGGTCTTTTCAAACCGATCAATCCGTCGGCCTTCGTGCAGACACCGGAAGCAATCCAGCAAGCCGGAAAACCGGACTTCTCCGTCTGGCGTCCTCTCGGGCCACAGGCTCTGATCACTGGAAACGTGACCACCGCAGCCGATGGCCGCACCCGCGTTGAATTCCGTCTGTGGGATGTGTTCGGTCAGGCCCAGTTGGCGGGTACCGCATACACCACAACACCACAAAACTGGCGTCGTATCGCGCACATCATTTCCGATGAGATCTACAAGCGCATCACCGGTGAAGCCGGCTACTTCGATACGCGTATCGTTTACATTTCTGAATCCGGCGCACAAAACGCGCGCATTAAGCGTTTGGCGATCATGGATCAGGATGGTTACAACCATCATTACCTGACCGACGGTTCCTATCTGGTTCTGACCCCGCGTTTTTCCCCGAACACCCAGATGGTTGCGTATATGGCTTACTATAATAAGAAGCCACGCGTTTACCTCTACGATATTAACTCCGGACGTCAGGAAGTTCTGGGCGATTTCCCCGGCATGACCTTCGCACCGCGTTTCTCACCCGACGGCAGCCGCGTCATCATGTCGATGGCCCAGAACGGCAACACCGACATCTACACCATGGATCTGCGCAGCAAGAAGGTGACCCGCCTGACCAGCGGTTCCTCCCTCAACACCAGCCCGTCTTTTGCTCCGGACGGCGCGCGCGTCGTATTTGAATCCGACCGCGGCGGCACGCAGCAGCTTTACGTCATGGGTGCGGATGGCGGCAACGCAACCCGTATCACCTTCGGCGATGGCCGCTACGGTAACCCGGTCTGGTCGCCGCGCGGCGATCTGATCGCGTTTACTAAAATTGCTGGCGGCAAATTCTATCTCGGCGTGATCCGCCCGGATGGAAAAGGCGAGCGTCTGATCACATCGGGTTACGATGTTGAATCGGCAAGCTGGTCGCCGAACGGCCGTGTTCTGACCTACTTCAAGGAAGAGCCAACCGCTGGCGGCAATGGCCGTCGCGCCAAGCTGTACACGATTGACCTCACGGGCTACAACGAACGCGAATTGCCGACACCGCAGGACGCTTCCGATCCAGCCTGGTCCCCGACCAACCCGTAAGAAATCAAAACCCCGGCCTGATGTGCCGGGGTTTTTTTAAGGAGAACAATATGTCGAAAGCACCGCGCCTGCCATGGAGTACACTCGCCCCTAAAGCACTTCAGGCGATGATTTCCCTGAATGGTTCGCTGTCTGAATCGCAGCTGGGTAAAAGGCTGATCGATTTGGTCTTTACGCGCGTGTCGCAACTGAATGGTTGCGCCTACTGCGTCGATTCCCACGTTCGGGATCTGCGTGCGGACGGTGAGGAATGGCAGCGTATTAACTCTCTCATCACATGGCGTGAGGTCTCGTTATACAGTGACCGTGAACGTGCTGCCTTGAACTGGTCGGAAACTATGACTCGTCTGGCTGATAACCATATCGACCGGGACGCCGATTTTGCATTACTGCAGAAGCATTTTAATGATAAAGAAATCGTCGAGCTGACTGTGGCCATTGCTGCTATGAATGCCTGGAACCGCTTAGGCGTCGGCATGCATCTGCCCGTAGACGAGAAACCCATCGAATAGAAAATCAGAAATTCGTATGATGAAAATCCTGCGCGATACGCGTATAGATTTCACGCTTAAAAGGCACGATCAGATCGACGACCTTGTCCAGATCGACCCATTGCCAGCGTTGAAATTCCTGTGGCTCATGCGCGTCGAGCTTAATATCGGCGTCTCCTCCGGTAAATCTTGCAGCGATCCAGGTTTGTTCCTGACCCCTGAAAATCCCGCCCCATAATTTCTGCTGCAGTTCCGGGGGCAGGTCATAGAGCAAAGGCTTATCCATCACCTTGATAATCGTTGCCTTGTCTGTGCCGATTTCTTCCTGCATCTCCCGGTAAAACGCTGTTTCCAGGTCTTCACCGTCATCAATGCCCCCCTGCGGCATCTGCCAAGCGCCGGGCGAGTCGATGCGCTCACCCACAAACACCTGGTGTTTGTCGTTAAACAGCGCGATGCCGACACCGCGGCGATAGGGCAGATGATCGACGCTCATGTTTACTTGGCCTTCAGTAATTGCGCGGAAAGGGGGGTGAGGGTGATATTTTTCTGCGGCAGGCCGTCAATCCATGTCTGCAGTGCCTTCAAACCCTCGGGCGTCGAATGGATCATGCCGATTGCCGAACCGCCACTTTGTGCCGCAACTTCCAGCTGGCGCAACGCCGCGGCCATATGTTCTGGCGTGGAGGGGACATCGATCCAGGCATCTGTATTGCGGTAGATTGCGCCGTTAGCATAGGAAAATTTCTGTGGCGGCGGTGATAGTGTCGTGGCACCGTCAATGAATCCAAGCCCGCGCGTGTAAATTTCATTCATAACCGGGCGCACATCGTTTTCCGATTTCATGAATGCCGGTTGATACGGCGTCACAAGGCCGACATAGCCCTGCGCCTGGGCCATGATCCAGTTAAGCTTGTT
>JAQGJB010000097.1 GCA_028290825.1 Micavibrio sp.
ACAGCGAAGAAGTAATGCGACAAAACATTGAAAGAAAAACAGATGCTTCAAATTAAAAACCTCCACGCCACCATCGACGGGAAGGAAATTCTCAAAGGGCTTTCACTCGATATCCCGGATGGCGAAGTGCATGCCATTATGGGGCCGAACGGGGCAGGGAAGTCGACGCTGTCTTACGTGCTGTCGGGCCGTGACGGGTATGAGGTCACTTCGGGGACGGTGTTGCTGGACGGCAAAAATCTCCTCGATCTTGCACCGGAAGAACGGGCGGCTTCGGGGTTGTTCCTGGCGTTCCAGTACCCGGTGGAAATTCCCGGGGTACAGATGACGACGTTTTTGAAAACGGCGCTGAATTCCATTCGCAAACAGCGCGGGCAGACCGAACTGGATGCGCTCGATTTCCTGAAGCTGATGAAGGCGAAGCAGAAGGAACTGAACATCGGCGATGACATGCTGAAACGCGCGGTCAATGTCGGTTTTTCCGGCGGCGAGAAGAAGCGTAATGAAGTATTGCAGATGGCGATGCTGGAACCGACCCTCGCGATCCTCGATGAAACGGATTCCGGTCTGGATATCGACGCTCTGCGCATCGTCGCGGACGGTGTGAATGCGCTGCGCTCACCAAAGCGCAGCTTCCTTGTCATCACGCACTATCAACGCCTTCTTGATTACATCGTGCCGGATCACGTCCATGTTCTGGCCGACGGCAAAATCGTAAAATCCGGCGGCCCGGAACTGGCAAAGGAACTGGAACTGAAGGGTTATGCCGGGATTGGTGAGGCCGCTTAATGAATACCGAGCGTAAAATTTCGCAATTCCCCGTCAAGTCGCCGTATTTCCCGGAGACGTCGGAGAATATTCTGCGCGCGATGGCGGCAACGGACGATGCCGACTGGCTGTCCGCCCTGCGCCTGCGCGGGGTTGAATATCTGACTGCACGCGGCCTGCCTACGCCGAAGCTGGAAGGGTGGAAATTTACCAATCTGATTCCGCTGGTGAAGAATTACACCACGCACGCCGAACTGAACTTCGTTATGAAACCGGTTGCGGGCGTGAGCGTCGAACCGATTGCAGAAGCGGCGGAAGAACAATGGGTTCGCGATCTGCTGAACACTGATATCCCGGGCGAAGAACACAATTCCGATCCGTCGATGATGCACCTTGCTAACGTTTTTTTCCGTGACGGGATTGTGATTGACGTTGCGGCGGGCGTTGAAGTGGCCGAACCGCTGATGATGGATGTGATCGCGGGGGACGAGGCGTTTTCGTCGGCGCAGTCGGTCATCCGCCTTGGTGCCAATGCGCGCCTGACCATTATTGAAGATCACCGCAGCGACGGAAGGCTCTGGAAAAACATCCTGACGCGGATCGTTCTGGGGCAGGGAGCGAAGCTGACCCATGTGCGGATTCAGGAAGATTCAAACGATGCGGTTTATACGCAGGCGACGAATATCGAGCTGGCCAAAGACGCGGCTTATGAAGGATTAAATCTTGCTGTCGGTGGATCGTTAAGCCGTAACCAGGTCCGTGTGGCGATGAATGAAACCGGCGGGGTGTGCCATATCAATGGCGTCAATCTGATGCGCGGCAAGCAACATGCGGATACGACGATCCTTGTCGAGCATTTCGCGCCGCATTGTGAGTCGAACCAGAATATGCGGACCATCCTGAGCGATCAGGCGCATGGCGTCTTTCAGGGCAAGATCCATGTGCATCAGGCGGCGCAGAAGACCGTCGGTTATCAGCTCTCCAAAGCCCTGATCCTGTCCGAAGGGGCGGAGATGGATACCAAGCCGGAACTGGAGATTTACGCAGACGATGTGAAATGTTCGCACGGCGCGACCACCGGGCGTCTCGATGATGAACCGTTATTCTATATGCAATCGCGCGGCATTGCGCGCGATGCGGCACGGGCTTTGCTGATCAAGGCGTTTGCTGCCGAGGTTTTGGCCGTGGTGGAAGGGCAGCCTTTCTATGAGTCGCTGATGGAAAGGGTTGGGCGATGGCTGGAAAACTAAGCCCCATTCAGCAGGCAACGATGGCCAGCTTCCGCAATGATTTCCCCGTGCTGTCGAAAACCATGAACGGTAAGCCCGTCGCTTTCCTCGATACGGGATCAAGTGCGCAGAAACCGCGCGCGGTTATTGATGCAATGAAGGCGGCGATGGATACGGAGTATGCGAATATCCACCGCGGGCTTTACCAGTTTTCACAGGTTACGACGGCGAAGTTTGAAGCCGTGCGAGCGAAGGTTGCCGATTTCATCGGTGCTGTGTCCGAAAAGGAAATCATCTTCACCCGCAATGCGACCGAAGGCATCAACCTTGTAGCGCAAAGCTGGGGGCGCGCAAACCTGAAAGCGGGGGATGAGGTTATTATCTCCGGTATGGAGCACCACGCAAATATTGTCCCGTGGCAACTCCTCCGTGACCAGATCGGGATTGTTATTAAGGTCATACCGGTTTTGCAGGATGGAAGGCTGGACCTTGAATCTCTTGAAAAACTGCTTTCCTCCAAGACAAAATTAGTCTCTTTTGTCCATGTTTCCAATGCTTTGGGAACAATCAATCCCGTATCAACGATTATTAAATCAGTTTCTGCTTATAATAGAAATATCAGGATTTTAGTAGACGGATCGCAGGCCGTGGTGCACGGCGCGGTCAATGTATCCGCACTTGGCGCGGACTGGTACGTGTTCACGGGACACAAGCTGTATGGACCGACGGGGATTGGCGTTCTGTATGGCCGTTATGAGTTACTGCAATCCATGCCGCCTTATCAGGGCGGGGGGGACATGATCGAACGCGTAACGTTTGAAAAGACAACCTATAAAGATGCCCCGGCCCGTTTCGAGGCAGGAACTCCCGCCATTGTCGAAGTGCTGGGCCTCGGCGCCGCCATCGATTATGTGGCCGCGATCGGCATGGACAACATCGCTGTGCGCGAACAGGAGCTTCTGGCCTACGGCCTTGAGCAGCTTTCCGGCGTTCCGGGTCTGACCCTTTACGGCCCTGCCGAAAATCGCGCGGGCATTATCAGTTTCACAGCAGACTGGGGCCACCCCAGCGATATCGCCATGGTCCTGGACCAGTGCGGGGTCGCGGTGCGGTCGGGGCATCATTGCTGCCAGCCGCTGATGGATCAATTTGGTATCGATGCGACGATCCGCGCATCGTTTGGTTTATATACGAATGAAGCCGACATAGATCAGCTCGTTCAGGGGATAAAAAAGGCGAGGGATTTATTGGGAGAGTAGTGTGAATTTGAAAGTAGCAGGGTTTACGGCACTGACACTTGGGGTATTGGGATTTTTTATGGCGGACGGTATACCGAAGCATGGTGTTGCTTCTACGGGTACGTTCTCAAAGAAAGCCTGTCTCAGTTCGATCGAAAAACATTCCAGCAAGGATATGTTTACAAAGGACACCGCTAACGGGTTATGCGGCTGTCTTGCAGATCTGGGACTGACGAGGGAGACGGCGGATTTTAAAACCGTCAAATCCTGTCTGGATAAACATCTGGGTGGGACTATAATTAATGCCTGTGAAAAGGACGAAGCCGCACGGCAGGCTGCACGCGACAGGCCCAAATCGCCGGAGGATGAAATGAGGGACGATTCCAACGTGTTTGGCCCATCAATGAATTGCTCTTGCGTGTCGGAAAAGTCGGAAGAATGGGTGTGGAAGAATTTTGAGGCCGGCATGCGGTCCAGGGTAATGAAGAACGAGGAAGCGAACGATTTTGCCACCTCGATGATGAATGAATGCAAATGGAAGTAAGGTTATGCAGCATACCGCCGATGAAACCATGGTCCGGAACGCTTTCGGAGCCGATTACGACGAACTGGCCGAACCGCCAGATGCGGAGGTAACGCGCGACCATCCCCTATGGCCCGCAATCCTGAAGGGTCTGCGCGGTGTTTACGACCCTGAAATTCCCGTGAATGTTTATGAACTCGGCCTGCTTTACAAAATCGACATCCGCGATGCCGCTGATGGTAAGGCCGATGTGTTCGTTGAGATGACCCTGACATCGCCTGCATGCCCCGTTGCGCAGGAAATGCCAGGTATGGTGCAGTCGGCGATCTTTCCGGTTGAGGGGATCGGTAATGTTGATGTTGAAATCATCTGGGACCCGCCCTGGGACCCGTCGAAAATGGCGGAAACGGCCAAGCTGCAGTTGAATATGTTTACGTGAGCGCGATATTACTGTCATCCCTTGCCAGGCTCGGGGAGCAGTAAAAAAGGAATAATGAAATGATCAGCATTACAGACGAAGGCGCAAAAGCCATCAGGGAAAAGACAGCATTGAATCCCGATGCGGTCGGCCTGCGCCTCAAAATCAAGACGACCGGGTGTTCCGGCAACAGCTACCAGATGGAGCATGTGCTGGCAGAAGACCTGAAGATGGATGACAGGTTCGAAAAGGACGGGGCTGTGCTCTACGTGCCTAAAATGTCGTCTTGGATGCTGGCGGGTATGGAAGTCGGTTTTGAAGAAACAAAAATGAAAAGCGGCTTCATCTTCAATAACCCGAATGAGGCCGGACGCTGCGGTTGCGGTGAGTCTTTTACGGTTAACCAAAATTTAACCTAGACCCTCTAAAACACAAAAGGCCTCCGCTGGGCGGAGGCCTTTTTGAATTCTGAATGGTCTATCTACTAGCTTGGCAGTGGAGCCGGTGTATGGATAGACGGAGCTGGTGTACGTGCAAATACGCTGACGTCTGCGTGTCTTGCTGATGCTGCCTTGATTGCGCCTCTGGTCATATTTTTGCCCTCTCTCTTTTTTTAGTTAGTTTACTTCTATGTAAAGCTTATAAAAGAGTTCTTTCATTTGAGGGCCTGGGCCATCGCGTTTAAAACTCTCGTATAATTCACCATGACCCATACGCAACATTGCGTCAACAAATTCCGTATGACCCTTTTCATAGCTCTCTGAGGTTATTTTACACATTACAGTGAGGGAGTCAAGTATTTTTGTATCAAAGGCAATGGCCTGATCCACTGAACTCATTGAATCATCAGGGTTTTTTTGCCCTAAAAATTGCAATTGCGCTTGCCGTAAATAGGCGGCGGTATCCAGAATTATCTCAGGCGAGGGTGTGGATAACTCTGGCGCAAGCCCGATATAAACGGTTTTTGCCTCAGGAACGAAGCCGGAAGCGCCTTTGGCCTTGATAACGCGTATAGCGACTCGGTTCTGTGACGCCATTTCCAGAAGGTCCTGACCCGTCTGGGTCTGGGATAAGGCGGCCATAATGGCCTGGCGCACTTTTTCTTCCTGCGGATGATTGTAATCAACGCCGCCGACATTCGGTTTCGGCGTGCTCTGGCCGAAGGTGCCCTGCAGGTTGCTGAAAGGGGAATCCTGGGTCATGCGTTCACTCCTTCGCCGGAATGATCAAGGGATGAGTTCATCAGCATTTGTGTTCCTGTGATATTGACGCGGCCACCGGCGTCAACCTGCACCGTGGCACGCACGAGTGTGTCGAGATACCAGAGCGAAGTTGCGATGACAAAATTTCCGCTGCCGTCCATGGTGATGTCTGCGGGCTGATGCATAGCCTGAATGCTCGCCATCTGATCCGGCCCAAGCGCGTCTAGCGCGGGATTGTCATGCGGGTTGTCAATCACATAGACATCACCGTCAGGCCCGGAAACATGGGCGAAAAAGAAGCTGATGTAATCGAGAACGTTATGCGCACTGAGCGACAGGTTACCACTGTCATTAGCGCGGTAAATTGGTGTCGTGCTGCCGTCGAGGTGATGATAGGTGCGGCCATCGCCGATATAATCAAAGGAGAAAGAGGGCAGCGAAGAATAATTGGTCAGGCGGTAGACAAGGTAGTTTTTATAGAAGGGAAGCTTGGCGCATTTTGCCTCGCTGGTGCCGAGCGAAAAAAAGATATGGTCGCCAGACGTCTTTACGCTGTCGATCATGGCGACGGTACGGTCGCGGTCTAATTTATGCCATTGGTTTGTTGCGAGCATGCGGTCCTGTAGCCGGGGTAGGGCGAATCTTTTTAACCCGTCTAATATAGCGGGAATAAGGGGTTAGGCGAGAATAAAATCAGGCAACATCGGCAAGATTATGTCCTTCCTGAACAAATTTCAGGGCATCCTGGAAGAGTTGCGAGGGGGTGGCCTCCGGCTTGAAGGCCTCGGTCGACAGAAACCGCCGCCACGCCTTGCCGCCACGCTGGCCCGCGAACAGGCCCATCATGTGACGGGCAACTGTCTTTACCGGGGTCCCATAGGCCTGGAATTGCTGCTCTGCATAAGGGATCATGGACAGGGCAATTGCATGACGGTCTGGTGCGTTATGGTCAAAGAAACGCTGTCCGATCCGGGCCAGAATGTAGGGGTTGGAATAGGCTTCGCGGCCGATCATAACGCCATCAAAAACATCTCTGTTTTCGGCAATCTGGTCACAGGTGGTAATCCCGCCGTTCAGGACTATGCGCAGTTCGGGATGCGCCTGTTTCACCTGGGCGGCCACATCGTACCGCAAAGGCGGGATTTCACGATTTTCTTTCGGGCTTAAACCGTTCAGCCACGCCTTGCGGGCATGGATGATAAACATCGTGCAACCTGCTGATTTTACAGTATCAATAAAGTTCATGAGGAAGGGCAGATCGTCGCAGTCATCAACCCCGATCCGGCATTTTACCGTCACTGGGATTTTGACGGCGTTCATCATCGCCGCAACGCTGTCGGCCACACGGTCTGGGTCCTTCATCAGGCAGGCGCCAAAGGCCCCGTTCTGCACCCTGTCGCTGGGGCAGCCGCAGTTCAGGTTGATTTCGTCATAGCCGTAATCCTCGCCCGCTTTGGCGGCATCGGCCAGAGCCTTAGGATCGCTGCCGCCAAGCTGCAGGGCGATTGGGTGCTCTGCTCCGGAGAAGCGGAGATGCCGGTCACGGTCCCCAAACAGGATCGCCCCCGTCGTCACCATTTCGGTATAAAGCCGGACATGCGGCGATATCTGCCGCAGGAAATAGCGGCAGTGACGGTCGGTCCAGTCCATCATCGGCGCGATGGAGATTTCGAAAGGGGCTTGATCCATTTATAGCTTTCGCATACCAAAGTGGGCGCATAATGAGTTAAAGTAAGAAGAGATGTCCAGCATTTCCCCACCGAACAGGTTATTTTTCGTTTTTTTAGTGCTTTACGGGCTGTTTTTGATCCAGCCTGTAATGGCGGATGACGTTCCGCCCGAGCTTCAGGGTTCAGGCCGCCCCGTTCCGCGCTTCGTAACCATTGATACGAATAAAGCATATGTCCGTACCGGCCCTGCACCGCGCTATCCGGTAAAGCTGGTCTATAAGAAAATCGGCTTGCCGGTTGAAATAACACAGGAATTTGATGTCTGGCGTAAAATAAAAGATATTGATGGCGATGAGGGCTGGATCAACAAGGCGCTTCTGTCCGATAAACGCGGTGTCATTATCCGGTCAGCGCAGGGCAAAGATAAAACGCAGGCCCCTGTTGATTTAAGGGAAGAGGGCAGGATGCAGGCCCGCATCATCGCACGCCTTGAAAGCGGTGTTGTTGGAAGACTAGGTAAATGTACTGAAAACTGGTGCCAGATAACAAGCGGCGGTTATCAGGGCTGGGTGCAGAGAAATTATCTCTGGGGCCTTTACCCCAAGGAAGAAATTAAATAGGCGAAGCGCAATTACTAAGCCTTTCAATAAGCTTTGGTGATAGGAAAATCAGCCTCTTTACACTACCGGGCCAAATCACATAGCCTAGTTATCAACAGGGTTATCAACAGCCCTGTCTGATTCGGTTTCCCTGCCGGATTAATCCTCAAGCTTTTCTCGCCCACCAGTTTCCCACACCAACTTTGTCCGAGTACGAAGCCATGTTTGATTCCATGACTGCCAAGGCCGATTCCATCGGCCCGATCGTAAACGCCTTGATTCAACCCTGTACGCATCCGAAACACGGTGTGGACGGGATGAAGCTGATCCAGCTTCTGGCCGGGATGTTTGTCGAAACGGTACTGTTGTTCGACGATGCGGATGAAGGTCTGGGCGCGGTTTATAACCGCCTGGCGGACGATCTGGGTTGCGAGCCCATGGTGGGTCCGATCGGCGATCTGGCGTTGCCGGCACCGACCATTATCGACCGCGAGACGGAGCAGGGACGCAGTATCGCCCGACGCCTCTTTGTTGACTGGCTGCACTGCCCGCGTGATTTTTTTGAACTGGGCCTGGTCGTCGCCCATCACCTGATCGTTGCCATGGAGGAAGACGGGGTGCCGCGTGCGGAATCCTTCCGCATCCTGGTCGAATGCGCCAATCGTGGCCTGGCTTACGAGATCGCGGCGCAGGAACTCTGCGACATCGTCATCGACCAGAAAATCGGGCTTGAAGGCTGGTCCCTGTCGGAAAGCATCAGCGGCCTGTCGGCCATTGCCGGGCGCTCGCTTGCCTTGTCCTTTACCCATACGCAGGTGAGCGCGTTCCGGGGCAGGGATCTGCCTGAATACCTGGACAAGGTCGCCTATGTCATGACGCAGGAGGCGATCCGCCTCGGCATCCCGGCGGGCAGCGACTGGCGGTTCGGCCTCGCGGCTAATGATCATCCCAACTCCGCGCCTTATGAACTGATCGCCGCACTGGAGCCTGTGTGCCGCGATTTCTTCGTGGTAATCAATCTTCACGCTCTGACCGATCAGGCCGTGGCCTGCGCCAAGGCTGCGGGGCGGATGCTGGCCATGGCATCAGGCGGGGAGCGTCCGGAGATTGAACCGGTAATCTCAAAACCCCTTGCAATGGCGGCAATGACTGAAACCTACAAGACGGTCTGCAGGGAATATGCTGTAGGATAAAGGCTCGTGTGAATCAGAGCTTCAGTTCTTTCACGGCCTTTATTACACGTTTGTCTGTGATGTCGGGAAAACGCCCCTGCATCGCTGTCACGCATGCGGCATCTTTCAACTGCTTGCGGATATCCGGAACAATCGCGCGAACAGTTTTCGCATCCAGTCCCTTTTCAAGGGCGACAACCGACAGGGCCATTGTGACTTCGGGGCGGCAATAAATATATTCATGGTATTGGGGGTCAAGGGCCGCGATATAATGCTCAACCTTTTTAAACTCCCCGGCCAATCGCCGTGAAGGGCAGTGCTCGGGTGTTTCAGAGGACTTCCGGGCATTGAATTCGGACGCAAGATTTTCCTCATGAAGGTCAGCCCCAAGGCGGCCTTTTTTACCTGTCTCACGTTTGTCCGGATACTTTTTGTCCTCGTGACTAAGCCCATAAATGACGCAGACATGCTTGACGTTCCAGACATCCTCATCACTGTGGAAATTCAGTGAACCGCGGATACCGCGGCGAAGGTCTTGGGCGATTTTTTCCGAACTAAAATTCATGGCCGGGCCTTTTTTTACGGGGACTTAATTAAGTGAGGATGCCTTCCAATAATAGTTTCTATGGAAAGTGTCAAATAAAAATTGACTGTTATCCGGGTTGGGACTTGGACTTCAGGCAGGAGCCGGACCCAGCCGCCGCTTGCTCAGAGCTATGTAAATGTATTAATTTGTAACAATCGGCTTGCCTCACCATGGCATTCTTTCGTATAAGTTACCGCATCCAATAAAGGGTAATGACATGAGCAACTTGGCTGAAAAAATGACCGCGAGCTTTACACCCAAATCAAGCTATTCCTATGAAGACCTCATTGCCTGCGGGCACGGGCAGGTCTTTGGCCCCGGCAATGCGAAACTGCCGTTGCCACCGATGCTGATGTTTGACCGCATCACTGAAATCTCGGCGACAGGCGGGGTGGCAGACAAGGGCTTCCTCAACGCCGAATTCGATATCAAACCTGATCTCTGGTTCTTCCAGTGTCATTTTGAAGGTGACCCGGTGATGCCGGGCTGCCTGGGTCTGGACAGCCTGTGGCAATTGCTGGGCTTCTACCTCGGCTGGACCGGAGCACCGGGTTCGGGCCGCGCCCTCGGTCTTGGCGAACTGAAATTCACCGGCCAGGTCTTGCCGGAAACGAAACTGGTCCAATATCATCTGGACATCAAACGCGTCATCAACCGCAAGCTTGTCCTCGGCGTTGCCGACGGCCAGGTGATTGCCGATGGCAAAGTCATCTACGAAGCGACCGATCTGAAAGTCGGTCTGTTCGACAATCCACGCTCTCTCTAACCAGAGTCAGGAATACAATCATGACAGACACGATCAAAAAACGCCGTGTGGTGGTAACCGGTCTTGGCATTGTTTCATGCATTGGCAACAATGCCGAAGAAGTCATGGCATCCCTTAAAGCAGGGAAGTCAGGCATCTCTGCATCCGAAGATTACAAGGCGCGGGGTTTCCGCAGCCAGGTCTACGGCAAGCCGAACATCGACCTTCAGGCCGCGATCGACCGCCGCCTTTTCCGTTTCATGGGCGAGGCCGCGGCCTATACGCATCTCTCCATGGTGCAGGCCGTCGCAGACGCAGGACTAACGCCTGAGCAGGTCAGCAACCCACGCACCGGCGCGATTGTCGGCTCTGGCGGACCATCGACCCATTATCAGGTTGAAGCCGCGAAGACTGTCGAAGAAACAGGCAGCCCGAAAAAAATCGGCCCGTTCGCGGTTCCAAAATGCATGTCGTCCACCACATCGGCGACACTTTGCACAAACTTCAAGATCAAGGGCGTAAACTATTCAATCTCATCCGCCTGCTCAACATCGGCGCATTGCATCGGCAACGCGGCGGAGATGATTCAATGGGGCAAGCAGGACATTATGTTTGCCGGTGGCGGCGAGGATCTGGACTGGACGCTGTCATGCCTGTTCGACGCGATGGGCGCAATGTCTTCGAAATATAACGACACCCCGGAAAAATCCTCCCGTGCCTATGACGCGAACCGCGACGGCTTCGTGATTGCGGGCGGCGGCGGCATTCTGGTTCTTGAGGAACTGGAACACGCAAAGGCGCGCGGCGCAAAAATTTATGCCGAAATCACCGGCTATGGCGCGACCTCAGACGGCGAAGATATGGTTGCGCCGAATGGCGAAGGTGCGGTCCGCTGCATGCAGCAGGCGCTTGAGACCGTTAATGGCCCGGTCACCTATATCAACACCCACGGCACATCCACGCCGGTCGGCGATACCAAGGAAATCGGCGCCATTCGCCAAGTGTTTACAGGCAAAGATGTCCCGCATATCAGCTCGACCAAATCCATGACAGGCCATTGCCTGGGCGGGGCAGGGGTGCAGGAGGCGATTTACTGCCTGCTGATGATGCAGGGTAAATTCGTCGCGCCAAGCATTAACATCGAAACCATCGATCCAGACTTTGCCGATATGCCGATCGCCCGTGAGCGTATCGACAATGTCGACCACACTACAATTCTCTCCAACTCCTTTGGCTTTGGCGGTACGAACTGCACTTTGGCCTTGTCCCGCTACCTGGAATAATTTTATGACCGACTTGATGAAGAATAAACGCGGCCTGATCATGGGCGTAGCCAATGATCACTCAATTGCCTGGGGTATTGCCCGCACCTTACGGGCGCATGGCGCGGAACTAGCCTTCACCTATCAGGGTGACTCACTGAAAAAGCGCGTCGAGCCTCTGGCAAAAGAGGCCGGCTCTACTTTTATTCTCGATTGCGATGTCCAGAATGAGGGCCAGGTTGGTTCCGTTTTTGATGCGATTGAAAAGGAATGGGGTGAGCTGGACTTCCTGGTTCACGCCGTCGCTTATTCAAACAAGGAAGAATTGAAAGGGCGTTATGTCGACACTACGCTCGAAAACTTTTTGCAGACCATGCATATCTCTTGTTATTCCTTCACCTCTGTCATGCGCCGCGCCGCGCCGCTGATGAAGAATGGTGGCTCGGCCATTACGCTGACCTATTACGGTGCCGAGAAGGTCATGCCAAATTACAATGTCATGGGCGTTGCCAAGGCCGCGCTTGAGGCGTCGACACGCTACCTCGCCGCCGATCTCGGCCCGCAGGGAATTCGTGTGAATGCTGTTTCCGCAGGCCCGATGCGGACGATTGCCGGTTCGGCTATCGGCTCCGCCCGCGTCACCTATAAATACAATATGCTCACCTCGCCGCTGCGCCGCGCCGTGGAACTCGATGAACTGGGCGGCACGGGCCTCTATCTGCTCTCCGAACTCGGCGGTGCGGTGACGGGGGAAACGCATTATGTTGATTGCGGATTTAACGCCTTGGGTATGCCGCAAAACCTGAATGAGGTCATGGCTGCTCTTGGCGGCGATTGATCGACTGGTTATTCAAGGTTGATTAGCTAGAGCATAAAAAAATCCCCTATTAGTAATAGGGGATTTTTTTACTCTGAGGGCACTCAAAAAAGATTATTTTTTAAGCAGATCGCGGATTTCCTCCAGCAGAATTTCCTGGCGAGGCGGCGGCGGTGCTTCGGCATCGCCGGTATCCTGTTTACGCTTCAGTTTGTTCATCACTGTAATAATCATGAACATCGCCCAGGCGACGATCAGGAAGTTGACGATGGTCTGGATGAACAGGCCATAGTTGATTGTCACGGCGGCGACATCGTCGTGCTTTTCGATCATGTTCCATTTCAGGTCACTGAAATTGATACGGCCCATGAGCGCCCCGAGGGGCGGCATAATCACATCTTTAACCAGGGAGTTGGTGATGGAGCCGAACGCCGTCCCAATGACAACACCGACCGCAAGGTCGATAACGTTGCCCCGCATGGCGAATTCGCGAAATTCTTTGACGAGTTTAAGCATGGATTTTCCTTTATTTTAATGAACTTTCATCAGGTTCTGCGCGATGACGTCCGGGCAGTTGCTGAACATTGAATCCACACCGAAGGCTTGCAGCTGACGTGCTAGCTGCGGATCATTGATTGTGTAGACCATAACCGGCTTTTCAAAATCAATGATGTCTTCGATCAGTTCCCGGGTCGCAATCTTCTTGCCGATATTGACCGTTGCGCCATCAAGGTATTCAACGATATCGCGCCAGTTTTCAGGCATGTCTTCATCATCATCGAACAGGACGCCGCGGTACCAGTCCGGCGCCATATCAAGAGCGACCTCAAGACAGACCGGTTGAAAACTGGATATTAGCAAACGCTCATGATCATCCCAGATGCGAGACATGACATCGAGCGCAACCTCAGCCGTTTCTTTTTCACGACCGGGGGTCGGTTTGATTTCGAGGTTTAGGCCGAGATTCTTGGCCAGAATGACATCAAGCGCATCTTCAAGCGTCGGTATTTTCGCACCCGAAAAACTGTCGCCGTACCAGGCCCCTGCGTCGAGATCGCGCAAGTATTCCCAGTCATGATCGGCCACGTTGCCAAAGCCGTTGGTGGTCCGTTCCAAGGTATCGTCATGCATGATGATCGGTACGCCGTCCTTTGACAGCATCACATCAAGCTCCACCCATTCCGTGCCGAGGTCGGCAGCAGTAATGATGCTTTCCAGCGTATTTTCTGGTGCATACGCACAAGCGCCGCGATGGCCGATGACTTTTGGGAGTTTTAAGGGCATGGCATTTGATACCTTTTTTGAACTAATTAGACAAGCAGGCTGTGCACGATGTAAAATTAAGATATATTAAAAAAATGGTATTTTGGCGCAAGAAACCACCGAAAGATCCCGACGACTTCCTTGAATCCCAAGGCGGCGCGCACCTGCCTGCGGCCTCCGGCCGTAAGCCTAAACCCGGTTACGCGCTCGATCCCGTGAAAGAAGATGCTTATCGCTATATTGTCGATAGCGTTGACGAAGATGACGACGAAGACGAAGACGAGTCCGAAGAAGGGTCGCAAAGCGGGTCAGGCGGTGGGGGCAGACGCCCGCGCGGCGATAAAAAACAATCCGTTGGTGAATCGGTCAAGGGCAATGTGGCCGTCGGCGGCGCATCAAGCAAGGGTGACGGCGATCGCAAAATGACCGACAAGCAGCAAAGCAAAATCATGGCGAACGCATCGGTGAAGACCCGCGCGATGGCGGATGGCGGCGATGCGATGGACAAGGCCCGCAGCGGTTCATTCAAAACACTGGATTCCGAAGTCCGCAATATGAGCGGCCGTGATCTTTATGATCAGCTCTCCACCAATCCAACCCAGATGGAAAAAATCTCCACCGTCGAAGTGCAGCAGAAAATGATCGCCGATGGCTTCGGCAAGCAGCTTGAAGTTATGACGAGCGGAACTTATGAGGCATCCCAAACCGCGGGACGTAAGGAGGTCATGAACGCCCTGATGGCCAAACCGATCAGCGATATGACCCCCGACGAACAATCCTTCATCTGGGACAAACTGGTCGAGCTGGGTCAGGCAAGCGGCCAGTTCGACGGCAGCCTTGATATGCTAAGCTCTGCAGTAGGCGGCTTTGTAATGAGTTCGCCGTCAGGCGAGAACCTGGTGAAAGAGGGGCGTGTTCTGTTGGGAACAGGCCGTTCCCCGCTTCGGGAAGCATTCACCCAGGCCGTTCATAACATCGCTACGAAAATGGTGGCAAAGTATCATCAGGTCCTGAAGCACGAGATAAAACCACCCGGTCCGGGCGGCAGGTAAATTTCTTCTTTAGGATTGCAAAAAGGGCGGCATTTCTGCCGCCCTTTTTCTTATTCTTTCAGTCGCAGGAATTAGCCTGCGTCGCGTTCGCCGTCTTCGTTACGGGCAGGTTTTTCTTTCGCGGCGATGATCTCGCCGGTTTCCTGGTTAACGCGTTTCATCGACAGTTTGATTTTGCCGCGGTCATCGAAGCCGACGAGCAGGGCTTTCACCTGGTCGCCTTCTTTAACAACGTCGGTTGTCTTGGCAACGCGGGCATCGGCGAGTTCAGAGATGTGAACCAGACCGTCTTTGCCCGGCATGAAGTTGACGAAGGCACCGAAATCGGTGGTCTTCACGACTTTGCCGTCATAGACAACGCCAACTTCCGGATCATCTGTAATGCCTTTGATGATGCGGATGGCGTGATCGATTGATTTCATGTCGACAGCCGAAACCTTGATCGTGCCGTCATCATCGATATCGATTTTGGCGCCGGTGGTTTCAACGATCTCACGAATGACTTTACCGCCGGTTCCGATGACTTCACGAATTTTGTCTTTCGGAATGGTCAGGGTCGCGATTTGTGGAGCGAATTCGCTCAGTTCCGTCCGCGCCGCGGTCATGGCTTTTGCCATTTCGCCGAGGATATGCAGACGGCCTTCACGAGCCTGTTTCACGGCGATGGTCATGATCTCTTCGGTGATCGAAGTGATTTTGATGTCCATCTGCAGGGCGGTGATGCCCTTGTCGGTACCGGCCACTTTGAAGTCCATATCGCCGAGGTGATCTTCATCACCAAGGATGTCGGAAATCACAGCGAAGTCTTTGCCTTCTTTAATCAGGCCCATTGCAATACCCGCAACCGGACGGATCAGCGGAACGCCCGCATCCATCAGGGAGAGTGATGTACCGCAAACAGTAGCCATCGAAGACGAGCCGTTCGATTCAGTGATCTCGGACACGGTACGGATCGTGTACGGGAAGTCCGCAGCCTTTGGCAGCAACGGGTGGATTGCGCGCCATGCCAGTTTACCGTGACCGATTTCGCGGCGGCCCGGAGGTGACATACGGCCGACTTCACCAACCGAGTAGGATGGGAAGTTGTAGTGCAGCATGAATGCCAGTTTCGATTCACCGACGAGAGCGTCAATGGTCTGTTCATCCTGACCGGTGCCGAGTGTGGTCACGACGAGCGCTTGTGTCTCACCACGTGTGAACAGGGCCGAACCGTGTGTGCGTGGCAGAACACCAACTTCGGAAACGATCGGACGGATAGTTGTTGTGTCACGGCCATCAATACGGGAACCGTTTTTCAGGATCTGGCCACGGACAACGTCCGATTCCAGTTTGAAGAACGCGTTGCCGACCATTTCCTTGCCGATTGATTTGTCTTCACTGATGAAGGCTTCCATGGCTTTCTTTTTGATCTCGCCGACTTTTTCCTGACGGGTCAGTTTTACTTTTTCGGTGTAGGCGGTGGCCAGTTCGGATTCAAACTTGGCTTTGATGTCCTTGTTCAGTTGTGCGATTTCAGGGCGCACTTCTGTCACCGGCCATGGTTCTTTCGCGGCCATTTCAGCAAGTGCAATGATGCCGTCGATGGCAGGCTGGAAAGCGTTCCAGCCGAACATGACTGCACCCAGCATGATGTCTTCGCTCAGTTCCTGTGCTTCTGATTCGACCATGAGAACGCCTTCTTTGGTACCGGCAACGACGAGGTCGAGGACGGACTCGGCGGATTCTTCAATGGTCGGGTTCAATTTGTATTCACCGTTAATGTACGCAACACGCGCACCGGCAACCGGACCCATGAACGGGATACCGGAAATGGTCAGGGCAGCAGAACAGCCCAGCATCGCAACGATATCGGCAGGGGTTTCGAGATCATGTGAAACGACGGTTGCGATAATCTGCACTTCGTTGAGGAAACTTTCCGGGAACAGCGGGCGGATCGGACGGTCGATCAGACGGGATGTCAGTGTTTCGAATTCGCTTGGACGCGCTTCACGTTTGAAGAAGCCGCCCGGGATCTTACCGGCTGCGTATGCTTTTTCCTGATAGTGAACGGAGAGCGGGAAGAAATCCTGGCCTTCCTTGATCGATCGCGCACCAACAACGGTACACAGAACGGACGTTCCGCCCATGGTCGCGAGCACAGCACCATCAGCCTGACGGGCAATTTTGCCTGTCTCGAGGGTGACTTTCTGGCCGCCGAAATCGAATTCTTTACGGTAGACGTTAAACATATAGTTTTCCTTTTGTGTGGTGTCACTCCCAGGTCCCCTATGGACATGAGATGACGGTCATAAAATGACGCTTCGGACGTTGGGGGAGGGGTTCGGTGGACGATCAAAACCAGCAGTAAAATCTGGGCTTAACTGTCAACCGGAACGCCGCCTCCGGACCTTGCGCCAACTGCTGTTTTAATACGATTAAATGCGGGCATAGTCAAAGGAAATGTGCCGCATTCTGGTAAATAAAGCGATGTTGACCTCAGGGGCGGGGGCTTTAATATCACGGGCGAAAACAGAGGCGGCGGTAAAATACGATAGATAAGGCAGACTGATAATGACTGACATAAACCAACTCTCAACAGGGGCCAAGGTGACTAAAACTGCGGCTGACATAGCCACTATCGGTTTGAGTTTTGCTTTTGCCGCCGCAGCCTGCAGGACAGGACCGTATGCAGGCGGGGCGGCGGCGGCTGCCGTAACCCTACCTGTTCTATATTCGATGATGGGAGTTGTGTTCCGCCATTTAGGTCAGCCCGAAAACCCGTTCGTTCATGAGATCAGCCGACAAACTGGCCTGCAGATAACAGCGGGCGCATTAAAAAATATTTTTGCCGACGTAAAATCCGCAGCGATTGCGACGGCAATATTAGGATTCGTCGGATTGACCGCAGGTGTGCTTGTTTCCGAAACGGAAAAATCCTCTGAAAGAGCAGAGGCGCTTCGCAACAGGATGACGCTGCCCGGTGATACTTTAATCAGGGCGAAGGGGTTGTGTAACCAGCAGACACGTTACTCCTATGTGATTCCCTATACCCACGAAGGCAGGCAATACAAAATTGTTTGCCCCTAAGCCACCGACCTTACGGAGACCGGAATGCGTTTATTAATTCTGCTGTTAATCGCTTTATTTATTTCTGCGCCTGTAATTGCGGCAGAGCAGGGTATGATCGTTATTAACCCCGATGGGACGGTGACGGAATCGGGCGCGGCAGCGGATCCTATGGCGCGTCACAATGCCGCCCGGGCTGCTGTCATCAAATCGGAAAAAATCAACCCTCCGGAACCGGATACCCCGAAACCGGTCATGAACCTGGAGCCGGAACCCGAGCAAAAAGCGGAACCTGCGCCCGTGCCGGAAGCTAAGCCCGAGCCTGTCAAAGTAAAGCCGCCTGTTAAAAAGCCGGTGAAGCAGAAGACCTCACCGGTAAAGGCCGCCACACCGAAAGCAACAAAATCTAAAAAACAGGCTGCTGCACCGGTTCAGAATGCGGCAGGGGCGGAGCCGTCACCGAAAATAAAATGGAACAAGCCATCGAAGAAAAAACTGAAGCCCATTACAATCGAAACTGCGCCTGTGAATGCACCCGAACCTCAGACACCTGTCGCGCCTATCAGTCGTGATCAGGCGCTTCGTGCCGCTATTCAGGTTGCTCCGCCATTCAGATCATCGCGCGTCGTGCCGGCTGAAGACAACGGGCGTCAGATTTACCGCGTAATTCTGCAGACCGAGGATGGGGAGCAGGAGATCCTGGTGAACAGGCAGACCGGAGAAATTCTTCGCTAAAAAAAATCCCTGGTTTTCAGGGATTTTTTGGTTCTAACCACGCATACCCTTGATGATTTTAGGGGAGGAGGGATCAGAAGAAGAAGGTCCCGGCGAATTGTGAAGCGCACCGGAAATAATACTATCTATCGATTGGGATGGGTCTGGCATAAGCGTAATGGCCTGCTGCCCCCTTTTGGTATGACATTTGACAGCGGTTGGCTGGATCAGGACCGACGCGGCGCTAAGGGTTGAGGTATCATTGTTGCTATAGACATCGTCCTTGTCGGGATTGGAGCGCATCGCGCTCATCAGGGCTTCGGCCTGGCCGAGCAGGGCGGAAATATCGTCGGTGTTACGGGCAAAGCAAATCTGTTTCATAGTCTTAGTCCCTTACAATAAAACTTACATAGTGGCCGTTTCGTCTGTCAAATCTTCCTGTGACCAGCATCAGTCGCTGTGTCCGCATGACCGTCGCTGCATGGTGGCCCGCCATATTAAGAGCAAGTTCGGCATAATCGCCGCCCATCTGCACCACTGAAAGCTTACTCTCTTTTACATCCCACTCAACCCAGGAGGGAAAGTCCATAAAATCGTGGTCGACAATAACGACAACCTTTTCGTTTTCACACAACATCAGGGTCGGAACTTCCAAAAGGCCCGTCGTGCCATGCTTTCTTGTTTCCTCCTGGATGACCGGATCCGGAGGTGAAAGGCCGGTTTCCGGCTTTCTCACACCTAATTTATACAGAAAAGACTTTAACAAAGTCTTTACGTTTTGGCAGAGGGCTGTCATTTGGCGTGATTCTTCAGGTGATGGTTATAGTGTCGCTATAACCATTCTTACCTTAAGTTCTTAAGAAAACGTTCAGGAGAGGGGAAAGTTCCCTAATCTGCACCAAGCTCGGCAATTTGCTGGTTTCGTTCTGAATCGGCGGCCTTGCGGTGGTCTTTGGCCAGGATTGTATAAACCGAGGGCAGAACGAACAGCGTAAACAACGTGCCGATCAGCATCCCGGAAACAATCACCACGCCGATTGAGAAACGGCTGGCCGCACCCGCGCCATCAGCAAGGATCAGCGGAACCAGACCAACCACCATCGCCGCCGTCGTCATCAGGATCGGGCGGAGACGGACGCGGGCGGATTCCTCGATCGCCTGACGGCGGTCAAGGTTATGCTCCACCTGCGCCTTGTTGGCGAATTCAGTCATCAGAATGCCGTGCTTGGAAATCAGCCCGACAAGCGTCACGAGACCAATCTTGGTATAGATATTCAGCGTCGCTGCCCCGAAATAAAGCGGGAACAATGCACCGCAGATCGCCAGCGGCACCGAAGTCATGATAACCAGAGGATCGCGGAAAGATTCGAACTGCGCCGCCAGCACCAGGAAAATCACCACAACGGCAAGGCCAAGTGCGACGAGGAGTTGATTGCCTTCGTGCACATACTGGCGTGAATCGCTCAACCAGTCATAGGTGAACCCTGCGGGCAGGATTTTTTTGGCGGTGGTTTCCATGAATTCCACAGCCTCCCCCATCGACACGCCGGGCATCGGCATGGCGGAGAAAGTGGCAGAGTTCAACTGGTTAAACTGGGTCAGTACGTCGGGCGATGTCGACATGGTGGTGGAGATGACGGTCGACAGGGGAACCATCGCCCCTTCGGTCGTGCGCACATAATATTGCGTCAGCGATTGCGGGTTGATGCGGTCCGCGCGGCGCACCTGCGGTACAACCTCATAGGAACGGCCATCAAGATTAAAACGGTTGACGTAGTTTTCACCCAGCATCAGCGCAAGCGTTGCGCCGATATCCGCCATGGTGATGCCAAGCTGGTTCGCCTTGTTGTGGTCGATGTTCAGGTTGACGACCGGCGTATTGAAGTTCAGGTCCGTGTCAGCGATCATGAACTTTCCGCTTTTCATCGCTTCAGCCTTCAACTGCTCCATCGCCCTGTAGACGACATCATACCCTTGTGTGCTGCGCAGGACCATCTGGAACGGCAGACCGCCGGTCGAGCCGGGCAGCGAGGGAATCGGGAAGGCAAAGACGCTTTCGCCGGAAATCATACTGACCTTGCCCTGAAGATCGCCCTGAATTTCCTTGGCGGAACGATCACGCAAGGACCAGTCTTTCAGTGTCAGGCCGCCGAAACCGGCATTCGGTCCGCCCATGCCGACAAGGATGAAGGTCGAGGCGACTTCGGGGGTTTCCTTGAAAATTTTCTCAACCTGGCGGCCATAGACCATCGAGTAATCGAGGTTGGCGTATTGCGGCGCTTTGGTCGCGGTCAGGACGATCCCCTGATCCTCTTCCGGTGCCAGTTCCTGTTGAGCGCCGCTGTAAAGAACATACAGCGAGCCGAAAATGCACAACGCGAAGAACAATGTCACGGGACGGTATTTGAGGGTGCTCTCGAGACGGCGGGCGTAGAAACCTTCGATTTTTGCAAAAACCTGGTTGATTTTCAGCGCCAGACCCTGCTTGTCCATACCTTCCTTCAGAAGGAGGGAGCACATCATCGGCGACAGGGTCAACGCGACCACGCCTGAAATAATCACAGAACCGGCGAGTGTGAACGCAAATTCCTTGAACAGAGAACCTGTTACACCGCCCATGAAGCCGATTGGCGCATAAACGGCGGCCAGCGTAATCGTCATAGCGATAACTGGCCCGATAATTTCACGGGCGCCGACAATCGCGGCCTGAACCGGTGTCTTGCCATGTTCGATATGCCGGAAGACGTTCTCTACCACCACAATCGCGTCATCGACCACAAGGCCGATGGCCATCACCATCGCCAGCAGCGTCAGAAGGTTGAGCGAGAAACCCATGGCCAGCATCAGGAAGGCCGCGCCGACCAGGGAAAGCGGAATTGTCACCAGTGGAATAATCACCGAACGCGGCGAGCCGAGGAACAAGAAGATCACGACCACAACGATCAGCATCGCTTCGCCAAGGGTTTTAGCAACTTCGTGGATCGAGGCGTTAATGAACACGGTCACATCGAATGGAATTTCAACTTCCATTCCGGGCGGCATGGATTTGCGCAGTTCGGGCAGCTTGCCGCGAACGTCCTTCACAATATCGATCGGGTTGCCAGACGGCGTAGCGGTGACGCCGATGAACACGGCCTGTTTGCCGTTCATCAGGGCGCTCTGACCGTAATCCTGCGCGCCAAGCTCCATCGTGCCGATATCGCTCATCTTCACGGTGCTGCCATCGACGGATTTGACGACCATGTTGCGGAACTGGTCGACACTGGTCAGACCGGTATTGGTGGAGATGTTGGTCAGGATATAGCTGCCCTTCATCTGGCCGGGTGCGGCCTGATAGTTGTTCGCCTGAATAACGGCGGCAACATCCGACGCAGTAATGCTGCGTGCGGCCATTTTCGCGGGGTCGAGCCACAAACGCATGGCAAGCGACTGCCCGCCGATAATTTCGGCAGACGCAACGCCGGGAACGGCGGCCAGCATCGGCTGGATCACGCGGATCAGGTAATCGGTGATCGAGGCGGAGGGCAGGGTATCACTGGCGAAACCCATATACATGATGGCGGAAATGTCGCCTGTGGATTTGAGGAGGATCGGGTCATTCGCTTCACGCGGCAGGATATATTTCACCTGGTTCAGCTTGGTCTGAATATCGACCATCGATGAATCGGAATTGGTGTTCAGGCGCAAATGCGCCTCGACCGTGCTCATACCCTGGGAGGATTTGGAAACGAGGTATTCAACGCCGTCGGCGGTTGCGATGGCCTGCGCGATTGGCGTGGTGATGAAACCCTGCATCAACTCGGGCGAGGCGCCCGGATAACCTGTGCTGACCGTAATCACCGCTTGCTCGATCTGCGGGAACTGGCGGACCGGCAGGTTGAAGGCCGAGATCAGGCCTAGCAGCAGGATCAGCGTACTGAAAACGAACGCAAAAACCGGGCGTTTGATGAAATGATCGGTGAAGGCCATGCTACATTCTCTCTTTTTTTAATCTTCTCCTTCACCCCCGCGGGGAGAAGGCCGGTATGAACGGGCCGCCCATCTGATTTGTGAGTGACTTCTTACCTAAAGACCCTCACCCGCACGGGAAAGGGCTTCACGCTGATTACTCGTTTGTCGGTTTCGCCAGTTTCTTCTGATAGTCGTCAGCGAGGGCATCTTCCTTGGCGAGTGATACCTGCGCCCCGGGGCTGAGCTTCAGCTGGCCGCTGGTCACGACTTTTTCGCCAGCCTTAAGGCCGGTCATAACCGCAACCTTGTTGTCGAAACGTGTGCCCGTTTTGATGAAGACGCGGTCAACGGTCAGTTTCTCCTGGCCCTTGTCATCCTTGGCCGATTTCAAAACGTAGACCGAGTCGCCATAGATCGTGAAGTCGATCGCCGTTTCTGGCACAACCGGATAGGTCTGCTCATTCGGCAGAACCACAGTCACCTTGGCATACATGCCGGGTGACAGGGCATTATCAGGGTTGGGCAGGATCGCCTGGACCTTGATGTTGCGCGTTTCCGTTCCGATCTGTGGTTCGATGGCGTTGATTTTGGCTTCGAAGGTTTTTCCAGGCTGGGAGTCGAGCGTGAAGCGCACCGTCTGGCCGACAGCAAGAAGACCCATCGTCTGTTCAGGCAGTGTGAAATTCACATACAGTTCGGAAAGGTCGGTAAGTGTCGCAATCGCCTGACCGGGGTTTACGAACTGGCCCAGATTGACCTGACGCAGACCGATGCTGCCGTCGAACGGCGCATGAATTTCTTTCTGCGCAATCACAGCCTGGGTGCGGGCGAGGCCGCCTTCGGCATCCTGCAACTGGCTTTTAAACTGATCGAGCTGGGTTTTGGTTGTGGCGACGCCAAGCAGTTTCTGCGTGCGGTTGGTATTGATGCGGGCCAGGTTCGCCTGCGCCTGGAAGCGGGCAAGATCGCCTTTCTCAGGATCGCTGTTCAGCGAGGCAAGCAGATCACCTTTCTTCACAACCGCGCCGGCTTCGAAATTGATCGCGCTGATCCGTCCGCTTACTTCCGGGGACAGTGTGACCTGGCGCACGGCCTCGAGTGAACCGACGGCGGTCAGCAGATTAGGAATGACCTCGGCCTTTACGTCCGCGATGGACACAGGTGAGGGTGGCGGAGTCATCGAGGCAAAATATTCGCCCATCATTTTCTTTTTAAATACGCTGAACTGATATAGCCCGCCAAAAAGCAGCGCCATCAGAATGGCGACGATCACAAAACGTTTCTTCATATTCTTGCCCCGGGGTTTCTTGTAGTTTTACGCAGTTGCGTTATAAAGCATAGATAGTGCGCTTGACACAAGAAAACAGTTCGGATTTACGGAACTATTGGAGAATATTTATGAATTACCTCGTTCTTATGAGACATGGCCAAAGTCAGTGGAATCTGGAAAACCGGTTTACGGGATTCAAGAATGTGGAACTGAGCGACCTGGGCCGTGAAGAGGCCCGCCTTGCAGGGCAGAACCTCGCAGCTGCGGGAATCGAATTCGATCAGGCTTTCACCAGCACGCTGAAGCGCGCCGCCGATACTGCCGAAATTGCATTGAAAGAATGCGGGCAGGAACGCCTGATCCGCACGATGGAGCGCCAGGACGCCCTGCGTGAACGCGATTACGGCGACCTGACCGGCCTCAATAAGGACGAAACCAAAGAAAAGTTCGGTGAAGAACAGGTGCAGATCTGGCGCCGTTCCTACGATGTGCAACCGCCCGGCGGTGAAAGCCTTCAGGATGTGGTCGAAAAACGCGTACGCCCCTATTATAATGCGGAAATCAAACCACTGGTCGATGACGGCGAAAACATCCTGATTGCGGCACATGGGAATTCCCTGCGCGGCATCCTCATCGTGATCGGGGTCGAAACACCCGAAACCATCAATCAGGCCGAAATTCCGACCGGTGCCCCACTGGTGTTCGAAATGGACAACGGCAGGGTGTTGAAGCGGTACTACCTGAACGAAAAGAAAGCCGCCTGACAGGATTAAGCGTTTACATAATTGTTGACTTGCCAATTAGTTTCTGCTAATTTACATGCATAGGAATTCACCAGCCCCGGAGCAAGTCATGTCCTTGTATAAAAACGTCTTTAATATCAGCAGTCAGTCAACGCAGAAAGAGGTTGCTGAGCAAGTGGCCAATTATGCGATGAACCGTAAGCTTCGCGAAGACGACCATGCGGTTGTTCGCTTGCTGGAACAATCAGATTACCGTTCGTTCCAGAACGCTCACCCCGATGACCTGCAGATTGCAGGATCGCAACAGGACCGCGCAGCCTTCGCCCTGATTGGAGTGGCGATGGATCATTTTAAAGCGGGCAGCACCGTACCGCAGCAAGATATCCGCAATCTTAAAGCCTATGCGAATGCCCCTAAGATTCAGGCATGGGGCTAACCAATACGCGTATATCTTTAAAAACACAGGTTTTTGGCCTGTGTTTTTTTATTGCGGGTGAGGGCGTGGCGAACGGAAAACGACTTTAACACGCTGGTAATTAAAAATCCCGGTATCGCCATCATCGGTATCCGTCTGCACGCAGCAGCCGAATATCTCTTTGACCTGATAATGTTTGCCCACAGTCAGCTTGTAATGCGCCGAGCAGCAGCCTGTCGGCTTTTCAATCAGTTCAACAATGTCGCCCCGTTGCGGGCGAAGATCGCGAATGCCTGCTTCAAGCATGTTTCTCTCCTGTTTCTAAGAAAAAGGCAGCCATTGCGGGCTGCCTTTTTTATATTCTGTTTTGCTGCTGCGATTAGCGGCGAACGCCCAGTTTCTCGATCAGGGCTTTATAAGCGCCTTCATCTTTCGACTTAATGTAGTCGAGGAGTTTACGGCGCTTGGCAACCATGGTCAGCAGACCACGACGGCTGGACAAATCCTTTTTGTGTTCCTGCATGTGCAGGGACAGGGCATTGATGTTCTCGGTCAGCAGGGCAACCTGAACGAAGGACGAACCGGTGTCCTTGTCGGTGATTTTGTTTTCGCTGATCAGTTCTGCTTTACGCTTTACGGCTACGGCCATCTTATTTCTCCTTCAAGAGAGTTACAGGTTAAAGATCCGCACGGGGAAAACCTCGACGCCTTCGATCGTGACCAGGGCCACGGCTTTACCGTCATAAACGGCGAGGGCGTCACCTTCACCGAGTTTGCGCAAGCGCTCTACATCGGGTCGGGCTATGAAGGACAACTTCTGTCCCTGTTTTAACCTTGCGGCTTCTTGTGAATTCAGTTTCAGTGCCGGGATGCCGTCTAGCACTGTCTCCACAGGAAGGACGGCACTATGTCCAGTTTGTTCAAGCATTTCAAGGGAAATCGCCATATTCTGGTCCATAGGGCCGACTTTTTCCCGGCGCAAAGCCCCGATATACCCCACGGTCCCGAGGGCCAGCCCCATATCCCGGCCCAAAGACCGGATATAGGTGCCTTTTCCGCAGACGCAGCGGAAACTGGCCTGATCCGCCTCGCTCGACACCAGATCGAGGGATTCAATGAAAACCGGGCGGGGTTTCAAATCGACGTCTTCGCCCGACCTGGCAAGGTCATAGGCCCGTTCGCCGTCAATCTTAATCGCGGAAAACTGCGGTGGGGTTTGCAATATATCACCGGTAAAGTTTGGCAGGATAGCCCGGATCTCCTCCGCCGTCGGGCGGTTGGGGGATGTGGCGATGACGCCGCCCTCCAGATCGTCGGTTGAACGCTGTTCTCCCCAGTGGACAGTGAAGGTATAGGTCTTGATGTGATCGACGATAAAGGGAATGGTTTTGGTCGCTTCACCCATCGCAATGGGCAGGATGCCGGTGGCCAGCGGATCAAGCGTGCCGCCATGGCCAATCTTCGCCGGATTGAGAATACGCCTGATCTTCCCGATCGCCTGGGTGGAGGTCAGCCCCGCCGGTTTATCGAGAGCAATCCAGCCATTGATGATGTCGCCTTTACGCTTCATGTCTTTACTCGTTCAACTTGGTCGTCATCCCGGCGAAAGCCGGGACCCATAGGATTGTTCCACTCGGATAGATTTGTCCTTTTATCACCATCGTAGGGGTCCCGGCTTTCGCCGGGATGACGAATGGTGTGGAGGGTTAGTCGGCGTTAATCCCTTTGAGGATATTCTCAATCTTCTGCGCCTCGTCAAAACTGTCATCCTTCACGAACCGGACCTTCGGTGTCGTGCGCATTTTGACTTTCTTGCCGATATCCTGCTGGAAGAACCAGGCGGCTTCGTTGAGGGCAGGGAGGATTTCGTCGAAATTGATCCCGCCGAGCGTCATCACATAGGCGGTGGCGTAGCGCAGGTCAGGACTGACCCGCACTTCCGTCACCGTCACGGTGCTCGACGATTCGAACAGCACAGGGTCATCGAAGCCACCGTTGCGCAGCGTCTCCGATAATATGTGCCGGACTTCTTCGCCGACGCGCAGCATACGCTGCGATGGTGCTGGTTGGGCTTTACGCGGCATAATTACTCAACCGTTCTCGCTTCTGAAACAACATCGAAGCATTCGATCTGATCGCCGGCTTTGATATCTTCGTAATGTTCGAAGGCCATACCGCATTCCATGCCCTTGCCGACTTCTTTGACTTCGTCCTTGAAGCGTTTGAGGGTTTTGAGTGTGCCTTCGTGGATGACAACAGAGTCGCGCAGCAGGCGGACTTTCGAACCGCGTTTGACGGTTCCGTCTGTAACCATACAGCCGCCGACCTTGCCGACTTTGGTGATGTTGAACACTTCGCGGATTTCCGCCTGACCCAGGTAAACTTCGCGCAGGTTTGGCGAGAGCATGCCGGAGAGGAGGAGTTTCGCATCATCGATGATGTTGTAGATGATGTTGTAGTAACGAACTTCCACGCCGTCACGTTCCGCCAGCTGACGCGCCTGAGCGTTGGCACGGATGTTGAAGCCGATCAGCAGGGCATTGGATGCCTTGGCCAGAATAACATCGGATTCGGTAATCGCGCCGACACCGGAGTGCAGGATGCGGACTTCGACTTCCGGATTTTCCTCGCCGATTTTACGCAGGGAACCGATAATCGCTTCGGTCGAACCGCTGACGTCGGATTTCAGAATGACGGAAAGGGTTGTGCGTTTGGTTTCTTTCTCAACCGCCATAAGCTGTTCGAGGGTCGAGGTGCGGCGGGAGATGGAGCCGGCTGCCGCTTCACGCTTCTTGCGCTGACGGTAGGAGGCAATTTCACGCGCTTTTGCATCGTCCTCAACCACGGTGAGGTTATCACCGGCGGATGGCGAGCCTTGCAGACCGAGAACCTCGACCGGGCGACCCGGTTCGGCGGTTTTGATCTGGTGACCCTTGTCATCGATGATCGCGCGGACGCGACCGGATTCAGCACCGGCAACAAAGATGTCACCGATTTTGAGCGTGCCCTTCTGGATCAGGACGGTCGCGACGTTACCGCGGCCCTGTTCCAGTTTGGCTTCGATGACCGTACCGAGGGCGGAACGGTTCGGGTTGGCTTTGAGGTCCAGAACTTCGGCCTGCAGGAGAATGGCTTCTTCCAGCTTGTCGAGGTTCAGTTTTTTCTTGGCCGACACTTCAACGATCTGCGTATCGCCGCCCATGGATTCGGGAACGATATCGTGCTGAAGAAGATCCTGCGTCACTTTTTTCACGTTTGCATCGGGAAGGTCGATCTTGTTGATGGCAACAATGATCGGCACTTTGGCCGCTTTTGCGTGGGCAATCGCTTCGATCGTCTGTGGCATGATCGAGTCATTGGCGGCAACGACCAGGACCACGATATCCGTGACGTTGGCACCGCGCGCCCGCATTTCAGTAAAAGCGGCGTGACCCGGCGTATCGAGGAAGGTAATTTTCGCACCCGACGGCATTGTAACCTGATACGCGCCGATATGCTGGGTAATGCCACCGGCTTCACCGGCAACAACATCGGTCGCGCGCAGGGCATCAAGCAGAGAGGTTTTACCATGGTCGACGTGACCCATGATGGTGACGACAGGCGGGCGGCGCATCAATTGCTCGCCGGTGTCTTCCGCACCTTCGATACCGATTTCAACATCACCTTCGGTGACGCGTTTGAAGGTGTGGCCGAATTCATGGATGATCAGTTCGGCGGTGTCCGCGTCGATGGTCTGGGTAATGGTGGCCATCACACCCATTTTCATCAATGCTTTCACGACATCAGGCGCACGTTCCGACATACGGTTCGCCAGATCGGCAACCGTGATGTATTCAGGCAGAACAACTTCACGCACCTGTTTGACGGCAGTTTCCTGCATCGCCATCCGGGCCTTTTCACGGGCGCGGCGGGCAGCGGCGAGGGAGCGGCCTTTTTCATGGCTGTAGAGTTTGTCTTCACCGGAAAGCGCGGTCTGCAATGTGATCTTGCCAGGCGTACGACGGTTGTCATCTTCCTTGCGGGTCGCAGGAGCTTTGACGCCGGTGTTTTTCTTCATCCGGGCGCGGTAGCTTTCTTCTTCTTCCGCATCGGCATCGAGCATTTTCGGTGCGGCGCGTGTGCCCGGCGGGCCGAATTTGTCGGCAGGGTTTGGCGGCGGGGCGAAGCGGTTTTCAATCTGCTTCTTGGCGCGTTGTTCTTCCTCCTCGATGCGTTGCAGTTCCGCGATTTCGCGGGCGCGCGCATCTTCGGCGGTATCCTGAACCGGTTCCGGTTTCTTGATGACCGGGGCGCCAAAGCCGTATTCCGGCGTGGCGACTGGCTCTTCCGATTTGGCTTTTTTGGACTCTTCATCGGCCTGTTGCAGGGCGCGGATACGGGCTTCACGCTCTTCCGAGGTGAGCTTGCGCAGTTCGGCACCCGGTGCGGTGATAATCGGCTTTTCTTCCGCTGTCTGCGGGCGGGCCATCGGCGCGGTGGTTGAACCTGTACGGCTGCGGCGAACCTCGACCGCAACGGTTTTACCGGAGCGTGAAGGTTGCGACATCACCGGCTTCGGTGCGGCAGGAGCAGGGGTTGCACCACCGCCAGCAGCAGGAGCCGCAGCAGTTGAACCCGCTGTCTTCAGGGTCAGCGTTTTCTTTGCACCAAGCGTCAATGGAGCCTTTTTGGTTTCGTCTTTTTTCTCAGTATCGGTCATTTTCAATCTTCTTCGTTCTGGGTTTGATCGCGGAATAAGTTCATGCGTTTGACATGAACAAAAAACTTGGTGGCCGTACCGCCGCGCCCGAGGGCAGCGTGGTAAACTTTGTTTGCGCCGGACGCTTTTGAAAGCTCGTCGCTGGTGAAAAAATCGACGATGCGCGCATTGTTCGATTGCGCATGGAAAGACAGGGTCATGCGGGTGTCGGCATCTTTCGGTGACGCTGTCAGGTAAATCGAACCCTTGCCGGATTTCAGCATGCCTTCGGTTTTCTCGGCCCCTGTCAGCAATTGCCCGGCTTTCTTGGTCATGGACAGCATGGAGAGTGCCTGATGACGCAGGCCCGCTTCAATCTGGTCCATCATGTTCGGCGGAATGACGACATCCGCACCGAAAGGATTATCCTTCAGCGCGGCTTCCATCACAGGACGGTAGAGGTTGACGAAGAATTCCTTACCCGGAAGTTTCTCGGCGAAATCAGGGTATAGCGTATTTTCCGGTCCGATCACGAAACGGAGAACGCGGTCCTTCGCCAGTGCCTCGCCCGATTGGGCGCAGGTGAAGGTCGGGGCAGGTTTCGGTGGTTTTACGTAGGGTTTGTCGGTTGATTGATCTGGTGAAATCGAGGCAAGGGTCGGCTGTTCACGCCCGTTATCCACGGGCGTGTTTTCAGTTTGACCGTTGGGTGTTGGCTCCCCGATGGTGATCAATCAGCCTCCTCATGATGCCGCAGCAGGAGCCGAAGCCCCAGTGCTATCAGCTGTGCCGTTATCATTTTCATTTTCAAACCAGTGAGCGCGCGCTTCCATGATCATAGCGTTTGCTTCAGCCAATGACATTGCATTCGAACCCAGAATTTCAACCAGTTCATCACCGGCGAGGTCAGCGAGATCGTCTTTCGACTTCACACCGGCTTCGGCCAGTTTCAGGATCTGGTCAGGCTTCAGCCCGTCAAAGCTCATCAGGTCGTCCTGGATGCCCAGTTCCTGACGTTTCGATTCCAGCTCCGCTTTCTTCGCATCGATCCATGCTGTCGCACGGCTTTGCAGTTCGGCAGCAACGTCTTCATCGAAGCCTTCGATTTTCGCCAGTTCGGAAATTGGCGTTTCGATGATTTCTTCGATGGTAACAAAGCCTTCAGCAACCAGCAGGTGGGTGATGACTTCATCAATGTCGAGAGCTTCGGTGAACAGGGCCGAACGCTTCGCGAATTCTTCTGCGCGGCGGGCTTGTTCTTCGGCTTCGGTCAGAATGTCGATGTCCCAGCCGGTCAATTGCGCGGCAAGGCGGACGTTCTGGCCACGACGACCGATGGCGAGGGACAACTGGTCCTCAGGCACAACAACGTCGAGGCGGTGTTTCTCTTCATCCAGAACAACTTTGGAAACTTCTGCAGGCTGCAGGGAGTTCACAACGAAAGTCGCAAAATCTTCCGACCATGGCACGATATCAATTTTCTCTCCGCCCAGTTCGCCAACAACGGCCTGAACGCGGGAACCGCGCATACCGACGCAGGCACCGACCGGGTCGATGGAACCGTCACGGGACGCCACAGCAATTTTCGCGCGGGAACCCGGATCACGGGCAACGGCTTTGATTTCAATCTGGCCGTCGTAGATTTCAGGGACCTCCTGCATGAACAGCTTCGCCATGAATTCAGGCTTGGCGCGGGACAGGAAAATCTGCGGACCGCGAACTTCTTCACGGACGTCATAGATCAGGGCGCGAACGCGGTCACCAACCTTGAGGTTTTCACGCGGCAGGGACTCATCGCGGCGGAGCAGGGCTTCAGCTTTGCCGCCGAGGTCGACGGTGGTGTTGCCGTATTCAACGCGTTTGATGATGCCGACGGTGATTTCGCCGATCTTGTCTTTGAACTCAATGAATTGTTTTGAACGCTCGGCGTCACGGACTTTCTGAACGATAACCTGTTTCGCGGTCTGTGCGGCGATACGGCCAAAGTCCAGCGGTGGCAGGGTATCAACCAGGAATTCACCAACGGCGACGTCCGGCTTGATGCGTTTCGCTTCTTTCAGGGTCAGTTGGCGCGCTTCGCCTTCCGGATCAATCGCTTCAACGACTTCGCGGTAGCGTTTCAGTTCGATGATGCCCGATTTGCGGTCGATAATCGCGCGGATGTCATGGTCGAAACCGTATTTGGAGCGGCCGGCCTTCTGGATCGCTTCTTCCATGGCGGAGAGTACGATCTCTTTTTCAATATTCTTTTCGCGGGCGACGACGTCAGCGACTTGCAGCAGTTCCATGGTCTTTAACCTCTTCTTCTACTTCGTTTTCGGCGGACTCAGCGTCCGGGTTTGCTTCTTGTTGTAACGCTTTAAACTTCTTCTGGGTGACATCGATCAGCTCTTTGCTCATCACCAGTTTGGCTTTCTCAATCCGGTCGAAGGGCAGTGCCACTTCACCTTTATCCAGTTTGAGAACAACCGTATCTCCATTCTCGGTGCGGATAATGCGACCACGGAAACGTTTCTGCGTTTCAAGCGGCGGATCAATCTCCAGCTTCACGTCGAGACCTTTGTATTCTTCGTAGTGTTCGAACTTCATCAGCAGCCGGTCAATGCCCGGTGAACTGACTTCCAGACGGTATTCCCCGCTGATCGGGTCTTCCACGTCCAGAATGGCACCCACAGCGCGGGATACCTGTCTGCAATCTTCAACACCCAGAGATTTTGTCTTCGGGTTTTCCGCCATGATCTGGATGGTCAGGGCGCCGCCTTCACCGGATTGCTGAACGCAGTAGAGATTAAAACCCAGGCCGGTAACGGTGGGTTCAATCATCTTGGTAATACGTTCTTCCAGTGGCGTCAGCCGCATTAACTTTTAGCCCTAAGTAACAAAAAAGGCGGGCCGTTGAGCCCACCTATCAAACATGATCAGGTTGTATTGAGGAGATATATAGGGAGATTCCCACACATTTGCAACCTTTATCGGTATTTTTTTGACAAACCCTAAATTCGCTGGAATTCAGGGTTCGGTTAATATTTACAAACCAGGTTTGGGCAGATGGGCTGTTTGGTCGAAACGGATTCTGATCTCTGCATCAAGCTTGTCGAATGAGCAATAGGACGTTACGTGGGTAAAGCGGTCATAAAATTCAAGGTTTCTTGTTTTTGCGTTGACGAGAATATCGACCCGGCTTTCCGCAACATTTTCCGATTTTGCGGTAAAATCAGCCTTTGGCCCTCACTGAGCGTGTTGTAGGGCATCGCGGCAATACTGGCATGGCGCTCGCCCAGCCCGTCAAACCGTTGTGTGCCGGTTGGCTGGCCTGTGATGAAAAAGAGGCTGAGTTCGGGAACGTTATAGACAGTTTTTATGCGGCTGGTCATCGCGCCAGTGAAAGGGTCTTTCGCCATTTTGCTCTCCTTGTTGAATATCGCTTTGCTACCGTGTAGCCGGGTAAAGTGTTGATAAATTATGAAAAAACGGGATTTAAAAAATGCATTTTCATAAGCGAAAATATAGTGTATCTGTTACCGCAGAAAAATAATCATAAGGAGTGTGTAAAATGTCTTTCTTATCACGGGCTTTCGAAAAAATGTTCTTGTCCCCTGAAAAACTGCAATTGAAGGCTGCTTTCCTGCAGGCTACCCAGGCTGTCCGCAGCCATGATACGCCAACCCTGAAGGCTGTGTTGGGCAACACAAAATTTGATCAGGATAAAAATCTGTCCTTGCTGGTCGGGGCGATCAGCATCGATAATGTTGAGGGTTTCGAAACCATTCTCGACGGAACCGGAACATCTGTTAAAAACGTGCTGACCCTGCATAACTATCTTCCTCTGGCAACACAAAGCCTCGACACACCGATGCTTCCTTACGCCATAAGCCGCGGCAGCGAGAAGATTTCACGCTTCCTGGCCGGTCACCCGGATACCGATCCTGAGGCGCGCGCCTGCATGTCGTATTTCAACGCCTGTGTCTGCCCGTCAACAGGCACTGTTTATGCCCATTCCACAACGGTTCGCCTCCGTAAAGCCCAAAGCCTCGCTGAAAAGATGGGGATGCCAGGGGTAGCGGAGATCATCAGGGCGCGGACGGAAGCCGTAAAAATCCCGTTCGCCAGCCGTAATTAGATCATGTCCTTCTAATAGAAAACCAATTAAAGCATTGACATAATAATGGAAATGCTTTAATTTGGGGCTTGGGAAGAGAGAATTGAAATGACACAGCGTCATAATCTTAAATCTCTGGAGGCCTTTAAAAAGGTCGAGCTGAATGGATCTGATATTTTAAGCCAGATCAGCCTGGATATCCGCGGTGAAAATAACAGACAGCCGCGCCCCTCTGATGTGCGGGTTCTCCTGCGCACGGCGGATCTACAGGGGCAGGAATATCAGTTTCCCAACCATGGTCATCCGGATAATGAGCTGAGCACTGTCGCCTTCAACGGTGATAATGCCATCGTCATCATGCCTGCAGGCGATACCACGCGCCGCCAGCTTTTCTCCGCACAGCAGATTATTGACCGGCTGAAAAAAAGCGGGCTGGAACGTGCGACTCCTGATTTCATCGAGAAAGAAATCGTTCGCGGGGATCTCTCCAGAAAATTCGTTGCACAGGCTTATGGTCCGGCGCCCTTTGTGGCGCAGGCGGCACGTTTTGTGGATGTTGAGATTCCATCACCAAACGGTGGCACCGAAACCATTATTCCCGACATTACCCAGGATTATGCCGTGGGTATGCGCGCGCCGACACACGAGGAAGCTTTCCTGGTGATGTATTCCGGCAGCCCTAAAGACCTTTTCATGCGCGCCGGCAGTGCGGCAGCGCATTACCTGTCAACGATCGAAAACGCGGTTCCCGCCACCCTTAGGGGAACATCGACAGTTGCAGAACATTTGGACGGAATAGGGCAGGTGACCAAGGGTATCGTTCTGTCCGTCGATGCGGCCACAGGAGGCACCAAGCCGATCCGCCTTGAATCCGCAAAGGATATCTTCAATATCGAAAAATTGCCTGTCGTCATGGTAAATGACAACCAGCAGGTAATTGCGCAATACAAACCTGTATTCAAGCCATAAGTCTGCCGACTTTTTCAAACACGAGGTAAGTCTGGCGTCTCCCCTTGGCGACGCCTTTCGATTCATAGCGCGTCGGAATCCAGCCCGGGGGCGGGGTTTGCCAGTCCTGCGGGCTGTTGGCCGTCATTCGTAAATCAGGATTATTAGCCGCATGTGTACACATCCATTCGGCAAGGTCGTCAATATCTGTGGTCATGATCAGTTGTCCGCCTGGCTTCAGCACGCGGACAAAGCGCTCGACATGTTCAGCCTGAACGATACGGCGTTTCCAATGGCGTTTTTTCGGCCACGGATCGGGATTGAGAATGTAGATGCCGTCCAGTACATCATCGGCGAGAGCATTCACCACCGCCATTGCATCATCCATGTAGACGCGGATATTGCTGTCATCCTGGTCGCGGATGGAGTTGAGCAGGGCGGCCATGCCATTGATAAAAGGTTCCGCACCGATAAAGGCTGTGTCGGGGTGAGCGAGCGCTTCGTTCTTCACATGCTCGCCATTACCAAAGCCGATCTCGAACCAGAATTTTTCAAAGGGTTTGCCAAAAACGTCCACCGCCTTGAGATTGCCCCGGTTCAGTAGCTCCTGCGGGATTTGCAGCCGCGCGAGAGCTTCATCGAATACAGATTGCTTCGATGCGCTGAGCGAGCGTGTCTGGCGTCGGCCAAATAACTGGCGTGGTTCGGTTTCTTTACGGGTTTCAGGTTTCATGGCGGGGTTTTAACACTAGAAGAAGGAAAAGATCACGACTTTTCTGCTCAGGGAAAAGAAAACCCCCGCCGGAGCGGGGGTTAACGAATTTTCTGTTTTAAAAAACTATCCGAGAATTTTTCGAAGCCCGTCGATCAGATCCGTCTTTTCCCAGCTGAAACCGCCATCGGCTTCCGGCGCGCGGCCGAAATGCCCGTAGGCTGCCGTGCGGGCGTAGATCGGGCGGTTGAGTTTCAGGTGTTCGCGGATACCGCGCGGGCTGAGGTCGACAAGTTCATTGATGGCTTTGACGATCTGTGCTTCCTCGACGGTGCCGGTACCATGCGTGTTGACGTACAGGGAAAGCGGCTTGGAAACGCCGATAGCATACGATAACTGGATGGTGCAGCGTTCGGCATAACCGGCGGCGACAATGTTTTTCGCAAGGTAGCGGGTGACATAGGCCGCCGAACGGTCAACTTTGGTCGGGTCCTTGCCGGAAAATGCGCCGCCACCATGCGGGCAGGAGCCGCCATAGGTGTCGACAATAATCTTGCGTCCGGTCAGGCCGGAATCGCCAACAGGACCGCCAATGACGAAGCGCCCGGTCGGATTCACATAGAACTCGGCCTCATCGCACATCCATCCGGCTGGCATCACTTTTTCCACGTAAGGGCGAACCATCGCCTTTACATCGGCCTGCGACAGGCCTTCGGCATGCTGGGTTGACACAACGATGGAGGTCGCGCGGACAGGTTTGCCGTTGCGGTATTCCAGCGTAACCTGCGACTTCGCATCAGGCTCCAGTTTCGCCAGCACGCCGGAATGGCGGGCCGCGGCCAGAGCCTCGAGAATTTTGTGGGAATAGTGAATAGCAGCCGGCATCAGTTCCGGCGTTTCATTACAGGCATAACCGAACATGATGCCCTGATCACCTGCGCCTTCTTCCTTGCTTCCCGCGGCATCAACGCCAACGGCGATATCAGCGGACTGGTTATGCAGTTTTACGTCAATATTGACGGTCTTGTAGCTGAAACCTTCCTGATCGTAGCCGATTTCCTTGATTTTATTTCGGACGACATCGCGGATCATGTCGTGGGTAATCGTACCGTTGCAGCGCGTTTCACCGACGATAATAACCGTGTCTGTCGTCGCTACCGTTTCAATCGCGCAACGGGAATAGGGATCAAGACCCATATGGAGGTCGACCAGCGCGTCGGAAATCTGATCGCAGACTTTATCCGGATGACCTTCCGAAACGGACTCACTGGTGAACAGGAAATCCTTCAGTTCGGTGTGCGGTTGGGTGGCTGGGGTAATCTGGGTCATAATTTTCTCTGCTGTGGCTTGCATGTCGGCCTCCGGTTTTAAATAAAACAAGAGGTCAGAATACAGCAGCAAAACCCAATATCAAGGGGCCGAACAGGAAAAGATACAGATTTTAGGGCGAAAGAGCCTAGCTCTGGCTTGCGACGAGAGCCTTGAGCATCTTGATGAAGTTCTTCCGAACCGCCTCGTCCTGAACCTGGTAATAGGTGCGGACCAGCTCAAGCGTCTCTTTGCGCTCCATCAGATCGCCCTCGGTCCCTTCGAGCCAGGTGAAATCTTCCTGTTTCGATTCAGAGAAGCCATAGGCCTGAGCAGGGTTCTTGACGTTATAACCCTCGAAGAAGAAATTAATCCCCACATCCAGAATCTGGCTGAGGTGGAAAAGGCGGCTGGCGCTGACGCGGTTCGCGCCGCGCTCGTATTTCTGAACCTGCTGGAAGGTGATGCCCAGCATTTCGGCCAGGCTGCTCTGGCTCATATTCATGAGACCGCGACGCAGTTTGACACGAGATCCAACGTGGACGTCGATAGGGTCCGGCGAGTCCGAACTGCCTTTGCCGTAGTAGCGGGGTTTTAAAACTGACTTGGTGACCATTGATCTAATTCCATTTTGGGATACCCGGATAAGCAGCAGCGCCCGTCCGGACGGCATATGTCTAGCAGAGGAATGCCATTGTGTGCAATATCAACGAATGGCTACCCCCAGGGACATACTATTTATACATTTTAATATGGTTTGCGTAAGGCAAATATGAGGCCAAATAAGATCCCCATCCACAACAGAATGATATATCTGCCAAAAATGTTAAACCATGTTCCCGCCGCAGCCGCGGGCAGCGGAGAATCCGCGTAACCGGCCACTCCGTACTCTATCCTTTTGGTTATACGTCCATAGGGATCGATTATGGCCGAAATCCCGGTATTTGCCGACCGGATCAAGGGAATTCCTTCCTCGACCGCCCTGAAAACCGCCATCGTCAGATGTTGATACGGGCCGGGTGAATTCCCGTACCATCCGTCATTCGTCACATTTATCATCCACGCGGGGCGGGGGGTATTGACGCTGACTTCACCCTGGAAAATTACTTCGTAACAGACCAGCCCGCTATAGGGCGGCAGAGTGGAGACAGACTGGGTGGCTATTCCCTTGCCGGGGGTAAATCCCGCAAAGCGCACAAACGGATGAAGCGGGATATGGTCTTTGAACGGGATATATTCGCCGAACGGTACAAGATGCGCCTTGTCGTAGCTGCTGACGGGCTGGAGGCGGTTATCGTAGGTTACAAGACTGTTGTAATAGGACGTTTTCCCATCGGCTGTATCCTCATGCCGCAATGTTCCGGCGATGATAAAATGGTTCGCTCCGTCATACATCAAGGCTTTCCGGATAAAATCGGAGACATTGGCATCCTGCATCACGTAATCGCTGACCGCCGTTTCCGGCCAGATGATGGCATAGGTCTTCCCTGGAACGAACGGCGCGGCAGAAGCCTCGATCAGTTTACGCAGATTGGGGATCAGAAGATCGGGGTTCGCTTTATCCTGCTGCGGAATATTCGGCTGGACCACACGCACGATCACATCGTTCCGTTCCTGCACCGGATGATCTTTAAGCCGCATCGCGCCCCAGCCATAAAGCGCAGCCATCGACAGAATGACAATCAACCCTGAAACCGCCCATTGCGCAGGCTTCGCCCTCTGCAGATAAAGCGCACCCGGAACGCACGCCCAGAGAGCGGTGAGGAACGTCAGCCCGTAAACGCCAAAGACCGAAGCCGATTGGACCATCGCAGGGCTATGCCCCCAGGCATAACCGTACAGATTCCACGGAAACCCGGTCAGAATATTCCCGCGCAGCCATTCCGATGCCATCAGGCAGAAAACGAACACGCAATACCCGCGCCAGGTTTTAAAATCGCCCCACCGTGTCGCGGCCAGCGCCGCAAGCCCGGTAAAGATCGCCAGACCAATCGGCAGGCCGACGATGGCCAGGGGCCACACCCATTTAAATTCGTTCCCGGGCACCAGGAGCGCATTGCCGATCCAGTAAAGCCCGATAAGGAAATAGCCAAACCCGAACAGCCAGCCGGAAAGAAAAGCCCGCCAGCCCTGAAGGGGCGAGAGCAGAACATAAAACGACGACAGGCAGACGAACAGCAACGGCCACAACGCCGTCGGCGGCGCAGACAAAGCCATGACCGCCCCGGACATTAAGGTCAGCAGGGCACGCACAACCGGGCGGGCGAAAAAATTCCTGGCATTATTCATGCGCGGAGATTACTCGGAGACAGGTTCTTTGGGAATATTTTTAATACGCAGACGATGTACCCGGCGCGGATCGGCGTCGAGAACCTCGAAAACCAGCCCGGAATCATGGCTGACAACCTCACCCCGCGCCGGAACGTGGCCGGCAATGGCGAACACAAGCCCGCCGAGCGTGTCGATATCTTCGCGTTCTTCGTCAGTCATAAATGTGCCAAAGCGATTTTCGAAAGTTTCGATGTCCACCCGGCCATCGGCAAGGATCGTTCCGTCCGGCGTGATCAGCAATTGCGGCTGGTCGCTTACCTCGTGTTCGTCCTCGATCTCGCCCACAATGGCCTCGATGATATCGCCGACCGTGACAAGCCCGTCGATCCCGCCGAATTCATCGACGATAAGCGCAATGTGGCGGCGCGTCGTTTTCATTTCCAGCAGCAGGTCGAGAACATGCATTGCAGGTGAAACAATAGGAACATCCCGCACGATATTATCAATGACAATCGGCTGGCCGCGTGCCAGGCAGGCAAGAATGTCTTTGATGTGCAGCGTACCGATCACATCATCCAGCGTTTCCTTGTAAACCGGGAAGCGGCTGAACTGGCGTTCGGAGAGCAGGGTGAACAGATCCTGTGTCGAGATGGAGCTGTCGATTGCCACGATATCCGCGCGCGGGATCATCACATCGACGGCGCGAAGGTCGCGCATCGCCAGAATGTTTTTAATCAGTGAGCGTTCATCGGCCGCCAGCGAGGCGTCGACGTTATCTTCGCTGACGAATTCTTTCAGCGTTTCGTGAAGGGAGTCTTCCTGCCTGTTGCCGCCAAGCATGTTCCTGACAAAATTGCGCAGGCGCGGTTCGCGGACAGGGGCCGGATCATCTTCGTGGACGATATGGAGGGGCGGGCGCGTTGCGCCCTCAATACTTGAAGGCTCCGGGTCGGAGTCGATCTTATCGGTCATGTTCATCATCCATGCATTATGCCGTCATTTTCACGGATTTTATAGGGGTCTGTTATATCTAAACCCTTAAGTATTTGAATTTCAAGTGATTCCATCTCTTCCGCGTCGTTATCCTGGATATGATCGTAACCCAAAAGGTGGAGAATTCCGTGAATCACCAAGTGGGTGAGGTGATGTTCGAAGGGTTTGTTTTCCTCAGCCGATTCCCGCGCCACGGTTTCATAGGCCAGAATCAGGTCGCCGAGGGCGCAGGGGCCGGGTGTGGTGGGCGCTTCCCAACCGTCCTCACCGTCAAGCTGTGCGAAGGACAGAACATTGGTCGGTTTATCGCGGTCGCGATATTCACGGTTCAGTTCCTGCACCAGCGCATCATGCGCCAGCACGATACTGATCTCCATCTCCACGCCGCCATCGATCAGTTTTTGCGCCACAGGGCAGAGGGCAAGCGTCGCCTCGGCTGCAGTCTCGACAATGGCGCTGCAATCAGGGCAGGCATCATCCCACGCCGGTTCTAAAATCGAAATATCGATTTCGGTCATGATTTATTCTTGCCGTCCCGCGCGTCATAGGCGTTGACGATTTTCTGCACGATGGAACTCCGCACGATGTCCTTGCTGCCGAAATGGATGATGCCGACGGCATCCACATCCTGCAGGATGCCCACGGCCTCCATCAGGCCTGATGTCTCACCCTTCGGCAAATCAATCTGCGACGGGTCGCCGGTAATGACCATGCGTGATCCCTCGCCAAGGCGGGTGAGAAACATTTTCATCTGCATGCTGGTGGTGTTCTGCGCTTCATCAAGGATAACAAACGCATTGGTCAGGGTACGACCGCGCATGAACGCCAGCGGCGCTATTTCGATATCTTTCGCCAGAATGCGTTTTTCGGCCTTTTCCGCGCCCATAGTGTCGTAAAGCGCATCGTAAAGCGGACGCAGATAGGGATCGATTTTTTCTTTCAGGTCGCCGGGCAGGAACCCAAGACGCTCACCGGCCTCAACCGCCGGGCGCGATAGGATGATACGTTCGATCTTTTCCTGTTCGAACAATGCAACGGCCTGCGCGACGGCGAGATAGGTTTTGCCCGTACCCGCTGGACCGATGCCGAACACGGCTTCTTTCGACTGCATCATTTCAATGTATTGTGCCTGCATGGGCGAACGCGGCGCGATGTTTTTCTTGCGTACCGAAATCTGACCCTTCACCGAAGCAAAATCTTTCAGATTGGTATGCGGGGTATTGGTCATGCTGGAATCCTTATCGGCCAGAGAAAAACGAAGCGCGGCATCAACGGTCTGATCATCGACGTTGTCACCTTCCTGAAGCTTGTTCCAGAGAATGGAGAGAATGTCCCTGGCGCGTTTTGTATCGGCGCTTTTGCCGCTGATCATGACCTGGTTGCCGCGACCGTGAATGGTCACATCGAACGCTTTTTCAATATCGCTGAGGTGGGAATTCTGTTCACCGAACAACGCGGGCAAAAGCCGGTTGTCGCCGAAAGTCATGTATTCCTGTTTTTGGGGCTTGTTGTCAGTATCGCGTTGTATGGCCGGGTTCTCCTGTTGCCTGTCCTATATCTATATATTACAGGAAAAGCACAGGGGAATAGTTAATACATTGAAATTATAGATTTTATTGCGGGGCTGGCGCAGCAGATCCGGGCGCTGGCAGCCTTACATCGCTTTCAATCTGCGCTTTGGCCAGGGCCAGATTGGCTGGAAATCCCCTGATGTAGAGGGTATTTTCGTCTTTTCGCATAATATAAGTGTTGGTTTTATCGGAAACGCGCTCAAGCCAGGCCTTTTCAGGGCAACCAAACGCGGCTTCAGTGGTTTTTTGGCTTACATGAAGCGCCGCAATGGTGATTTTATCCGGATCTGCCGCAACCGCTTCTGCAAAACGGACGTCCAGCTCCATGGCTGCTGCTGCCTTTTTTGCGCGGCGTTCGCGCCTTTCCTTGGCTTTTGCGATCTGGTCGGGTGTTTTGGCGGAATGTTCGGCCCGGTTCACACGGGTTTCTTCCTCCAGGGGGGTAAAGCCCTGTTCCCGGTCACGTTGGGTTCTCTTCGGCGCATAAAATATCATATCTTGATCCATAAATCATTTTCCGAAATCGTGCAAACTTTTTTGAAGTTTCATCCGCATAAAAGGTATAATCATCTGATCATGACCCGCATCACAGCCATCGACTTTGAAACCGCGAACTACCGCAGCCATTCCGCCATTGCCGTCGGCCTGACCGTGATCGAGGATCGCCGTATTGTTGAGAGTGTGGCCTATCTTATCCGCCCGCCGGAAAACTGGTTCGTTCCGAAATTCATCGATATTCACGGAATTCATCCGCATATGGTGCAAGACGCGCCGAGCTTTGAGGAGCTCTGGTCCCGTATCGGGCATTATTTCCTTGATACCACGATGCTTGCCCACAATGCGGGTTTTGATCGCGGCGTTCTGGAGGGGACGGCAGCCTATTACGAACTGGCCTTACCGAAGCTCGACTGGCTCTGCACCGTTCAGATTTCGCGCAAACGTTGGCCGGAACTGGAACGTCACAAACTCAATATCGTCTGCGACCATCTGGGCATCGAACTGAACCACCATGATGCGGGCAGCGACGCTCTGGCAGCGGCGAAGATTTATCTGGCAGCGTGAGTTTTTTTAAAATTACGCGACAAGACCTGTCAGTGAACTGCCGGTCGCGCCGGAAACTTCGACTTTGACAATCTTCCCGAAATTATTCAGGTCGGTTGTCGCGTGAATGGCCTGATTATAAGGCGTGCGCCCGTGCAACTGGTTTTCACTGCGGCCATAGCCGTCGAAAAGCACATCCAGCGTTTTGCCTACAGTGGCTTTATTAAACTTTTCGTGCTGGTCGTAAAGCAGGCGTTGAATAACCTGTACACGCTCGTCTTTTGCTTTTTCAGGCACAAGACCCTGCATATTCGCCGCCGGTGTTCCGGGGCGGGCGCTGTATTTAAAAGAATATGACGCTGTAAACCCGACATCGCGGATCAACTGCAGAGTTTCTTCGAAATGCTTTTCGCTTTCGCCTGGAAAACCAACGATGAAATCGGAAGACAGGGCGATATCGGGGCGAACCTTGCGAACGCGTGCGATAATGTCGCGGAAATGGTCTGCGCTGTGTTTGCGGTTCATGGTCTTGAGGATTTCGTCAGAGCCGCTCTGCACAGGCAGATGCAGGAACGGCATAAGCTGTGGGATATCGCCATGCGCGGCGATCAGTTCATCGTCCATGTCACGCGGGTGGGAGGTCATGTAGCGGATACGTTCAATGCCATCGACTGCGGCGACAGCCTCGATCAGCCCGCCGAGACCTTTAACGCCCTCGCCGTGATAGGCATTCACATTCTGGCCCAGCAGGACAATCTCCACCACGCCGCGGTCGCGAAGTTTCTTGGTCTCTTCAATAATCGCCGCAACGGGCCGCGAATATTCCGCACCGCGCGTATAAGGCACGACACAGAACGTGCAGAATTTATCGCAACCCTCCTGAATGGAGAGAAAAGCCGCAGGCCCTTTATGGCTGGCATGATCGGTAGGCAGGGAGTCAAACTTGCTCTCGACCGGGAAATCGGTGTTTATTACGCGCTCGCCCGTCGCCTTGATAATCATCTCCGGCAAAGTGTGATAGCTCTGCGGTCCGAACACCATGTCGACATAGGGGGCGCGGTCGAGAATGACATCGCCCTCCGCCTGCGCCACGCAACCGGCTACGGCGATCAGGGTTTTCTTGCCGCCTGCCTTGCGGTTTTCCTTATGTTCGCGCATGCGCCCGAGATCGGAGAAAACCTTGTCCGTCGCTTTTTCCCGGATATGGCAGGTATTGAGAATAACCATATCGGCATTATCCGGCGTATCGACAGCGCGGTAACCCAGCGGATGCAAAATATCCGCCATCCGGTTGCTGTCATAGACGTTCATCTGACAGCCCCAGGTTTTGATGAAAAGCTTTTTTTCTGTAACCATGAGGGCGGTTAAAGCACACCCAGCATAGCAGGATCAATGCTTTCAATAATATTTAACATAAATTTGCGTATTAGCAGTTAAAATTAGCCAGATCATGCTCAGTCGGTCACTCCAACAACCGGAAGCCCAGACACCGGTAACTCTGAGGCGCTATCTTTGCCAGAAAAGGCCTTCCTCCCGCTGAAGGTTTAGATGAAAAGCTTCTTTTCGAATTCTGTCATAACGGGGCTGAGTATATTTAATGCTTTGGAAATCGAATTTTATGGCCCTGAAGTCAGAAAGCATTGCCTCTGGCAGAAAAAGAGATATTTCTTAGAAACGGAGAGAAAACATGCATACCATTACCTATGTCAGCTCGGCTAAAGAATTATTTTCAGACGAAGCTTTGCTTCATCTGCTCGAGAAAAGCCGCGAGAATAATAAAAAGTTTAATATTACCGGCATGCTGCTTTACAAAATGGGCAACTTTATTCAATCCATCGAAGGCCCGGAAGAAGCTGTACAACAATTATATAGAAATATCCGCGCTGATAAAACGCATCATACGGTTCTGACACTCATTGATGAACCGACTGACAGACGGGATTTTCCAGACTGGTCGATGGGCTTTCACAACATTTCCAAAGATTACTCTAAAATTCCGGCTTACAAGAATTTTATGAATGATTACGTGCCTCCGGTAAAACTTCATGAGATACAATCCGAGGCAAAAGTGCTATTGGAAAGTTTTAGAGGAAAACTCCGCTAGCTGTATCAGGATTATCATGACCCGTACTCTTCTTGCCCTCGGCAACCTTCTCCCAGATGAAATGGCTTTTCTGGAGCAACATTTCCGTGTCATCCGCCTGTGGCGTGAGCAGGATCCCGAAGCGGTATTGCAGCAGGAACGCATGAATATCGTCGCCGTTCTCTCGATTGCAGGGGTTCCCGTGCGTACGCATCTGATCGAGGCATTACCCAATCTTGAAATCATCGCCCAGAATGGTGTCGGCGTTGATAATATCGACCTGAAATTCACCGCGACGCGTGGCATCGCCGTCACCAATACACCTGATGTTCTGACCGACGATACGGCGGATACGGCGCTGGCGCTCCTTCTGGCCGTTGCGCGCCGTGTGTGCGAAGGGGATATGTATGTGCGTGTCGGTAAATGGGCGAATGGCCCCATGCCGCTTGGCACTTCTCTGGCGGGAAAGACCGCAGGCGTTGTCGGCCTTGGCCGTATCGGTCATGCCATTGCGCGGCGCTGCGCGGCGTTTGGCATGAATATCGCCTATCACGGACGCAGCAAAAAAGACGTTCCCTATACTTATTACGACGATGTTAAGGTGATGGCAGAGGCCAGTGATTTCCTCATCCTCGCCTGCGCGGCGACGCCCCAGACGCGCGACCTGATTAATTATGATGTGCTGGAGGCTCTTGGCAAACGCGGCATTCTCGTCAACGTCGCACGGGGCAGCGTTGTGAAGGAACTCGACCTTCTGGCTGCGCTCAGCAACCGCACCATCGCCGGGGCGGGACTGGACGTCTACCAAAACGAGCCGAACGTGCCGGAAGCCCTGATCTCCATGGACAATGTGGTCCTCCTGCCGCATGTCGGTTCCGCCACGCTGGAAACACGGACAAAAATGGGGCAGCTTGTGGTCCAGAACCTGATGGCCCATTTTGAGGGCAGGCCGCTGCTGACCCCGGTTGCGGTCTAGCTGCACCAAATATGCGCACATTATATATGCGGTATATGTAGCGGCCTGATAAACCTGCCGATAACTCAAAGTTTTTTGGAAACAGGGTTGCATTGCACCACGGAATGCGGGTAATTAGCGTTCTTAATCAAAAACCATAATCCTCAAAAGGGTGTGCCCGCGATGAAATTCCTGCTGACCGTTCTTGCCGTTCTGACCTTAGCTGCGCCTGCCATGGCCGCCGACACCCCCGTCATCAGCGTCAGCCCGACACGCATCTCCGCCTGCTATACCGAGGATGAAGCCGTCGCCGAACAAGGCATCCGCATCCACAGCGAGCTGATGGTGATCGGCCTGAACTGCCAGCATATGACCCCGCGCGGCCAGCAGAATCTTTACCAGGCCTACCGCGATTTCACTTCTAAAAACGCGGATATTTTCTCCGGTTATGAAAGCAAGCTGATCGGTTATTTTCAGCGGATCGGCACCGGTAACCCTGAAGGGCAGCTGAACGTCATGCGCACCCAGTTTGCCAACAAAATCTCCCTCGACGCAGCGCGTACCCGTCCGGATGTTTTCTGCTCGCATTATATGCCCCGTATCCAGAAGGCCTCAACCATGAGCCGCGCTGAAATCCAGAAATGGGCGTCCACCTTCTACCCCGGCCACCCGGTCAGCCACCCGGTCTGCGGCAAGTAAGCCACATCCCGCCCGTAATGTTTTGTGTGCAAGTCTGAACGCAGGCTTGCCGCAACGCCCCGTGCCCCCGTATCCTGTGCTTTCATTACAAAAGAGCAGGGGCTTATTTCATGAATTTATTCCGTAAAAAACCAATCGGCTTTGAATCCGACACGCACGGCCTCAAGAAATGCCTTAGTGCGGTTGATCTGACCCTGTTGGGCGTTGGTGCGATTATCGGCACGGGTATCTTCGTTCTGACCGGCCATGCTGCTGCAAACCAGGCTGGCCCCGCGGTCATGCTCTCCTTCATCGTTTCCGGTCTTGCCTGTGCCTTTGCCGCGCTTGCCTATTCTGAACTTGCCGCCAGTGTCGGCGGGGCGGGAAGCGCCTATGGTTATTCCTACGCCGCATTCGGCGAATTGATTGCCTGGATAATCGGCTGGGATCTTATTCTTGAATACGGCGTTTCGGTTGCCGCCGTTGCCAATGGCTGGTCCGGGTATTTCAAGGATGCATTGAATTCCATCGGCCTGGGGCTTCCTCCCGCCCTGACCAAAGGGCCGTGGGCAATTGATGCCGTGGCCAAACTCCCCGATCCGGGGATTATCAATCTTCCTGCTGCGGGAATTATTCTGGCTCTGATGGTCATGCTGATCGTCGGGATCAAGGGCAGCGCGCGCCTGAATGCAGGAATGGTTCTCGTGAAACTGCTGACCATTGCCACGTTTATCGGTGTCGCCGTTTTCCACATCGAGCCATCCAACTGGGATAACTTCATGCCGTTCGGCTGGTGGGGGCATGATGAAAAGGGTAGCCCTGTCGGCATCCTCGCCGGGGCGTCAGTTGTATTCTTTGCCTATGTCGGTTTCGACGCGGTTTCGACCGCCGTTGAGGAATCCAAAAATCCGCAGCGCGATGTGCCGATCGGCATTCTCGGCTCGCTGATCTTCTGCACTGTGATTTATATCGTCGTGTCCGGCCTGCTGACCCTGATCGTGCCATATACTGATCTCGGCGTATCATCCCCCGTTGCACACGCCTTGTTGCAGATCGGTGTGAACTGGGCGTCTGCTCTGGTGGCTACAGGTGTGATCTTCGGCCTTACCACTGTAATGCTTGTACTTTACTACGCTTTAACCCGGGTCATTATGGCGATGTCGCTCGACGGGCTTCTTCCCTCGGCTCTTGGCCGCGTAAGCGAAAAGACCCAGACGCCGGTCCGCAACACAGTGATCACGGGTGTTGTCATGGCTGTAATGGCGGGAATGATCCCGCTGGGGCTGCTTGCCGAACTGGTTAACATCGGCACGCTGGCCGCCTTCGTCCTCGTCTGCGGCGGCGTTATCGTGATGCGCAGGCGCCATCCGGAAATGCACCGTCCTTTCAAGGTGCCGGGCGGAATAACCATTCCGGTTCTTGGCATTTTTTCCTGCGGCGCATTGATCTGCTTCCTCCCCATCGAAACGCAGCTTCGCTTCGTCGGCTGGCTGGCCATCGGGATGGTGATTTATTTCGCCTACGGCATAAAACGCAGCCGCCTGAATATTGCAGGTTAATTAAATTTGAGAATGAAAGGGCGGCATAATAATGCTGCCCTTTTTCTTGCTGCTGGTTATTCGTTAACCCAGGCCAGAGCCGTCTGGAAGTCATCCGCATTGAAATAACGGACTTCGCATTTATCCCTCTCTGCTTTGCGCAGTTTCAATTGGGAAATCATCATTGCGGGCGGATTGACTAACGCCATACGGGTTAGATGTGAACCGTATTTAAGGCCGAAGCCCATATCCATCTTTGTTGCCGCTTCCTCCCACCCTTCAAATTTTTTGTAAAGGATCAGCAGGCGGATTTCACCCTGCCGGGAAAGCATTTCATCAAAAAGCGTACCCGCGATTTCATATTTATCCGTGGTCAGCAATCCGTTGACAAGAAAACACAGGGCGCGGTCCGTACTTTCCGGCATAATTGATTCCGGCAGATTTCTTTCAAAAGTCATAAAATGTATAGCCTCGTTATAAAATACCTGGCAGCGCGGAAAATTGTCCGGGATGCCAAAAAATAATATGAATAAGTGCTTGGCGCGGGAACAATTGTACGGTCAGAGTTTATACAATTTAGTTAAACAGGCCAGATTTTTTCAGCGGTGTAGCCTTACGCTTTGCAAAGTAAAAAATTATGCGGGGCAGGGCGAAAGAATAACAGGCGTGTAAACCTGCCTGATCCCGCCGTTTTCCAGGGGTTTCTGCTCAAGACTGTAAATCTGAAACATTACGCCGTTCGCAGGTTTGCTGGAAAAAGGGCGGTTGACGCTGACCACGGCCGCAGCGGGATTGCTGCGGGCCACCACCTGAAATTCGGTTGCCGTATTCCTGATGCAGTAATTGGCTGCCCCCTCAAGTGCAAAGCCGATCAGTTGCGGGCCGGCCGGGGCATAGGAAGGATGGCCCGACATTCCCATCGTGGCGGCCATAAATATAGGTACAAATCCAAACATGCTTTTTTATAATCTCCACATGCTTATTCATAATTTAAGCTGACACTATAGAAAAAATCAGCGGGCTCGCAAGGCTGGTAGTGGCAATGCCCCGGTCGTCTTATTTAGGAAAATCTGACTTATTTTATAAAATCACACTCTGTGTATAACGCGAATCTTCCTGCCGTTTCATCTTGTTCGGCTCCGGCCTTCATGACTAAATCGAACTGTTCCAACACAACCAATTTATTGACGACCGATCGGGAGAAGCCTCATGTCGAAGCCATTTTCTATGAATGAAGATGAAGTAAAAATCATTGAAAATCAACATGATGAAGTATCTTCTTCGGGTGACGCTTCAAATCCGCTGAGTGGCCTCACGGCCCGCCGGAGCAGCGAATATTCAATCAGATCCGGCCTGAAAACCATGCGCATTTCCGCTGCGCCGGATCTCGACAATTCCCTGGGCGTCGTTCCCGATGCTGAACCGGTACGCGCCCGCGTGGAGGCAGATGAAGTTGACGACGAACCGGTTCTGATGCTGTCTTCAATGAACGCATCTTCCCTCGATTCAGGCTTTCTGGGACAAAGCCTGCAGATCGTTGGCGTCTTCCTCTCCATATTCTGGTTTGCAATCTGCGGCTTCTACCTGTTCGACCAGGCGATGACCGGCAAATTCACCTCCATGGCGCCGCAGGATCTCGGCGCGATGATCACCGGTTTTCTCGCCCCGATCGCGCTGCTGTGGATGACCATCTCCACCATCCAGCGTCACCGCGATATCCAGCGTTATGCCGAAGTCCTGCGCGGCGAGATGCAGAGCCTGATCTTCCCGACCGAAGAACGCTCCCGCATCATCAGCAAGGATATCGAGGCCCTGTGCCGTCAGGCATCGGAACTGGCGTCCTCGTCCAAAGCCGTGATCAAGGCAATCCACCGCGCACGCTCCGGCCTGCGTACGGAAGTCCGTGAATTCGTCGGCATTTCCAAGAAAACCGAATTTCACATTGACCGTCTGGCCGACACGCTGCATGAACGCGCCGCGAAACTCGTCGTCCTGACCGAAGAAATTGAAGCCCGCACCGCCACTATCGACACCAAAACCAAAGAAGGTGCCGATGCCTGGGAAACCGCAACCCAGACCGTTCTGTCACGCGCTGGCGAAATGGAAACGCGCCTTGGTGCAGGGGCCGATAAAATCCTCACCGCTGCCGATGCTGCGGGTGAGAAAACCAAACAGATCGAAGCCAATCTGGAAGGCAGCTATGCCAACCTTAACAAGGCCGTCGATGATGTCGCCGGTCGCCTCGACTCTTTGAGCGGACGTTTCGACGAGCACACATCGGGTCTCTCACTCGCGGCTGAAAAAGTTTCCTCGGAAACTGCGCGCCTCAGCACCGAGATCGAAGGCCAGATCGACAATCTGGAAGACATGACCACACGTACCCTCGAAGCGATGGCTAAATCCAGCCAGACGATTCAGGACCACCGCGAAGCCCTCGATCAGGGTGCAGAGAACGTTGCGAAGCAGGCCGAGCGTATTGCCGGTACAATCAATACGTCCTTGCAAAACCTCAACGATGCGGCGGACAATATTGTTTCCCGCACCGACACACTCGAAATCCGTATTGCCGTTCAGGCCGACTCCCTGCGCGATACCGCCCGCACGCTTTCCAGCGAGGCCGAGGCCATCGAGCAAGCTGGTGTTTCCGCTGCGCACAAACTCGGTGAAGCCATGGGTACGGCAATGACCGGTGCTGAATCCATTAGCGGCGCGGTTCGTCGTGCGATTGAATCGCTCGAAGCCTCAACCGCTTCGGCAAAAGATCAGGCGGAATCCCTGATCGCATCGACCAAAACACACATCGAAGAACTGAACGAAGCAGGCGAGGGCAATGTCGAACACATCCGTTCCATCGTCACCATGCTGGAACAAAGCCGTACCCAGATCGAGGAGGCGTCACGCCTCACCGACGAACAGGTGAAGAAACTCTCCGACGCCGTCGAAGATCAGGCCGAGAAAATCACCGTATCGACCGCGAACGTGGTCGACCGGATCGATTCCGTCCGCTCCTCGCTGGCCGACCCGTTGCGTGAAATGGTGGCGGCAGTTGCCGATGCCGACAGCAAACATTCGGAAATCGAAACCACGCTGCGCCGCCGTGTCGAAGACCTCAACGAAGCCAGCACCAAAGCCCAGGACACTGTGGAGAACATCCGCAACGTCATGCGCAACCAGGCGCAGGATATTTCGAGCCTCGCGGGGCAGATTGCCGGAAACGCCCGTTCGATCAACGAACAGATGGCGCAGCAAAAAGACGGCCTCTCCGAACAGGTGCGCAAATCACTTGCCGATGTAGAACTGGTAAGGAAGGCCCTGGAGGATCAGGCGTCACGCCTCCATACGCTCTCGGATGGTGCGGTCAGTGATGTTTCGCTCCTCGAAGGGCACATTTCAAACCGCTATACCGAAGTCGCCCGTGTCGTGGAAAAAGCCATGGCCGATCTTGCCAGCCTTGATGACTCGGTTCGCGGCCATGCTGTGACCCTGAAGGGTCACTCGGAAGTCGCAGCCTCATCCATCAGCACCGTCCGCGATGCCCTGGAAGAAACCGCCAACAACTTCGAACCGCTTTTCGAACGCGCCATCGAACAGGCCAATGATACGCAGGGCCGCTATGACCGCCTGCGTTCATCCTTCGACGACACGACGACCAGCAACCTGGAACGCCTGAAACAGATCGGCGTGGTCTTCGACGAGCGTCTGGTGAACCTCAAAACCGGTTCCGACGAAGCCGCCCGTATCCTCAAGACCTCCAGCGACGATCTGCAGGAACGCGTGATGGACATCGAAAGAGCAGCACGTTCGGCCAGCGTCAAGATGAGCGATATTCAGTCCTCCCTGGAAAACCAGTCATCCGACATCCATCTGCTGACCGACCAGTCACTGCTGAAAATCGAAAACATCCAGAAGGCCGTGAACGAGCAGTTCCATGACCTGACCGAATCCGTTGGCCAGTCTCTGACCCGCATCAATGAGGTTGTTCAGGAACTGAACCGTTCCGCTCTGACCGTTGATACCGTATCCGACCGCGTCGTCGGACGTTTCACCGATGTTGGCGTTGCCGCCCGCAGCGAAAACGACCGCCTGTCCGACGCGGCCAGCAAGACCGTCGATGTGAGTGCTACCCTGATCGCTCAGGTACGCACCGAAGCCGACGAAATGCTGCGTGCCGCCAAGGATACGCTGATGGAACTGAAGAAAACCGGCGATACCTTTGCAATGCGGACCCTCGAGGTATCAGAGCAAATGAAAGCATCCCTGCAAACCGCACAATCCTACGGCTCGGAACTCCGCAGCCAGGCGGGTGTGGTCGCGGAATCTTCCGTTGCCTCGTCGAACCGTATCTCTCAGGCTGTTGTCGAACTGCGCAACCGTATGGGCGAAATTGATACCGCCGCTGCGGAAGCGACCAGCAAGGTCGAAAAAGCCCGCGACCGCCTGACCGTGGAATCGGAACGTCTGATCTCCGTCTCGACCGCCGCGACCCGTGCCGCCGACGAAACTGCCAATGCCTTTGGCCGCCAGTCGAACGCGCTCTTCAAAGCAGCACAGGAAGCCGCCGAGCACATCGATGAAATCCGCAAGACAGAAGGCCGCGTCCAGCGCGATGCTTTCCTGACCTCGGCCAAGTTCATCGTCGAAAGCCTACACTCCTTGTCTGTCGACCTGACCCGGATGATGGACGGCGAAGTGCCCGAGAAAACCTGGAAAGCCTTCCAGAAGGGCGATGTAGGCGCTTTCACGCGTCGCCTCAGCCAGCTTGGCAACGAAATGCCGATTGACCGCCTGCGTGACAAATTCGCCAATGACAGCGAATTCCGCACCTATGTTCAGCGCTTCCTGCGCCAGTTCGAAGATCTCTTCGATCAGGCCACGGCGAACGACCATGGCGATCTGTTGTCTTCGACTTTTGTTTCCAGCGATGTCGGACGCCTCTATGAGGTCCTCTGCCAGGCTGCCGGACGTGAAGCCAAGTTCAACCGCGAAAGTCAGCGCGTAGCCTGATCACCCGGGGCCTGAGTATTAAAGAGCGCCATCAAGGCGCTCTTTTTTTTATTCCTCAGGACTAAATCATACCGCGAATATCAAAAACTCTTCGCCATACCTGTCCCTTGCCTTGGCAAAGGATTGCCGATGACTGACAAATTCTTGGAGTTTACAATCAGGTGAACGCTGCCGTCCGGTGCGTCCTCTGGCTCAACAAGCCATAAAGATTCTTAAGCCCTGTCCGCCAAAGCATTAAAGGCAGCGTGGATCTTTTTTGTAATGCGCGCTCGGCCCTGAATTACAACCGGCAAAGGCCAGTGAAAAGGCCAGGATAACGGAAGCGGAAATTTCATTATACTTATTAGGGCCGTGGCATTGCACCGCAGACAACAGTCTTCTTCTGCGAAAGACTATACGGATTATCGGCATCTTTTTCATGAACATATTTTTCCGCCAGATTAAGCAGTGTTTCATTCCTGTAATCTTTTAAAGGCTGGTCCCTGCTGTCGACAACGGGCATCAGCTGGCCGGTGGTCAGCCTGGAATAGGGGAGCATATAATCTCCGGCGGCATTTTGCTTTACGGCGATGATACGAAACTGCACGCAATATGCGGCTGGGGATTTATTTCCTGCGGGTTGCTCATTCATGCGGATGAACAGCCCGGATATCTCCGGCGAACCGCCCCAGGCCGAGGCCGGGATGATGGTATAACTGCCCGGTGTATCGTGCAGCATAGTCTGCATATGGCTTGTGAGAGGCGAAGGCATCACATCGGCACTTTGATAATCACACGCCGAAAGCGCGGCCATCGCAAAAACAGCGGCAATTTTTTTCATAGTTTATTCCCGGAAATGAATATTTTTCATAGCAATAAAGCAGGCCACACCGCAAGAGTATATCTATCCTATTGATATAACAAGATAATTTATGATAATCTTTTGGCAAGGAATTTGACCTATCCTTTCAATAGGGAACAAGAATCAAGGACTCGTAATGACCAAGACGAAATTCTGCCAGGGCATCTCCGACATCTCCGACAGCTATCAGGCTTTTATCCTCGATCAGTGGGGGGTGCTTCACAACGGCGAACGCTGCTATGACGGCGTGATCGATTGCCTGAAAGAACTGAAGGCCCGTAATAAACACATCATTATTCTCTCCAATTCCGGCAAGCGCGCTGAAGAAAACCGCGAGACATTAAAAAACCTCGGCATCACGCCGGGTATGTACGACGAAATCGTCACCTCCGGCGAAATCACATGGCAGGGGCTGCACGACCAGAGCGAAGGGGTGTTCAATAATATCGGCAAGAAATGTTTCCTGCTCAGCCGCAATAACGACCGCTCCATCGTCAACGGCCTTGATGAGATTGAAGTGGTGGACGATATCAACGAAGCCGATTTCCTGTTGATCAGTGGGTCCGATGCCCCTGATAAAACGCTGGTTGATTACTATGAGCCAATCCTGAAGGCCGCGATCCGCAGGCGTCTGAAGGCTATCTGCGCCAATCCCGATCTGCGCATGGTGGTGGGTGACAGATACGAAATTGGCGCCGGAATGATTGCGCGCCGTTACGAAGATTTCGGTGGTGTCGTGCATTACATCGGCAAACCGCATAAACCGATTTTCCAGCACTGCATCAAACTGCTGCAGGCCAAAAATATTTACCCGGGCGATACTGTCATGGTGGGTGACACCATGGCGCACGATATCATGGGCGCCACTACGGTCGAGATCGACACCTGTCTGGTCAAATGCGGCATTCACTGGGGCGCGTTCAAGGAAGCAAAAACCCCGGGCGATGTCGACAAGATCCTCAACGTCCTGATCATGCAATATCACAATATCCGGCCCACTTACCTCGTGCACATGATGCAATGGGGTAAAGCCCTGCCGGACCGGAAACATAAAAAGCGTAAAACCGCGTAGAAAAGTGCCCTTCGGGGCACTTTTTCTTTGCAGTTCAAAGTGCTAGGTTTGGCCCTATGAGTACCAAGCCAAAAACCCACACCCCCGCCCTGGTCCTGATCCGTCGTCTGACGGCGGCCTATCTCCGCCCGCAAATGAAAACGCTGGTCGCCTCGCTGATCTTTATGATCCTGTCCGGCGCGATGACGGCGGGGTTTGCCGCGCTGATGAAGCCGATCATGGATAAAGTCCTTGTCGGGCAGAACACCGAACTGATTTTACCCTTCGGTATCGCCATTCTCGTCTGCTTCGTGCTCAACGGCATTTTCGGCTTTGCTGAAAATGTTCTGATGAACAAGGTGGGACAGAATATTATCGCCGATGTCCAGTACGATATGTTTTCCAGCTTCATGTCCCTGGATCTTGCCTTCTTCCACGCAAACCCCAGCGGTCAGTTGATGTCCCGCATCATCAATGACGTCCAGGTTATGCGCAATGCCGTCGCGGATTCCCTGACCGGTATCGGCAGCTCCCTGATCACCCTGATCTTCCTTGTCGCTGTCATGTTCCACCAGGACTGGAAACTGGCGTTGATCTCCTTCACCGTGTTTCCGGTTGCCGGGATATGTGTGTCCCTGCTAGGCCGCCGCCTGCGCAGCATTTCCGGCAATATCCAGCACCAGATCGGCGCTCTGGCTGGCCACCTGTCGCAGATTTTTATGGGCATCAGGCAGGTGAAAGCCTACGGCATGGAGGATTTTGAAAATCGCCGTGCGAAGGAATCGATCAATTCCGTCCGCAAACTGATCATGAAATCCATCCGCATTGGAACGATGTCGACACCGATTAACGAAGCCCTCGTCGGTCTGGCCCTTTGCGGCATGATTACCTATGGCGGCTACCATATTGCCAACGGGCAGGGGACAGTCGGCTCGCTGATCTCCTTCATCACCGCTTTCTCCCTGGCCTATGAACCTATCAAACGTCTGGCGAAGCTGAACAACACATTGCAGACCGGCCTCGGCGCGGCGGAGCGTGTGTTTGAAATGATGGATATGAAACCGACAATCCTGAACAAACCGGACGCGAAGATATTGCAGTCCTCAAGACCGGGCATCCGTTTCGACAACGCCACCTTTAGTTACGAGAACGCCGAAACCCAGGCCCTGAACGGCGTAGCGTTCGAAATACCGCCTGGCAAGGTCACGGCGCTTGTCGGCCCGTCAGGGGGTGGGAAGTCCACAATCATGAACCTGATCCCCCGTTTTTATGATGTAACGGCGGGCAGTGTGCGCATCGATGGCACCGATCTGCGCGACCTGACGCTGGAAAGCCTGCGCTCTCACATCGCCCTGGTGTCGCAGGATATCACGATTTTCGACGACAACGCCCGGGCTAACATCGCCTATGGCCGCGCCGGTGCCACGGATGAGGAAATCACCGCCGCCGCCATCGCCGCAGAGGCCGATACGTTTATCCGTGCCATGCCCGAAGGCTATGATACGCAGCTGGGCGAAAATGGCGTCAAACTTTCCGGTGGCCAGCGTCAGCGCATTGCCATCGCCCGTGCCATTCTTCGCAATGCGCCGATTCTTTTGCTGGACGAGGCGACTTCGGCCCTCGACGCAGAATCAGAACAGGCAATCCAGAAATCGTTTGAGAAGCTTCAGGAGGGCCGCACCACTCTGGTCATCGCCCATCGTCTCTCCACCGTCCAGAATGCCGACCAGATCGTGGTGATGGACAAGGGCAGGGTGGCGGAATCCGGTACGCATGCCGAACTGCTGGCAAAAGAAGGAATTTATGCGCGTCTTTATATGATCGGCCTCAAGGATTAAACATGAAAAAATTATCAGAGATTAAAATTACCCGCCGCAAGATAAAGGAAGTTCTTATCCCGGTGGTCCTGGTCTATGTGCTGCTGCACATTTTTCTTTTTTCGAACCAGCGTTATTTAATGTACGCGCCTGACACGGCGCGCAGTAGCCCGGCAAGTGCCGGTGCCGCGGACATGATGTCGGTTTCCGTCCATCCTGCGGACCTGAACCAGTCGCTTGAAGGTTGGTATAAGGCGCCTGCCGACCCCTCCAAGCCTGTCATTCTTTATTTCCACGGTGACGGCGGCGGCATTGCCGGGCGCGCCGGCGTGGCCCAGGCTCTCATCAAGCAGGGCTATGGCGTTCTTCTTGCGGAATACCGTGGCTATAGCGGCAATCCGGGAAGCCCCGGTGAGGCAGGTTTTTACGCCGATGGCGATGCCTATTACGACTGGCTGGTGAAACAGGAAGATATCTCTGAAAAGAAAATCGTTCTCTACGGTGAATCGCTGGGAAGCGGGATCACAACCTATCTGGCCAGCCGCCACCCGAACGTTGGCGGCATGATTATAGACGGCGGATTCAGCAGCCTGACCGATGTGAATAAACGTTCTATGCCCGGTGTTTTTGTCTCTCTGGTCTATCTGGATCATTACAACAACATGGACAAAATCAATAAGGTCGTCTGCCCGATTTTGTTTATCCATGGGGGGAGGGATCGTGTCGTTCCTCTGAAGATGGCCGAGAAACTTTATAAATCCGCGAACCAGCCGAAAACCATGAAAGTTTTCCCCGAGGGCGGGCATGTGAATCTGTACAGCTTTGGCGCGATGGACGAGGTTAAAATTTTCCTCGCCTCACTGAAATAGGCGGGGGAATGACACGTTTTCTTTTGATGATTGCCCTTGTCATGACCATGACTACGGGATGCCGTGCCGAAACGAAGCTTCGGGATAATGATATTGTTCCGCTGACGATTACCAGGGAGGACGGGAAGGAGATTGCCCTGAGCGTTGAAATGGCAATTTCCGACGAAGCTGAAGAAAAAGGCCTGATGTTCCGAACCTCAATGCCTGAGAATTCCGGCATGCTGTTTACCTTCGAACATGAGGCCATACGGGCCTTCTGGATGAAAAACACGCTGATCCCGCTGGATATGATTTTTATCCGGAAAGACGGCAAAATCGTCAATATTCATGAAAATGCGATTCCCAAAGACCTGACCCCGATTTTTTCGGCGGGTCCGGCCAATGCTGTTCTGGAAATTAACGGCGGACGGGCGCGGCAACTGGGCCTAAAAACCGGCGACACAATTCATCATCCTTTTTTTCAGTAATCTTCTTGCACATAAGCCCGCAATACATTAGAACCTCTCTCAAGTCGGAGCGTAGCGCAGCCCGGTAGCGCATCTGGTTTGGGACCAGA
>JAQGJB010000110.1 GCA_028290825.1 Micavibrio sp.
ACGCACGAGGCCCGGCTTTAATTCCTTGGAAATTTTTTTGATGGAGAATCAATGCTATGGCTACAACTGACATCGTTCTGACCGCTGTCGATAAAGGCATCGCCACAATCACCCTGAACCGCCCGGAAGCGCACAACGCCTTCGACGAACATGTTATTGCAACCCTCAGCGGCAAGCTCGACGCCTTGCTGATCGAACGTGATGTCCACACACTGGTCCTGCGCGGCGCGGGAAAAAGCTTCTCCGCCGGGGCCGATCTCAACTGGATGAAGCGCGCCGCGAATTTCACGGACCAGCAAAACAAGGGCGACGCACTCGCACTCGCCGCCATGCTCAACAAGCTCGCAACCCTCCCTAAAACCACCATCGCCTGTGTGCAGGGTGTGGCGATGGGTGGCGGCCTCGGTCTCGTTGCCTGCTGTGATATCGTGATTACACAGGCCGATACATTGTTCTCGTTGTCCGAAGTCAAACTCGGCCTGATCCCCGCAACGATTGCGCCTTACGTGCTGCGTGCCATCGGCGAACGCCAGTGCCGCCGCTACTTCCAGACAGCCGAACGCTTCACCGGCGAAACCGCCTGCGCCATCGGCCTTGCACACGAAGTCGTCACCAATGAAGGTGAAATGGAATCAAAACTGGCGCAGATCCTTGAATCCCTCCACGCCAACGCACCGCATGCCAAGGGTGAAGCCAAAAAACTCTGTCTCGACCTTGCCGGAAAACCTCTGGATCAGGCGATGATGAACGACACCGCCACGCGCATCGCGCAAACACGGGCAGGGGTCGAGGCCAGGGAAGGCCTTAATGCCTTCCTCGAAAAACGCAAACCGTCATGGATTAAGGCGTAAGCGCTGCCAGCGCCGGACGCAGGTGATAATGCGTGGCTTCAAGGCTTTCTTTCGCCTCTTTCAAACCGGCCCCTTTGGCCAGCAACACAGCAAGCTTGATATTATTCTCCGTGATCCCGCCATAACTCGCTTTGGCGCGGACAAGAGCATGTTTCGCCTCATGCTGCGTACAGCCCGAAATCTCGCTCACAATCGCCTCGGCGCGGATGCGCAATTTCTTGTTCGTCGGAATCATGTTGACCATATACCCGTCATAGACTCGCCCCATCTGGATCATGATCGCGGTAGACAGCATGTTCAGCGTCGCCTTTTGCGCCGTGCCCGCATTCATCCGCGTCGACCCGCCCACTGGCTCGCGCCCGGAATCGATAAAGATCGGGTAATCCGATGCGGCCAGAAGTTTGGAATTCGTGTTACTGGCGATTCCGATGGTCATCGCCCCGGCGGCGCGCGCGGCTTCACATGCCGCAACAGTGAACGGCGTCATGCCGCTGGCCGCGACGCCGATAAAAACATCATTCGCGGTGAGTTTTAACTGGGCGACCCGGTTTATTGCAGTGCGGTGATTATCTTCCGCATTCTCCACGGCATTTTGCAGCGCACGATTTCCCCCGGCGATCACAAACGCCATCCTCAGCTTCGACCAGCCATAGGTCGGGGTCAGTTCCGTCCCGTCGAGCACGCCAAGACGGATCGATGTCCCCGCGCCGCCATAAACAATGCGTGCGTTTTCATTGGCTTCCAGACGCAAGGCCGCCTCCTCAACCGCTTTGGACATGATCGGAATAGCCGGGCCAATCGCCTGCAGGCAGGAGATCTGATCGGCGAGGAGGGCTCCCATAGTTTTGTCGACAGGCCACTGGTCAACGCCTCTATATTTGCGGTTGACGGATTCCGTTTTCAGGGCTGGCGCGGCCTCTTTAGACATATGGGAATGTGGCCATAAAAGGGGGTGCTGCGCAAGCCTTTGTTGCTCATTTTTCCCTGCCGTACCGGGCTTTTACCGCAGGAAAGAATGCGATAAGCTTGCCGTCTGTTTCTATTTAAAGGTTTGGGAATGTTTACAAAAATCCTTATCGCCAACCGCGGCGAAATCGCCTGCCGGATTATCCAGACCGCCCGCGCCATGGGTATTGCCACCGTCGCGGTCTATTCCGATGCGGACAAGGGCGCACGCCATGTCCGCCTGGCTGACGAGGCAATCCGCATCGGACCCGCCGCCTCTCGCGAGTCCTACCTGCGCGGCGATACCATCATCAATGTTGCGAAGAAAACCGGCGCAGAAGCCATCCATCCCGGCTATGGATTTTTGTCCGAAAACGAAGACTTCGCCAAAGCCTGTCAGACCGCAGGCATCAAATTCATCGGCCCGTCCGCCGAAGCCATCAACGCCATGGGCCTGAAAGACAAGGCCAAGGAAATCATGTCCGCCGCGGGTGTGCCGATCGTCCCTGGTTACCTCGGCGCAAAACAGGATGCCGCTACATTGAAAACCGAAGCCGGTAAAGTCGGCTACCCCGTTCTTATCAAGGCGGTTGCGGGCGGCGGCGGCAAAGGCATGCGCCTTGTCGAGGCCGAAAAAGAATTCGATGAAGCCCTGACCGCATGTAAGCGCGAAGCCATGGCGTCGTTCAGCAACGATCATGTCATGATCGAAAAATACATCACCAAACCGCGCCATGTCGAAGTGCAGGTGTTCGGCGACAGCCACGGCAACGGCGTTTACCTGCATGAACGCGATTGTTCCCTGCAGCGCCGCCACCAGAAAGTGGTGGAGGAAGCTCCGGCACCAGGTCTGCCCGACAAAATCCGCAAAGCCCTCGGTGAGGCGGCAGTGAAAGCCGTCAAAACCCTCAAATACGAAAACGCCGGAACCATCGAATTCATCATGGATTCCAAAACCCACGAATTTTTCTTCATGGAAATGAACACCCGTCTGCAGGTAGAGCACCCTGTCACCGAAATGATTACCGGCCTCGATCTGGTCGAATGGCAATTGCGCGTTGCCTCGGGTGAAAAACTGCCGCTGGCGCAGGACGAAATTCCCTGCGATGGCCATGCGTTCGAAGTCCGCCTTTACGCCGAAGACCCGGCCAACCAGTTCCTGCCACAGACCGGCACCATCGCCACCTTCCTGCATCCGGATTCCGCCCGCATCGACAGTGCGGTGGAGGAAGACGACGTTGTCTCCATCCACTACGACCCGATGATCGCCAAGATCATCATCCACGGCATGGACCGCGACGAAGCGATTGAGGAAATGCAGGCCGCATTAGAGGACACAGTCCTGACCGGTATCGTCACCAATCAGGAATTCCTGGCCAACATCTTCCGCCAGAAAGATTTTATCAAAGGCGATGTCGACACCGGCTTTATCGCCCGTCATGAAAAAGACCTGCTGCCCGACGATTACGGCATGGCCGACGAAGACGATCTGCGCGCTGCCGCGACACTGGCCGTCACGCCTGATCTAGGAGGCAACGACGTCTGGGACAACGGTGATAACTGGCGCCTCAACGGATCGTTCAGCAAAACCCTGACCTTCCTCAATCGGGGCCAGAAGAAAAACATCACTATCGGTGCCGGTGCCACACTGAAAACCCTTGATCGCACCATCGTCGAAGACGGAAACGACATCACCATCTTCCGTGATGGCCGCGTCATCCGTCTGCACCGCTATATTCCCGGTGCCGACGGCGCAGAGCAGGGCGAAGGCCGCGTCATCGCCCCGATGCCCGGCAAGATCATCGACGTCATGGTCAAAAAAGGCGCGACCGTCACCAAGGACCAGCCTCTGTTAATCATGGAAGCCATGAAAATGCAGATGACCATCCGCGCCGCCTTCGCGGGCACCGTTGATGAACTGCCTGTCACCGCAGGCCAGCAGGTTGCCGACGGTGCATTACTGATCAGCCTGGCGGAGGCCGCATGAGCCTTCCCGCCAGAGTCCGCATTTACGAAGTCGGCCCCCGCGACGGCCTGCAGAATGAAAAAGAAATCGTTCCTGCTGCCGTCAAGATAGAGCTCATTAACCGCCTCTCCGAAACCGGCCTGACTCATATCGAGGCGACATCGTTCGTTTCCCCAAAATGGGTCCCGCAGATGGCCGACGCCGCCGAAGTGATGGCCGGAATTGTCCGCAAACCCGGCGTCTCTTATCCCGTTCTCGTGCCGAACGAGAAAGGCATGGAAGCCGCAATCATTGCAGGCGCGGGTGAAATCGCCGTCTTCGCCTCGGCCTCGGAAACCTTCAGCCAGAAAAATATCAACTGCTCGATCAGCGATAGCCTTGAAAGATTTATCCCCGTCATCGCCGTCGCTAAACAGCATAACATTAAAGTTCGCGGCTATGTCTCCTGCGTCGTTGGCTGTCCCTATGAGGGCGATATCGCGCCACCGGCTGTCGCTGATGTCTCCGCCATACTCTCCGCCATGGGCTGCTACGAAATCTCTCTTGGCGACACGATTGGCGTTGGTACACCGGAAAAAATTGAAGCCATGCTCCATGCGGTCATTGTAAAAGTGCCGGTGGAGGATTTGGCCCTGCATTGCCATGATACCTATGGCCGTGCATTGTCGAATATAGAGACGGGTCTTAAGCTTGGCGTTGCCGTGATCGATTCTTCTGTGGCGGGGTTGGGCGGCTGTCCCTTTGCCCCCGGGGCATCGGGAAATGTTGCAACGGAAAGTGTTTTGGCAAAGTTGAACAGTCTCGGTATCGAAACCGGCGTCGATCTTGAAAAAATAACTGAAGCGGCCCGCTTCATTTCGCAATATTTAGGTCGTGAGGAAAAACGTTATGGTCGATAAGATTCTGCAGGATTTCACCCATAGTGCGGTGCCGGATGAACACGCGAAGCTGAAAATTTTTTACCTGACCAGTCTCGAACTTTCCGTAGCGATTTGTGTCCCGGTATTTGTGTTCGGTGCAAAGCTGGGTTCCGGTATGGAACTTCAGAAACTCGCCATTGCCTTGGCCCTGTCCGGTCTTGTTCTCGGTGCCATCGGTGCCTTTATAAGTTATGTCGGGATCAAAACCCGCCTCAGCACCGGTTTGCTGGCCCAGTCCGTCTTTGGCAGCCGCGGGGCAAAGTTTGTGCACCTTGTTCTGGCCGTTTCTCTTTTCGCCTGGTTTGGACTGCAGACTGAAGTTTTCGCTAAAGCGGTTATTCGTTTGTTCTATCATCTGAACGTCGGCTGGATCCCGCCCGAAACTGCAACATTGGTCGCCGCCGGCCTGCTCATGACCCTGACATCAATACTGGGTTTGAGGAAAATCGGGCGGCTGGCCATCATCGCGACACCTTTGCTGCTGCTTGCGATGCTTTATGCAGTATGGCAAAGCCGTCACGGAACGGATTTATATATAAACCGGGCTCTCGAAGAATATGATCCAATGACTTTTGGCACGGCCATAGCCAGCATTATTGGCGCTTACAGCGTCGGGCTTGTCGTACGCCCCGATATTCAGCGTTTTGCTTTTTCCGCACGGCATGGTGTCGGGTCGGCGCTTTTGTCACTCGGGCTCGGCTATCCGCTCTTGCTGCTTCTGTCCGCGTATCTTGCGAATGTGACGGGAGATGACGATTTTACAAACCTGCTGATCACCTATGGTTTTGGCTCTTTTTCTTTGGTGATGCTGTTGATCGCGGCCTGGATGGCAAACGATATGAACCTTTATAGTTCTTCGCTCAGTCTGGCCAAGCTGTTCCACGGCTTGCCGCGCTGGGCCTTGACCGCGATTGCCGGTATTGTCGGTACGATACTTTCATTATTTGGATTGTTTGAGCACGTTGTGGCGCTTTTTGGCCTTATGGGCATTTTGACCACACCTTTGCTCGCGGCCTATTGTGCAAAGTTCATCGCGGAACGCCATCATATCGTGCCGCATATCGATAGGGTCGGAATTCATATTCCGCCTTTTGTTATCTGGATTTTATCGTCATTGGTTGGGTTTTTGACCACCGCCACCTCCGAGTGGGGTGCTGGACTCTTCCAGCTGACGACAGTTCCACCACTGGATAGTCTTATTGTTGCAACGGTTTTAATGTCGGGTTACGTATACTGGCAAAAACGCCGCGAAAAAAGTGAGGAGAGCGTATAATGTCCTACCCAACCCTGAAATTCGGTCACCCGGAAGAAATCGATATGCTGCGCGAAGAGGTTCGCAAATTTGCGGCCGCTGAACTCGCACCGCGCGCGGCGGAGATCGATCACAAGAATGAATTCCCCAACGATATGTGGAAAAAATTCGGTGATATGGGGCTACTTGGCATCACTGTGCCGGAAGAATTCGGGGGGGCGGGGCTTGGGTATCTGGCCCACGTGATTGCGATGGAGGAAATTTCCCGTGCATCGGCATCGGTGGCGTTGTCTTACGGTGCGCACTCCAATCTCTGCGTTAACCAGATCAACCGTAATGGAACCCAGGCGCAGAAAGAAAAATATCTGCCAAAACTGATTTCCGGCGATCATGTCGGGGCTTTGGCGATGTCCGAACCGGGCGCGGGGTCGGATGTCATTTCGATGAAACTCCGCGCCGACAAGAAGGGCGATAAATACGTCCTCAATGGCAACAAAATGTGGATCACCAACGGCCCCGATGCCGACACGCTGGTCGTTTACGCTAAAACCGATATGGCAGCAGGCTCGAAAGGCGTTACCGCCTTTATCGTCGAAAAGGGTTTCAAAGGTTTTTCAACCGCTCAGAAACTCGACAAGCTTGGCATGCGTGGTTCCAACACCTGCGAACTGGTGTTCCAGGATTGCGAAGTCCCTGAGGAAAACGTTCTCGGCGAAATCGGGCGCGGCGCAAAAGTGCTGATGAGCGGCCTTGATTACGAACGCGTCGTTCTCTCTGGCGGGCCGCTGGGCATCATGCAGGCCTGTATGGATCTGGTGATCCCGTATATCCACGACCGCAAGCAATTTGATACGCCGATTGGCGAGTTCCAGCTGATGCAGGGCAAAATTGCCGATATGTACACGGCTCTTTCCAGCCAGCGTGCCTACGTTTACGCTGTCGCCGCTTCCTGTGACCGCGGCGAAACAACCCGCAAGGATGCCGCCGGTTGCATCCTGATGTCGGCGGAAGCTGCAACACAGATGGCGCTACAGGCCATTCAGTGCCTCGGCGGAAACGGTTATATCAATGAATTCCCGGCCGGACGTCTGCTGCGCGATGCCAAGCTTTACGAGATTGGCGCAGGCACCAGTGAAATCCGCCGCATGCTGATTGGTCGCGAACTGTTCCAGGAAACCGCCTGAACTTAATGAACGGCGCGGGGCTTTTTGGTGTCTCCATGCTCGTCCGATGCTTCATCAAACGCCTGTAGAAGCGGGTCGATAGGGGGCTGGTCTGAATGGCCTGCCTTTGCCACCAGGCCATGCGTCGCCATTTCCTCAACAATCTGCGGCATTGCCTGATGGATAACCTCTGCTATCACCTTGGGATCTAGCGTTGAGGCCTGTTCCGCCGGTGTCTGTGTCAGGGGTTGCTGTTGCGGGATAATCGGCTGGATGGGTGGCGTGGCCACGCTGTTCGGCGGGGCAGGTGGAATAGGTTCCTGCATCGCGGGCTGTGGCTGCACGGGAGAGGCTGGCTGAGAGTCTGGAATCTCCGGTGCTGTCATTGGAATCTTCTGTTCATTTAACGCTTCGACGGTGCCGTCTCCCGGAATCTCCGGTATGCCTTTTTTAGCGATCTGTGCGCGGTGTACACCGTTCTCGTCTGGGTGCGAAGCAATGGTGATGACACTGTCCGAAGCCTCGGAACGCAGTTTGTGAAGTGCACGGATAAAACGTTCCGGCTTTTCAATCGCCGGTGTGCTTAGGTCTTCGATAAAACGGCAATCAAGTTTAATATACGCGTAATCGAGAAAACGCCCGAACCACCCAAGATCCAGCCTTTCCCCGCGGATCTCTTCGATATCTACCTCATGCGTCGTCGTAAAAATCAGGCCCTCTTTAAATATCAGACGCCGCGTGGTGAGGCCGACTTCGGTCCCCAGAACTTTAACGAGGTAAAAACCGAAAATGGCTACACCGGCGAGGAACATGAAAATGCTTAAGTAATGGTTCATGGTCAGGATCGGGTACACGCTTGGGGGTGTCACGGTCTGGTAAATGAGGCTAAGGCCGAATTCAATCATCGTATTGATGGCCCATGCCAACAGCACACACATTGCGAACCCGATCATTCCCTTGACCAGGTAGATCCAGTGCAGCCGGGCAACGCCTACAAGCGTTTCGTCCGGACCAACCATTTTGTGAATATATGACGCCATAACCCTATGCCCCTTTATAACTCTGATGTCCTTCAGTAACACAGAAGCGGGGTGTTTGGTTCCTTTTACTGTCTATGACAAATAATGAGGCTGCTTTTTCCTGTGTATGACAGACGCTTCCAAGAAGTGCGTGTATGGCTGCGGGGTTTTCTTTGTTGAATCTGCGGGTTACACTGTTTCATCGGGTGATTCCACCCATTCTGATTTTTTCTGCATGCACTTCAGGGGGCATCTATGCCGGTCTATAAAACGATCTTGAGAATTTCTGCGCTGGGCTTCACCGCGCTTCCGCTTCTGGCGTTGACGGCCTGTGGTGATGGCTATGAGGTTAAACCTTATTACGGTGTCCCCTATACGCACGACCGCACCGCGGGCCACGGCGTTGAATGGGTTCGCGCCAATATGATGGCACCAAAGGCAACAAACACCGACTCTTTGATGAGGGCGGAAGATCCAACCCAGACGCCAGTCAAAGTCACCCCGCAGGTTGTTACACCTCCCCCTATCGCGGATAAAATGTTTAAAGAAAGACAAAGCAAGTAGTGCTTTCAGTATGATAAAAAAACACGGGCCGTTGAGCCCGTGTTTTTATTTTCAAATCTCTGCGAAATGAATTAGCCGGCTTCCTGGAGGTTCGAAGCGAAGGTTTTGCCTTTTTCAGTTGCCAGCTCATAGCTGACTTTCTGACCTTCGTTGAGGGAACGCCAGCCTGCTTTTTCAACGGCGCTGATGTGAACGAAAACATCCGCTCCACCCGCGTCAGGTTGAATAAAGCCGAAGCCTTTTGTACCGTTGAACCATTTTACTGTACCTGTCGCCATAAAAATTCTCCTTAGCAATCAGTCGTTTTTTGTACGCTCCGCAACCGCGCGGGACGCATCGATCGTTTGATGCCGTCCTTAGAGAGCGCAAAATCAAACAAACTTGCCGGATTTTTGCACCGGAAATGCCAAAACGTCAATTAAAAAGGTTAACGGAGTGCCTAAACCCTTGTTTTGGGCAGCTTAAATACGTAATGGTTCCATAATAATAAAATCAGAGGGGGTGTTGGACAATGAAGCAATAAAACCAAGTTTATAATTTCATTCTAGTAGGCGCTGACCCTGCCGGAGTGGCTGGTTATATCGCTGCCCCTTGTTTGTCGTAGCGCCTGTGATGAACGGGGACCAGTTCAGAAAGGGATGCCAGAACTACGCCAGGCCGCTAATGCGCCTTCCGCGCCAGCGCTAGTCCGGCCGCCGCCGCCATCATGAAGCCGCCGCTGACACGGTTGCGTAATCTGCCGCGCCCGATCAGGAAACGCCGCGCCGATCCGGCCAGCAACGCCCATCCTGAATCAATTGTCACAATCACCGCAATAAACATGGCCGATAATGTCACCAGCTGCATCGGTACATTCCCTTTCATATCGATGAACTGCGGAAAGAAAGCCCCGTAAAACAGCAACGTTTTGGGATTGGTTGACGACACAAGAAAGCCGCGCCAGAAAATTTCTTTCACCGATTTCGGCTGCGCCTTTATCCCGGTCAGGTCAACCGGCGGGGCCACCCATTGTATGAATCCGATGTAAAGAAGATACAAAACGCCGATCCACCGCAGTACTTCAAATATTCCCGCCATCGCATTTAGCATCGTACTCATCCCGAGGATCGTAAGGGCAAGCTGCGGGATCATCGCACTGCCGGTCCCGGCCACGGTGAGCAACCCGTAACGCGGACCATAGTTGACCGAATTCGCAACGGTCAATGCAGCATTAGGCCCGGGGATCAGTCCAAGAACGACAGTCGCGGCGATAAAGGCAAGGCAAAGCTCAACGCTCATCTTTCGGGGCTCCGCTTGGCCAGATTGATCGAGAATACACGCGAATCCTTTGAAAGAGCCACGAGGCCGTTCAATGAACAATTGGCCACATGAATCGTGTGCATTGAATGACGCACATGCACACCCGTTACGCGATTTTTGTTTTCATCAATGAACTGCGCGTTATCTTCATGAACAATCGAACTATGCGTGTTGAAAATAACTGTGATGTTAATGTCATCTGCATCATCGGTCGCCGGGATCAGCGCCGGGTGAATACGGGTGCCGCTGAATTTGCTGATATCTATTTGATTGAAGACAGGGTGTGGGTAATTGCTCATGCTCTGTTTCCTCGTTTTAATTCATTGCGAATATGCATGCACTAAATGGCGTTTTCCTGGCCGAAATCAAACTTAAATAAAATGTAATCTAAAATTGATCGGGTTTTGATTTTCATCCAACAGAAAAATAGCGAAGTTTTAAACGCTTATGATTTACCATAAGAAATGAGAGACGACAGGACTGCGCACTAAGCCTTCTCGGCGCAGATGAAATTGCGGGACAGCCAACCTGAAATTCCAGCCTGACTGAACGGAGAAGGAAATCTTGAGTATGGGTGGAAAATCGCATGGATAATATGATGCAAACCTGCCTGATCGTCGCCCTGTCCTTTGCCGTGTTTTCGGCCGTTGCCACTGTGGGGGCCAGTCTGGCTCTCGGCATCGGCTTCGAAAGGCTGCGGGCAGGGTACGAAGTGATCAGAAAACAATCTGGGTATTTCAGTGACCAGATCTACAAGCTCGACAAACGCGTCGATACACTGGAAAGAAGCGATCATACGGTCCCCGCCGGGGTCGCAATGAAAGACCAGCCATTGGTTGCCGAGGATAAGCCAAGTTATCTTTCCGTCAACAGTGGTCTGATCGCACAAGCCAGACAGGAGCAGTCTCTGGGGGTGCCGTTCGATGCGCCCTCTGCTTCGGGCCAGCGATATCTACTGGAAGGCAACACACGGCCTGAAGGAGTCCGGTTCCACTAGTTTTATCCCGCCGGTGGACCGGGACTTATCGAACACACACGAAGAACTGAAGGGCAGCCCGTAAAACGGCTGCCCTTTGGTTGATAATCAGGCAGACTGTTTAACCCAGGCCAGTGCTTCTTCTCTCTGTTCCATATCGAAAAAGCGTATCTCACCATTGTCGATGACAGGCTGAAGCATTTTAGCCAGGAGAAGGCGGCTGTCAGGCGCGTTGACAAAGGCGACCTTGCGGCGGTAATGACCGATCTCGGTATAGAATCTGAAACTGAAATCCGCAGCGTCTTCATTCCATTTCATATCGTTATCACTGTAAACTGCAAAGATGCTGTAAATCCCCTGACGCCCGATGATTTCACGCAGAGGTCTTTCAAAATAAACGCGGAAATCCTCAAGTGTAATAACGCCCTTCATTTCGATGCAAAGTGTATGTTCATCGCTTTCCGGCAGGGGAATAATTGTCTGGGCCATAATATATATACCTTGGCTAAAATTGCGTTTTTTACAGAATAATATCCGGGCGGGCGCTAACGCCTGTAAACGGGGGTTCTTATACGCCTGAATTCCTGTGGATGTCACCCTGCAACGCAACACACCATAAGCTTTATTTTGCGCCGCGATAAGCACTAAGCTTCGTAAAAGCAAAAAGCTGGGAGGCTTGATTCTATCATGACACTGACCATTACAAACATCACCAACACCGTACAGGACCAACCGGATTTCGACGGTCATGAAACCGTAATCCTGGCCGAGGACAGTGACATTAAATTCAGGGCGTATATCGCGGTGCACAATACCTCGCGCGGACCTGCGCTTGGTGGTTGCCGCTATTGGTCGCGTTATACCAATGATGATGAGGCAATCACCGATGTTCTGCGCCTGTCGCGCGGCATGACCTATAAAAATGCGCTGGCCGATCTTCCTCTTGGTGGCGGCAAGGCGGTGATCATGGGGCCACCCGGCACACGCAACCCGACGCCGGACCAGATGAAAGCTTTGGGCCGTGCCGTTGAATCCCTGCAGGGCAGATATATAACGGCGGAAGATGTCGGCATGTCGGTCGATCACATGCTGATCGCGCGCGGCACGACACGGCATGTTTCCGGCCTGCCGCTTGAGGTTATCGCGGCGGAGCATATCCCGGCCACTCTCGCCACCGGTGAAATGCCGGAGGCCGATCCGTCACCCTATACCGCCTTCGGTGTTTTCGAAGCCATGCGTGCGGGCGTCCTGCAACGCTTTGGCCGCAATACCATGAAAGACCTTCGCATATCGGTGAAGGGCTATGGCAACGTTGCACAGACGCTTTGCAAACTTCTTGATGAAGCCGGCGCCGTCGTTACCGTGTCGGAGATTGATGATGGCCGCATTGCGCAGGCAAAGGCCGACGGCTTCCATGTTCTTGCCAAGGGAATGGAAATAATGTCTTACCCTGCCGACATTTATGCACCCTGCGCCCTGGGCGGCGACATTCGCGATGAAACGATCCAGCTTCTGCACCTTGCCGGCGTAAAACTGGTCAATGGGGCCGCCAATAACCAGCTGGCACGGCCTCACCACGCCGAACGCCTGCTTGAAAAGGGCATTCTTTACACGCCTGACTACCTCGCCAATGCGGGCGGCGTTATCTCGGTCGGTGTGCAGCAGATCTGGGCCGATGTCCCCGCAAAGGAAACATTCCCGACCCATGCCAAACTCATGCACCGCATCGGTCATATCTACAACGTGGCCCAGGAAGTGTTCCAGCGCAGCCAGCAGACCGGCGCCAACACGGCCCATATCGCCAACCAGATTGCGGAAGAGCGCTTTATGCGCAGATCTCCGGCAAAGGACAAAGTCCGCGCCGCATAAGAAAAAAAGGCAATGCAAAATGCCCGGCATTCAACCGCCGGGCATTTTTTCTGCTTAATGACGAGCCATAAGATCATTAAAATTATGGTAAACATAAACCGTGATAGACCACATCGGCTACAAAGGTTAAAATGCTCAGACCTTTAGTCTTTTCTGGCGGGAGCCTGTCTGTATGTGGATTTTTCTCTGGATCGTTGTTTCCTGCTTCATCATGGGCACGTTCCTGTGGTCGGTGCGCATCCTGTTCCAGCAGAAAGCTGCCTGGAAAAATTTTGCCCAGAAAATGGGGCTGAGCTATGTGCCGCAAAAAGGTCTGCTTGTGTCACCGGTCGTCTCGGGCGCGCTCGGCCAATACGGATTTTCTTTGTTCAGCGAACCGCAGCCGACCAACGACCAGCGCGGCGTCCGTTACAACACTGTCATCGAATTTGCCCTGCGCCAGGGTGTGCCCTCGATCGGCGCTGTCGGCACGCAGAAAATGAACGTCATCCTGGATGAGCTGGTTGCAAAGCAGGCCGTGCAGGTCGCCGACCCGGAATGGGATTCAAACTGGTTTGTCCGCGCCACCCGCGCCAACGTGGTGCAGGCTTACCTGACCCCGGCGCGGATCGATGTGCTGAAGAAAATATTCCGTCTGAAAACGCTCGGCGCGCTGTTCCTGTTTAACGAAAGCGAAGGCATCCTGCGCATCGAAACCTCGGACCCAATGGTTGATGCCGCCCGCCTGGAAAAAATCGTCCGCAGCATCCTGGCTCAGTTGCCGGTTTTGCTTGTGGCGGAGGAAGAGCGCCAGGCATTGCTGGCAATCTTCCAGTCTAACGCGCCTGTCGTTGAAACCTGATTATCCAGCCAGCATGCAATACCCGTAAGGCTGAAGAATAATCTCTCCACCCTCAATCACGGCATGGCGGCTGATGTCGCTGAAAATCTGCCCTGTGCCGATAGTATCGACGGCAATGCGGCTTTCAAATTCCGAACAGTTGAACACACAAGTGACAGATTGGGTTTCATACGTCCGGCGGAAGGCGAGAATTGGGTCTGGTGTCTCCAGAATTTCAATCGACCCGAGGCGAAGGGCTGAACTTCCTTTCCGCCACTGAATAAATTTGCGGAAATGAAAAAGCGCCGATTCCTGATCTGGCTCCTGCACATCTGTCGCGGCCGGAACATGTTCCGGCCACAATGAAATCCACAGGGAACTGACCGTCGTTGAAAATCCCGCATTCGGCGCCGAACCGTTCCACGGCATCGGCGTCCGCGCCCCGTCGCGTCCGACATGGTTGGGATAGAGCGCCCGGTCATAGGGATCACGAATTTCATCGAAGGACAAATCCGCATTGGCAAGGGCCAGTTCTTCCCCCTGATACATGCAATAACTGCCGCGCAGGGAAAGGCCCAGTGCCGACGCATACAGCGATTTGTCGATATTCGATTGCGGTCCCGGAATCCGACCGGGGGAACGGCGGAAATCATGATTGTTCACCGCCCAGCAAACCCAGCCGTCATCCAGCAGTTTTTCAACTCGGCCGACCGAGCGCAGAATCGGCCCCTTGCTCATATCCGAACCCAGAAGACCGAACGCGTAACACAGATTGAATCGGTTGCCATGTTTTGTGTAATCAGCGGCAGTTTCTTCCGAATCCTCGCAACATCCGGCCTCGGCCAGAAGGCAGCGCTCCGGCCACTGATCGACAAACGCGCGCAGTTCTTTGATCCAGTCGATATTCTCCGGCTGGTTCACGCTATGCAGACGGATCTGGCGGATAATGGGATTGGACGGCGGTGGATCGGCGGGCAGGGGGCTGCCTGCGGGCCGCACCGGGTTGTCGCGCAATTCCTTATCCGAATGATACAGGTTCGCTACATCAAGGCGGAAACCATCAACCCCCATGTCCAGCCAGTAAGCCGCGATATTCTTGATCTCCGCGCGCACTTCCGGGTTCCAGGTGTTGAGCGCGGGCTGGTCCTTCAAAAAGTGATGCAGGTAATATTGCATCCGCCGTGAATCCCATGTCCATGCCGCGCCGCCAAACCAGGACATCCAGTTATTGGGCGGTGTCCCGTCCGGTTTCGGGTCCGCCCATACGTACCAGTCTGCCTTGGCATTATCCCGGCTCTGGCGGCTCTCCTTGAACCAGTCGTGCTGGTCTGAGGTATGCGACCATACCTGATCAATCAGGACTTTAAGCCCCAGGGTATGCGCCTTGTCGACGACAAGTTTAAAATCATCAATCGTGCCGAATACCGGATCGACATCGCGGTAATCCGAAACGTCGTAGCCGAAATCCTTCATCGGAGATTTGAAGAAAGGAGAAATCCAGATCGCATCCGCGCCGACCGATGAAACATGATCAAGCTTTTGCAATATCCCCGGCAGATCGCCAATGCCATCACCGTTGGAATCCATGAACGACCGCGGATAGATCTGATAAATCACCGCTCCGCGCCACCATTCTTTTGACAGTTGCTCTGACATAAGTTTCACCTCTTTCGCCGGCCTTATTATAGGCACGAAATAGTAAAAAAAATGCTGGCTCTTACGGCCAGCTTTTTAAAGTTTAGGAACACACCTTCAGGAAAAAACTCTACATCGCCTTTTGTCCGGAACAATTAATAATTAGAATCATTCTCAACTGGAGTCAAGAAAAATAAAGTTCCACTTCAGAAAAACAAAACCCCCAAGAAAGCTGTAGCTTCCCGGGGGTCCTGAAATCAAGCGGTGTGATTAATGCTTGGCAGCGTCTTTTGCGGGTTCAGCCTTGGCATCGTTCGCTGCAGGAGCCGCCGCTTTGTCGCCTTCCGGAGCCGCAGCCTTCTGGGCGTCGGCCATGACTTCCATCTTTACAATTTTGTCCGGATTTGATGGCGGTTCGCCGCGTGTAATCTTGTCGACCAGGTCCATGCCCTCAACAACCTGACCCCATACGGTATACTGGTTATTCAGGAACGCGCAATCCTGGAAGCAGATGAAGAACTGGGAGTTTGCCGAGTCCGGGTTCTGGGTGCGGGCCATACCGATGGCACCACGTCCGAAATTGGTCGGGTTGAATTCAGCCTTTAAATCCGGGTATTTCGAGCCGCCAGTGCCGGTGCCGGTCGGATCGCCGGTCTGGGCCATGAAGCCGTCAATCACACGGTGAAAGATGATCCCGTTATAGAATCCTTCGCGGGCCAGCTTCTTGATACGCTCAACATGCTTCGGCGCAACGTCCGGCAGCATTTTGATCGTGACTCGGCCATAGGTCAGGTCGATATAGAGAGTGTTCTCTGGGTCGAGCGCATCAGCAGCGCGTGTAGTGGAGGCGGTGGTCATGATCGCTAAACTCCCGATCAAAAGGGTGAGCATTTTCAGCATTGTCGGACAATCCTTTTTAATAAACATGAGCATATTGCATGTTTATAGGTGCCACACAAGAATGGCATTCACAAGGCGATGGAGGGAAATGGGCGGATTCGCCCCCAGCCCGTTAGAAAAACCTTCAGGAGACAGGGGAAGGTATCTTAATTTCAGGATAAATCTGGATAATCTTCCCGGAAAACTGCCGGTTATGCGTATTAACCCGAACGGCAACCTGCCCGATACAGTCATGAATATTGTCACAGCTTTTTGTAGGGGTCTTGCTGCAGGCGTGGAGTGCATCTTTCAACCGTACGGGCTCTTTATTATCTTCCAGAAACTGGGTCAGTTTCATATCTGAAGAGGCCCGGCAACTGCAGAAAATAGCCATAAAACGCATTCCCCGAAATTCTTTTGTTATGATTGACCTGAATTTACCGGAAAATGCGAATGGTTCGCAATAAAAATCGGAATTGTAAGGGATTACTCCGGATCGCTCTCAAAAGTAAAAGCATAAACCTGTAATCCCGGGGTCAGGGCTCTGACCGTCAGAATGTCTTCAGCACTCTTATTCAGGTTCACCAATTCGTAAAGACGGGAGCCATTGACTGTCACACGGCCATCCTTCACATCCGCCCCGAGCCTCTCCGTATTGCCAGCGAGTGAAATCGCTGCCCCGGCAACCGCGTTGTCCGCACCTGCCAGAACAAGGAAAACCTTCTTCGCCTTGAAATGCATCGTTAGTGTCGCTCCGGTCTCCACGGCTTGTGCGTATTGGCCCTGGCGATCCCATTGACCGGCCAATGTCCATTGATGCAAAGGGAGAAGCTGCGCATCGCCTGTAAATTCTCTCGTCGCCCGGGCTGTGCCGAGATAAGTTTCCTGAGTCTGATCGGCGGTCTGCACCTTCGCCTCGACTTTCCTCTCCATCTCTCCGGTAATGCCCAGCAAGGTGCGGATGTTATGTTCCGTCACATCATAACGGCCTTCGCCAAAATGCACGTAATTGATG
>JAQGJB010000010.1 GCA_028290825.1 Micavibrio sp.
GACCTTATCGACAACCTGACCGGCGGGCATAAGCTGGATGCCATCAGTGAAATTCAGAACCATCGGGATCGCGCTCGGTCCCGCAATGCGCTTGATACGCTCATCGGCTTCGAACTGTTCCGCTGCTTCAGTGGCAGACTGATCTGATGACATACGGTCAATCTCTTCCGAGATATACAGGCCGCTGAATTCCTCAGGCCAGCCCTTTCGCAGTGCGTTGGCCTCGGCACACTTGGCCAGCATGATGAAATCCATCTTGCGCCAGTTCGGCTTTTTCGGGTCCAGAGTGAATTCGCCGTTGCCTTGAAACTTATTATTCACCCAGTCGCCGCCCTCAACGATTGGGGCCATTTCCTCCCAGCGCGCAACGCCGACAATCGGATACCATTGACGGTCGGGGCCAAATTGATAGACCACAACACGGCATTTCACGATGCCATGAGGATTGCGCTTAGGATCGATAGCGTCTTTGTCGATTTCAAAATCAGGCTCGGAATCACTGGGGCGATAATCTCGCTGGCGTGCAGCCTTGGCGCGGTAGCCATCGATCGACGTGACCGGCGTCAATGTCCGGTCCGTGACTTCAGTCCATTGTCCAGTCGCATCATCCTTGGTCTTGCGTATCTTTTTGAACACAAAGGCATAAATCTGCTTTTTGAACGGGTCCAGCCCTTGGTGTTTGCAGATCTCGATGAAGAGGTCGAACTCCTCATTATTGCAATCCTTGGCAATGGTCTTCCGGATCAGGGAAAGTTGTGATCTGCTGTAAGCTCGCAGTTGTGGCGGGGAAATGGTGGAGATGTTATTCATGGCTTACTTCCTTCTGATCGTTAAAACTATTTTGCCGTTGCCAACTTCCGTACCGTCGATGACCTCGCCATCCTTGAGGACAGCGCGCGTCAGTTCCTTCTTGTCCAGTTCTGGCGCTGGCTGTTTGAAGAAACGGGCCGGGATCTTGCTTTCGTCAATGATGTGCACTGAGGGATCGCGGTCTGAGATAGAAAGCGTCACCAGGTCCCCTTTAATGCTGTTCTGCTCGTTGATGCTCATCGCCTGGAGGATCACATCCCGGATGGTTTCAACACTGGCCTCCACGCGGGATTTTCGTTCCTGCAGCTCTGCGATGCGCTGTTTTAGTGCCGCGACTGTGCATTCCCGTTCGGCAACTTCGTCTGCCAGTTCCAAACAAGCGGTCTTGAAATTTTCTTTATTGATACCGTCGCTTAGCCCTTCGACATCTGCTTCCAGCTGGCCCCGAAGTCTGCGAATGGTGTCTAAATTTGAATTAACGCCCATTATTGTACACTCCAGAAAATTGCGATAATGGTCAGGCTGAGAATGGCCGCTGGCACGACCTCACGCATTGACGGCATGACAGGTCCCTTGTAAGGCGCGCTACCAGGCGGATACTTGTGATGAAGCCGGAGCGTTTCCAGTTCCTTACGAATAGCCTCGCCAATGCGGGACTTTCCGCCCTGCTTCTGCTTCTCAGCGATCTCAGCGGCATGCTCCATGCCATGGAAGAAAGCCCGGATTTCGGCTTCTGTTGGCTGCGGAGGTGTCGGGATTTCGAGCTGCTGGCGCGCGCCCTTGTTGTGATAATTCATGACTGCCTCGCTTTCAGCATGGCGTCTGCGATCAGGTATGCGTTAAAAGCAAACACATCTATGGATTTGACTGTTACATCTTTGCGCACGGCTTCTTTGCGCAGATCGTCCGATGCCATGATCCCTACCAAGGCTTGGCCCGCCATGTAATCGCGCACGGACAGACCGCCACAATAATTCCACTCAAGGCCTTGCTGGCCTTCAATGTACGGAATTGGAAAAGCTGGTCCGCCGTTATCGATAGGTTTCCGAACCTCACCCGCCGCTGCAGTCAAAGCGTCATTGTCCTGTTGCATTACATCCCCCTTGCTGGAAAATTGTCGTCTAGTGATTTGGTGAAACTGTCCTTGCGGAATTCGATCTCGCTGCGGATGTGGTCCACAACGTTGGCGATCTTGTCGCGGCCAATCAGGTCCCCAGCTTCCCAAAGCTCGTTCGCTACGGCGATAAGGCGAGCGATGCGGCTGTGGTCGGCTTGCGTCTGGTCTTGGGTGCAGTCGATGAAGGTGCGGCGGATCATGGCTGGATGCCTCTCGCTTTTGCGAGGGCAGCACGGGCCGCATCAAATTCAACGGTCTTGCGGTCAGCAACTCGGATCACGCCTTCCAGAGCCTTAACCAGATCATCGTGCGCATTACAGGCGAGGGCGATGAACTGGGCGTTTGCTTCGTCGATAAGCTCAACGCCGGTTACGTCAATCCTTGCAACGGCGGAACATTCGCCTTCACAGTCTGGAATGATGTATTGGTTAAACTGTGCCCAAGGCGTCGGTGTGTGTGCTGCGTCCGCCATTACGCCACCTGCCGATTGGAAATGCTCTGGGACATGATGAATCTGCCACGCTGCCGCTCCCCTGCCTGGTCCTCGTGCTTCTTGATCTGGTGCTGGAGATCGTCCAGGGCGTCGGACATTGACGCTCCGAAATCGTCATCCATGAGGATACGGTTCTCGGCTATGAATCTGAGGAAGTTGGTTTCCAGTGCTTGCAGGTCGTTCGGGTGTGACATTTTTCGCCTCATCGGTGTTCGATGTGGTATATTCTCACATAGAGAATGTTAGTCAACTAAATAATTCACTATTAGAGAATTATTTTATAGCGCCAATTCGGTTCCCGGATTATAACCAGACATGCCCTATCAGATATTTGACTCAATTATGGAATCGCGTTCTGAATACCTCTCATGGATCAGACAAAGCAAAACTTTCGGGGATCTTTCTGGTTTATCCCCCTTTTCATTCAATGCTTACGTAGTGTGCTTGGCATGATCGGTGATGCACAAACTGTCTATGACATCGTTACTGTGCCGGGCATTATAATCCATTGGGATGTGATTTGGTCCTTCGTATGGCAGGGTTGCGCAGTTACCGGCGTCTTGTATCTTGCGCATGTGAATTGGGGCTGGGTTCTCCAAAAGCGCAAAGAAGGACAGCAGGCAAGGCGCAAAAAAATCAGAGAGCCGGACTGGAGCGTACAAAATGCTATTAATTACATTAGCAAGACACCTTATCGTACATCTCTTCCGGCAGAATCCGGTGAGTTTATAGTCCATGAAGCCATTATGAACTATGCAAGGAGCGGGGATTTATTCTTGTGGCACACAACGAAAGGAGGGAAGGTCATCAAGTTGCAGCCTTCCGAGCTAGAAAATTTATTTTTGACGAGAGTGTCAGAATCATACAGCAGTAACTTTCTGGGGATCACTAACCGCCAAGAAAAGCTGATATTTTTTGGTCTCCAAACAGAATCTCAAAAATTAAAAGACCTTTGGCCCAAATAACATCCGAGAGTAGGAGCGACGTCTTTATCAATAACTCACAATAAAAAAACCCCTCCGCAAGGTTGGCGTTTTGTCATTTAAAAGTTGGCAGAAAGCAGCCAGTCTCGCCCGCGCCGAATTTAGCCAATAAAAAGTCCCGCTTCTTATGCGCACTTAGCATACTTATTGCTTTTTATGCCATTTCCATATATATTCCTAGAGACGCCGCGGAAATTGGCTTTCACCGATTTATTATAGAAGGATAATTTTATGAGCTTACGTGACACTTACGAACAAACCGCCCGTATTCAAGCTGATCTGATTTCTAAGGCTCTTTCAGATGAAGATTTGCGTGGCATCGTCAAAACTACCGTAGCCACTATTAACGACGACGGCGATTTCAACGCCAGCTTTGGAGCTACCGTAATGGGTTTTGGCTTCTCTATCCTCATCGGAGAAGGTACCAGCGATTTAGCAAAAGATGTCAAACCGCGTTTTACGGTTGACCTGTCTTCTGATGAAGTCAGGAAAGCTTACGATGAAAATGCCAGTGATCTTAAGAAGACAGCTGACACGCTAAGCCGCCAGGTAATCGAGAAACTGGCCTGCCAAAGTTGTAAGGCCAGCCGTAATGATGTGAATAAGCTTATATTTTAACCATTAACCCACCGAGACAATAAAAAACCCCACCGTTTAGATGGGGTTTTTTGTCTAGGCCGCTTGCTTTCCTACGACTGCTATGTCCCAACCTTCTTGTTCAACCAGGTGGTTGATTATTTTGAAGATATTGTCAGTTTCGGGATTACCCTCCAGCGACAGCATGCGCATAAGACTTTTTGAATTCTTTCCCAAGGCTTTTTCAAGTTCAGAAAAACCGCATGTCGCATTCACAAGGTTTCTCAGCATTAGTAGTCCAGTTCTAGTGTCGCCATGCATTAAGCTTGTTATGGCTTCTTTGATGTGTAGAAGACGAAGCTCTTTGTCAGCTTTAAGCATATCAACTAAGACTTCGTTTATGTTTCGCATATCATCCTCCTTGATGTTGGCTACCCCCGGCCTTCTGCCGCTTGTAGTCTTGCCAGTATTTAATCGCTTTTATAATCTCCCGTTTTTGGTCCGATTTATCGCTTCCCGCTAGAATGATGACCAATTCTTGACCATCGTGTCCGAAGAAAACTCTGTAGCCGGCCTCCATGTGTACCCGTATCTCCTGCACGCCATGACCAATTGATTTACAGTCGCCCGCGTTCCCAGCCTGAAGCCGCATCAGCACAGTAGCGATACGTGCCTGAGCAGCCTTGGAGCGAAGACCGTTTAACCATTCGGTGAAGGGCTCTTTTCCGAACGCGTTTCTGTAAACCTTCAATTCAATCATAGCGGACATTCCTTAACAGTAACTTAAACGTTACTCGGAAATAGTCAAGCGGTCAAGATTTATGTCGGAATTCTCAAGGTTTTCTGCTGAATTTTACTGGAAAACGTTAGTTTCATCACTGGAGGTATTTTCAAAGGTATTCGCGCAAGACCGTGAAAAACCTCTGGGGAGGCAAAATGATCCCCCGGATAGATTTCGGGCGCATCAGTATGGCTCCTGATGATCGAAAGGCCCGCAATCTCCTCTAGCATGTAACTTACGCACCGGCGTTGCAGGTCAGTAATATCCGGAGTTTGCCCTTTAGAAATCACCCGCGCAGCAATAATGTTCGCCTGACGCGCGCAGATCTCATCGACGGCTTTTCTTGCCTCGAGCGAGGAGACATAGAGACGATTGATTTCAGCATATTTCATTTCAAAATCGGGATGCTTGCGCACCTCGGCCCAGCGATGTACCGGAATACCTTGAATAAGACCTCCATGGCGTTGTAGCCAATCGTCGCCCCGCTGGGTGGCTTTTAAAACTGATCCTGAGTTATGCCGATCGAGGGAATCGGCCAACCAAATCGCCTGCAGATTAAACTGCGCGCGGATTGTCTCCATGGTCGCTGCAAACTTCGCGCCCTGCTGGTCATGCGAGGGCGGGCAAACGATCAGGATCACATCCTTAACGCCCTGCGGGTTGTCTACAATGGCCTTATAGCGGTTTGGCATGATCCCAAAAAACCTCAAACTGTTTGCGATAGTCCTCTGCGAGGAATTCGCTAATCATCAATAAAACACCCTTCGGTGTCCAGAAACCTACACGGCCGCCATATATCACAGTGACATCCCGTGCCGCCAGTAAATCAGAACGGCGGTATTGTTGTGGGTCGCCGGCCGTGACGTCGCAATCCATCGGCATCAGGAGCCGGGTCTTGATCCCGGCCTGGCGCAGCTCGTCCATTTTCTCTGTGACCTCATGTGACGACTTGCGCTCATCCGCGTTCATAAACAGCGCCTCTGCTGGTTTGCGCGCCTGGATATCGTCCAAGAGGTCGATGTATGTGTCCAGAGTGATGACCGCATCCTGCAGCAACTCCACGCCGTGACTGGTGAAATGAATTCCCTCCGCCATAAGCACCCTGCTGATGTTGTCGATAGATTCCTGACGGGTGCGGCTTTTCTCGTTCTCGATATTGCTGAGCGCGGATTGTGTCATACCGGTGCGCTGGTGCAGGTCATCCATTGACCAGTCCAATAACGCCCGCGCCGCTTTAATCTGAGAACCTGATATTTTCATGCCATTTACATTATAGAATATATTTTATATTCGCCACAATAAAAATGATTGACATATGGCAACTCTGGCTGGTATTTGTCCTAATAAAGAAAACTGTGTGGGTTTTCAAAAAACTTGAGTAAATGTGTGAGGGAATATGCCTTTAAAGACAATTCTCGGTCTGGTCGACCGAGAGACTGCCCTGCCTTCGTTTTTGGATATCAAGGCAATAAACGACAATCTCGGAAACTGGAGAAGCCAGCTTCGGGACCTTCTTAGCGAGCATCGTAAAATCAAAGCCGCGCTGGAGGCGGAACGGGATTTGTACCGCAGATATGCACTTCGGCAGGATTTGAAGCTGTCTTCTGCGAGATTAGGTGCGTTCTGGACCCTATATCGCGAAACGCAGCACGATTCCCGCGTGCTCTCAGAGCAATACTTGAACGAAATCAATAGATAGCACCCCACTGCCCTCTATTGCGCTGCCCGGTGTTCCCGCGCCGGGCAGCTTCACTTTATATCTCCAAATAATCGTCAGGATTTATCTCTTTGTCGTTCAAAACAACCCTAATTTTGAATTTCGGCATTGGTAGAAATTCAACTATAGCCTGGGCTAACGACCCATCTTCAATGGCTATTGCAAGCGACTTGTCTCCGATCAATTCGAGTGCCGCGCGGACGATCTTGTGTGCCACGGTATAAGCATGATCCAATAGTTCTGCTTTACTCACTTCGTCCAATTTATCCCAGTTCGCCTGGTCTTTTTTTACAAGAAAGTCGCGGGTGTCTAAAACAGTCGTTTCATAAAGAGGATCGCCAATCTGGCGGGGTGCAGCCTTGTCAGGAAGATTTTCACTCATTTCCCAAATAAGATCGCATCGACGGCTCGTTTAAGGTCATCCGACAAGGCAGCGTACCTGCTAATAATTTCGCGGTCTTTGGTGTCGATGACCGTCTTTACATCAACAAGAAGATACCATTCAGGGATACCAAGCGCGCCGGCGATAGTTGCAATGTGGTCTATATTCCATCGCTTTCCTTCTTTACCCGTCATGAGCTCGCTCAGGTACCCTTCCTTCATGCCAACCTCGGCGGCAAGCCAGGCCTGAGTTTTCTTTTGAAGTTTGAGGGCTTCCTTGATACGGCGGCCGATGTCGAGCGAAAGGTCTTTCTCCATAAGAGAAGTTAAACACTGCATTTTTGTGGGCTCCATCCTCCTATAGAGAATTTTATAGTTGACAGTAATTCTCTATGTGAGAATATCTCCGTTATGAAACCTAAAGCATGGCGCGAAAAACAGGGCCTCTCCTTTGAAAAACTCGGCGAAATGCTGGGCTTTTCTCCTGGATATCTCTGTGATGTCGAGGGCGGTAAGAAAACCGGATCTGTGCGCCTGGCTAAGGCATACAAGAAAGCTTCCAAAGGCGAGGTCACCTTGGAGGACTTTTTCTCAGGGGTGACCGCATGACCATGGGAACTCTCGCCTTCTCCATCCTTGCACTTGCCGCAGCCTACCTGGTCGTGGCCTTGGCCGTCCTGCTCTGGTGCTGCCATTTGTTAAAAACACTCAATACCACGCTCAACAAAATGTCAGCGACGCTCCGCAGGAGGCCATTCCAATGAGCTTATCCTGCTTTTTAGTCAGTGGATCGCATAACCTTCATGACGCTTGTATGACAAGCTTCAAAAATCTGGATCATGTCTTCCGGTTTTTTACCTTCGATCGATGGGGCAATTATACCAAAAAGGGCAAGTGCTGCCTGAATATCGTTCATCGTTGTTTCCTTTCAATGCTGTATGTGAGAATCGGCATTGTAAAGTGCGCGGGCGCGGGAGTCGAATCTCGGCCCGCCCACTCAGCTGTGCTTAATAACACGCCGCACCTCCGCCGCCATGCTGCGCATCCACAACGGATAGTCCGTATCGTCCGCGCAGGTTTCAAGGTAATTCGCGATCGACAGCAGGTCGTGGCGCAACTTGACCGCCGGCATGCCGGGAGCCTGTCTCGCGCCAGCGGCACGGTGTATCGGGAACGGAATAATAACTCGGTCTGTCTGTTTCTGTTTCATAACCCAGTTTCTAAATCGTCTGGTTTTCCAGATGTGAAAAAAATTTGCGCTCACTTTTCCAAATCTGGAAAAGGAAGGACACGCCATGCAAGCCGGTGATGTGTCTATGCGCAATACTCTTCAGGCTATCGTTCCTTTCTCCAAGGACGATTCACGCGAAGCATGGTTCTTCCGCGTGGCATTGCGTACGGGAATACGCAAAAGCCGCGTCAAGAGCCTGTTCTATAACCGTCAGTGTCGTTTGTGGGGCGAAGAACTGACGCGTATCACCGGGGCGCTTCAGTCCCAAACCAATCCCATGTTAAGCGACCTTGTCGCACGTTTAGAAGAAATCCAAACACGCCAGGAGGCACTGAGAAATGACATCCGACAAGCGGTTGAGCACGGCTCGCGTATTGAGAGCACTCACGTTCAATCTCGTTAGCGTTGTGCTGGCGTCCTCAGCCCTGAAATTGGCTTCAGCGGCAAACAAACTTACCAAATGGTCAGAGGCAGCTCTGCGCCGGGGTGAAAGCGAAATTCAGGGCAAATTGTTCTGATCAACTGCCAACACAAGGAGTGATAAATGGCAAAAGGTACTGTGAAATGGTTCAACCCAACAAAAGGCTACGGCTTTATTGGTCAGGATAATGGTGAGGGCGATGTGTTCGTTCACGCTAATGATCTGACAGATGCCGGAATTCAAAACCTGTCCGAGGGCGAGAACGTGACGTTCGAAACCCTGACGGAAAAAGGCAAAACCCGAGCGGTGAAAATCGCCCGCGCAGCGTAATCGCTTCGCCAGATGGCCTCGCAGGGGGGGCATCGAGTGAGACGGAAGCTCAAGGGTGGAGCGGCGGACAAGTCTGAAGGTTGCGGGTTCGAATCCCGCTCGTCTCTTATTTCGAAACAGAGGAGAACATCAATGTTATTCAATTTCACAGTTAATTACCGCAGCGGTCGCCAAGAGGTATTGAAGACTAAAAGCGGTTTGGTTGCCAAAAACATGCGTGCCGATCTCGCGAAGGCAAAGGAAACGGGGGGGGTGTCCGACTGGTCCGAAGAACAAATCTCCGAAAAGAAGGCATAGCAGCATGAGTGAGAAAGAACCTGGCATCGGCCACAACTCCGGCAAGGACAATGCCGCCAAACCATTCCCGAAACAGGGCGAGCAAGACGCCCGCCTCCGTTCGTTCATTGAACGCATCGAGCGTCTGGAGGGAGAGAAATCCGAACTGGCCGAGGACATCAAAGAAGTCTACGGCGAGGCCAAAGCCATCGGCTACGATCCTAAAATCATGCGCAAGATCGTGCGTATGCGGAAAATGGACGTCGAGAAGCGCCAAGAGGAAGAGGCCCTGATCGTAGTCTACAAGGGCGCGGTGGGTCTGGATTAACATGAAAATGAGCTTCCCCAGCAACGCGGCAATGCCATGGAAAGAGCGCGACCTACAAAAGGCCTGCGCGGCTTACCTCATGGCCTTGGAACGTCTGGGGATGCTCACCTTCAGCCACAGCCCCAACGAGGCCAAGCGCAGCGTTTACTCAGCGGCCAGCCTGAAGGCGCAGGGAATGAGGACGGGGGAACCTGATCTTTGCATCCTGATCAAGGGGGGCACGACCATCTTTGTCGAGCTGAAGACTATGACGGGTGTTATCAGCAAGGCCCAGCAGCTCAGGTCTGCGCTACTCGGGGCACTCGGGTTCAAATCGTATGTGCTGCTCGGGGAATCGCCACAGGACGCAGTGAACAATCTGCAGAGCATGCTCAGGGAAAATGGGGTGCCGGTATGAGATTAGTCAATCTCAATAAATACGCATTCAATCACTGGTCTCGCAATTGTGAGTTCCAGCAGGTGGGGGACGGGAACGCCTGCATCCCTATGTTTTATGTAGTCCTGACGCGCTTGCTCTTTCGCTTCTTCAAGAGTGTTGCCACCTGCAGGCAGCCAACCAGGCGGAGCGTGCAAAGCGTCCAGAATATACAATTTATCGATACCGGTAGGCGCATTGATGTTCGCCCGCTCGACGATTTTTATCGCCATCCAAAAACCTTGGGTCATGTTGTCTCCTGTCTGTGTTCCGGAACACTTAACACAATTTACGGTGGTGTACAAATGATTCCCTTCCCGCGGGGACAATTCGGACTGATTTACATGGATCCTGTAAGCACCCTTACAGTTCCGCCGGCGCGCGAAACCTCAGATCATTCCGCACAGGAGAGTTTGATATGACCGAGACCCGTATCCGCACATCCCTCCAGCGCCATCAAGCCGTCACCCCCATGGACGAGGACGAAATCCGCCGCAAGGCATCACAACTCTGGCAGCAGACCGGCACCGTCATGGTGAAACCGGACTGGGTGATTAACCACCTCGATCGCCAGCACATGCAGAACATTGCGGAAAAGCTTTTCGGAAAGAGGCCAACATGAGCAGATGGTTTAAATTTCACCAAGGAACCCACTCAGACCAGAAGTTCAGGGCCGTTGCCCGCAAATCCGGCCAGCCGATTCCTGTCGTGCTGGCGATATGGGTTGCGCTCCTTGAGGAGGCCAGCGCCAATGAGGGCGACGTTTCAGGCTTCGATCATGAAACCGTTTCCGTCGCATTCGACCTTGAAACGTTACAAGTCGTTTCAGTAACAGACGCGATGAAACAGAAACAGCCGGACCCCATGATTATCGATGATCGCATCGCCAATTGGGAGAAAAGACAATACATCGGTGACCATTCAACTGAGCGCGTGAGAAAACATCGGGAGAAAAAAGCGCAGAAATCTGCGGCATCTTTTGATGAAACGCTCAATGAAACGTTTCAGAAACAGATTGAAACGGGTGTAACGGTCCCAGATACAGACTCAGATACAGAAACAGAAAGAAAGAACCCCCTTACCCCCAAGGGGGGGCGTGTGATTGCTCCGACTGTCCCAAAAGTTTCACGCGGAACAAATCCCGATGAGCCGGACTGGTTTAAACAGTTCTGGGACGTTTACCCGCGGCGCGTCGGGGTCGGCGGCGCTCGGTCGCAGTTTACCAACGAAATCATGTTCAAGGGCGCCAAACCCGAGCAGATGGTTGCGGCAGCTCGCGCGTATGCCCGGTTGGTCGATGACGAAAAGATCGCATCGAGGTTTATCCCGATGCCGCAGAAGTGGCTCAGCGATCAGCGATATCTGGACCCGGAGCTGCAGGTAGCCACCGCCAAACCGATCGACACCACCAAATTCCAACGCTGGCACGAAAGCCTGGCCATGATCATCGGCGATGCAGCGGTCGCCGCCTGGTTCGCGGACGCTGAAATGGACCTTTCCGGAGAAGGCCCGCACGAACTGCAGGCTTCCACCAGGTTCAAGGCCACACACATTTCCAACAACTTCAGCAGACCACTCAAAGAATTATTCGGCAAAGACCTGAAAATCACAGTCAACGAAACGGGGAAACACCATGACCAAGCGCAAGAAAAAGCCGCAGGCTAATCTGATTAAGGCGTCCGAGTTCGCAACCCCGGAACGCATGCGGCAGGATGGCGGTATGACAATCGAGCCCGTCGATGACTTCAGAAAGAATGGAGAGGTCATTCAGGTGCGTCAGAAGGCCAAACAGACCTGTAAGCTGGATTGGTATCTGGGAGCCAAAACCATCACGAAAGAAATGCACGATGCTGGGCTGCGCTTCGCCTGGCTGCATTTCTTGGCCGGGAAGCTGCCGCGTACCACGGCAATGTACGGGGATTTCATCACCGGCCGGATGGGGCAGGAGCCGACACTGGCCAGCACCGATGCCAAGATCGCCCTTAACAAGGCTTTGGCTGTCATGGACGGGCAGGAAAAGGATGTCGTCTGGGATGTGTGCGGGAATGATCTTTACGCCGCCACCGTAATCCGGACCAGAAAACTGGTGACCGGATTACGGGCGCTCGTTACGCATTTTGGGATTAAGCTATGAACCCGGGAAGGTCTCGAGAATTTCTTCCCATACCTCATCATAGGTTTCGTTCACTAGATATTCAGTTTCGCCCATCCTGATATAGGTGCCTTCGCCCTGCTCGTCGGCGGACTGATAGATAGCGCTGATATGTGGCACGTTCATCATCAGCGAGCGGCCGTGTTTCTTCAGCGTGAGTTCGATAAAATGCAAAATAAGTCTCCTTAGATTTGATTTTGGTGTTGACCCCTACCCTAGGCCTCCTGTATGTTTAAGACAACATGGGTCTTGACGCCCGCCGAATATTTTCACCCCGCCGCGATCTCGCTGGCGGGTTTTTTCATGGAGACTATCTTGACCCGTTATGATTCCAAAGTGGCTGCCGTCAATTGCAACACAAAGCGTGGTGGAACAGTCGTCAAAGTTATCGATGTCATTGCCAACAAACAGTTTTGGGCCCTGCGCAGCGAAGACCACACCGCCATTTACATCTAACCCAGTTCGGCGCGCCAACGCCGTTGGGGTCTTCCCAGACCCTACGTCTCCAGACGTGAAACCTCCCTGTTCAACTGGCCCGGCTTAAAACCCGGGCCTTTTTTGAACCACACAGTTTTACAGGTCGCCGCCTCCTTTATCCCCCGCCGCGCTTGGGGGCAAATGCCGACTATGCCTTCTCACAGGTGCCCTGGACATTTCGCCTGTGCCAAACAGGTCAACAGCCCCGGCGTAATCAATTAGCTGAATAGCGGAAGCGCGGACCTTCATCCCGGAAAGTTTCCGGTATGCAAAACCCCTCAGAGGCATGAGCAGTGCTCATGATATTCCCATGGCTAAGAACACCACCAAGGAGCCCAAAGAACCCGGTCGCCCCTCCAGTTATCGCGACGAGTACGCGGAACAGGCTCGTAAGCTCTGTCTGCTTGGGTATACGGACATTGAATTGGCTGAATTTTTCAGCGTTTGCGAGAAGACGATCAATAATTGGAAAACTGATTTTCCAGAGTTTTTACAGTCCATCACGTGCGGGAAGGCAATTGCGGATGCCGAGGTCGCAGATGGATTGTACCAAAGAGCCAGGGGATATTCTCACCCTGACGTTCACGTTTCTAGCTATGAAGGCTGTATCACCATCACGCCCATCACGAAGCATTACCCGCCGGACACCCCAGCTGCTTCCCTGTGGCTGCGTAACAGACAGTCGAAGAAATGGCGGAAAGAGCCTGATGGCTTTGACGAGGATGTTCCTGTCGCGCCAGTCAAGATTGTCGTGGAAGTGAAAGACGCTCGGGCACCGGATGCCCGGACTTAATGTCCCGCAGGCGCAATTCCTTGCCCTGCCCCATAAATTCAAGGCCTACGTCGCTGGGTTTGGTTCCGGCAAAACATGGGCAGGCTGTGCGGGTTTGTGCCAACACGCTTGGGAATGGCCCAAGGTAAACGCCGGATACTTCGCGCCCACCTATGCCCAAATCCGGGACATTTTCTACCCGACCATAGATGAGGTCGCCTTCGACTGGGGTCTGCGGACAAAGGTCCACGAGACGAACAAAGAGGTCACGCTCTTTTACGGGCGCCAGTATCGCGGAACCGTGCTCTGCCGATCGATGGAAAAGGCAAACGAGATTGTCGGTTTCAAGATCGGCAAGGCTCTGGTCGATGAGATGGACCTGCTGAAGGTTGATAAAGCTGCCCTGGCTTGGCGGAAGATCATCGCCCGGATGCGTTACAAGGTTCCCGGGTTGCTGAATGGCATTGATGTCACGACCACGCCTGAGGGCTTCAAGTTCGTCTATCAGCAGTTCTATAAACAGATTTTAGAGAAACCTGCCCTGTCCACCATGTACGGAATGGTACAGGCCAGCACTTACGACAATGCCCTCAACCTGCCCGATGATTACATTCCGTCCCTGTTGGCATCCTACCCGCCACAGATGATTGATGCTTATCTGCGCGGTCAGTTCTGTAACTTGACGAGCGGCAGTGTCTATCCGGGCTTTGATCGCAGGAAAAACCATTCGTCTGTCGTGATGAACGATACGGAGCCCCTGCAGATAGGCATGGATTTCAATGTCATGAACATGACGGCCATCTTTAACGTCATCCGCGACGCCCTGCCTGTTTCGGTTTACGAGCTTACTGGTGTGCGCGATACGCCGGAAATGATCCGTCTAATCAAGGACCGTTTCCCGAAGCGCAGCATCATTATTTATCCCGATGCCAGCGGTCAGGCTCACAAATCGGTCAATGCCAGCGAAAGCGACCTTTCTCTGCTCCGCCAGGCAGGGTTTACGGTTCGCGTAAACAGCACAAATCCTGCTGTTAAGGACCGGGTGCTGTCGATGAACAGCATGATCTTGAATGCGGACGGAAAGCGCAGATGGCTTGTCAATACCGATATGTGCCCGAAGCTGACTGAAAGCCTTGAGCAACAGGCCTATGACAAAAACGGCGAGCCCGACAAAAGCGGCGGGTTCGACCATACCTTGGACGCGCAGGGTTATTTCATCAATCACCAGTATCCGGTCGTCAAACGTGTCGCCGGAACAGCACAAATCAGAGGCCTATGACCAATCCCAGCACCCCTAAACCAGACGTCAAGCATCCGGCTTATGATGAGATGTATGGCGTATGGAAGGATTGTCGCGCCGCGAAGACTGGTCAGCGGGCTGTTCACAAGGAGGGTGAGGCGTATCTTCCCCGCCTGAGTGGGCAGACTGATCAGGATTACAAGGCCTACCTACTGCGGGCCACCTACTTCAATGCCACGGGCCGCACCGTCGAGGGCATGGAGGGCCTTGTTTTTCGCAAGAAGCCGATGGTCGTCATGCCAGACAGTATGAAGCCATGGGCCCAGGACATTTCACGGGGCGGTCACAGCCTTGAGGGTTTTGCCCGGACATGCGTCGGTGAAGTCATCACCACGGCGCGCGGCGGAATCCTTGTAGATCATCCGAACCAAAAGCCCAGAGCAGATGGCTCGGTCCCTACGGTTGCCGAAGTTGCCAAAAGCGGTGCCCGACCATACTTTGCGTATTACACCGCCGAAAACATTTATAACTGGGAACAGCGCCGGGTTGATAACGTCTTCAAGACCGTGAACATCTGGCTTGCCGAGCCTGTGAACGACATCGAAGACGTTCCATCCCAGATCCGTCAACTCAGTCTGGATAGCGGCGTTTATACTCAGATCCTGTGGACGCGGACAAAGCGCCAGTGGACAGCGAGCGAGCCAATTACGCCGTTGATGAATGGCAAGGCGCTCACCGACATTCCCTTCTGGTTCCTCGCACCAAAAGAGCCAGACTGCAATATTCAGGACCCGCCGATCGAGGATCTCGCCATCGTCAACCTGTCGCACTTCCGGAACAGTGCCGATCTTGAGAATGGTGCCCATGTCGCCGGCCAACCGACACCTTACGTCACAGGTTTGGAGGGCGGCACCGATGAGAAGGGTGACCCGCTGAACGTTCTGACCATCGGTTCGAACACCGCCTGGATCCTGCCAGATGTGAATTCCAAGGTCGGATTCTTGCAGTGTGGCCAGGAGGGTTTCGCTAGTCTCGAAAAGCTGATGGACCGTAAGGAAAACCAGATGGCCGCCCTCGGTGCCCGTTTGATTGCTCCCGAAAAGAAGGCCGCTGAAACTGCCGAAACTGCGGGTATCCGTCGCGGTGGTGAAAACAGCGTACTTTCCTCGATCGCTCGCTCGGTATCGATGCAGATCGAAAAGGCATGGAAATTTGCAGCCGAGTGGGCTGGTATCCCCGCCGACAAGGTGACATTTAGCCTGAACCTCGACTTCCTGCCGACAACGCTTGATGCCCAGATGCTTACAGCCCTCGTTGGCGCGTGGCAGGCTGGCGCCATGAGTGATGAGGCATTTTTCGACGCCCTTCAGCAGGGAGAGATCTTCGATGAATCCGTGACCTTCGAAGACGAGAAAAGCCGACGCGAAGCAGACGGACCAAAACTCGGGGTTATCGGTACCGAAGACGATCCTGAATGACCGTCAACCAGACCCTGTTCGATTCCGGCGTGCAGCACATGCACTGGCTGGAAAGATACAAGACCGGCACTGTCCGGAAGATTATCGCCCTACTCAACCGCGCAGAGGATGACCTTGCCGCCCAGATTGGCGCGCGGATGGCCACCATCACCAACCGGGGTTACGACATTGGTCCCGAACAGACAAAGCGCCTGTCTGTGCTCAAGGACGAAATCGGCGCATCGCGCGTCGGACTTTATAAGCTGGTATTCGATGAGACCCGCAACGAACTGAGTGAGTTCGCTATCTACGAAGCCGACTTTCAGGCCGGAATGATGGAAAAGGCCTTAGCCCCGATGGTCAAGGTTGACTTTACTAAACCCTCCTTATCGCAACTACGCGCCGTGACCACAGCCCAGCCATTCCAAGGCAGGTTGCTCAAGGAATGGTTCGAAGACCTCGGCCAGGCCGATGGCAAACGGGTAAAGACAGCCATTCAGCTGGGTATCGTCGAGGGTCGCACAACAGACCAGATCATCAGGCAGATCCGCGGCACCCGTGCCAAAGGTTATTCGGACGGCATTCTGGAAGCGTCCCGTCGCGATGTGGATTCTGTCGTCCGCACTGCCATAGCTCATACCGCCGACCGGTCGACCACTGAGCTGATGCTGGCCAATGCCGATATCGTCAAAGGGGAACAGTGGATTTCTACACTGGACGGACGGACCACGCCAACATGCCAGGCGCTCGATAAGAAGATTTTCAAGGTAGGTAAAGGTCCCGCGTGTCCCGCGCATTTCCGCTGCCGGTCACGGAAAATCCCATACTTGGGACCGACAACCACGAAAGGTACCCGCGCCAGCGCGAACGGTCAGGTGCCGGGCGACCTGAACTATAACGACTGGTTGAAAATGCAGCCGCCCACTGTCCAAGAGGACATCCTTGGCGTTTCGAAAGCAAAGCTTTTCCGCGAAGGCGGCATGAAGGTCGATCAGTTCGTTGATGCGCGGGGTAACCAGTACAGCCTCGAGCAGCTGCGCCAGCGTGACGGCGAAACCTTTGAAGACGTATTCGGCCCCCAGGCTGCCCGGACAAAAGCGGCACGACTCGCCACCGAGAAGCAGTTCAAAGAATATCTGGGTGAAAGCCAGTACGAAGAATATAAGGAAATGGCTCATGACGCCCTTTCCGAGAACTCCGCTACCCGCAGAAACCTGTCTGAGGCTGAACTGGTCGCCGTTCAGGCCTATACCCGCGACAAACACGCGCCCCTTAACCGTGCGCTACGGTCGGACGAGGCCCAGAACATCTCCCGGGTTTCGGCCTTTGCCAGCACCTTGAGCGCTGGTCTGGCAAAACTGCCCGTTTTCTCCGGTTATGTGAGCCGAAACACGTTTCTTGATGCCGATATGATTGCGGACATGGCAGCCATCGGTGCATACGTCGATAACGGCTTTATGAGCACTTCTGTAAAAGGCGCTGACTTTTCCGGAAACGTGCGGTTTATGGTACAATCAAGATCTGGACGCAGGATCGAAGGCTTCTCGGGATTTGGCAAAGCTGAAACCGAGGTGCTGTTTCCCGCGGGCACAGAATTCAAAATCCTCTCGATTGAAGAGGATGCAGGCGTAACCGTAGTGCGGATGATCGAGAAATGACCAAAAAGAAACTAAGCATGGCTGAGCAGAAAATTCTTGAGGACTTCAAAAAATATGAAGCCACTCTTAGGCCAATAGACCCGAACGATCCGCCCGATCCCGAGGCCGAAAGCATCGCCATGAACATTAGGAACGCGCGGAAGTAGAACACCGCGACGCCTCACCCGATAACCCGCCATCCCGGCGGGTTTTTTATTGCCCAAAATTTGGGCGCAACAATCGTCAGTGACGAAAGGACCCGATCATGAAAATCAAAGCTGTTCTCGATAGTATCGAGGGCGTCGATGAGAACCTTAGAGGCTTCTACACCGAAAAAGACGGAAAATTCGTTCTTTCCATCGAAGGCGTGCAGGAGCATCCCGACACCAAAGCCCTGAAATCTGCTCTGGACCGTGTCCGTGAGGAGAAGAAGACCCAGACCACGGAATTCGACAATCTCAAGGCCCGGTTCGCTGATGTGCCCGCCGAGTTCGATTCCGAGGAATATCACCGCTTGAAGGACAGCGCGGGCAGCAATGTCAACATCGAGCAACGCCTGGCTGAACAGCGTGAACGCCTGACAAAGGCCCACAATACCGAAAAAGAGAAAATTGCCGGTGAGCGTGATCAGGCCCGCAAGGTCCTGACATCTACCCAGCGTGACCGCGCTATAGCCGACGCTATCGCAGACGCAGGAATCGCACCGCAATTCGTGGACGCAGTAAAAGCCATGTTCCGCGACAAAGTAACCGTCACCATGGAAGGTGATGATGCAATCGCGACCATTGAGAGTATGCCGGTTGTTGACCACCTCAAAACGTGGGCGGCTACCGAAAAAGGTGCCCACTACGTTGCAGCAGCACAAAATTCCGGTGGCGATGCCAATGGCGGCAAGAAAGCTGCCGGCGGAGGCAAGAATCCATGGGCAAAAGACACCTTTAATCTCACCGAACAGATGAGGATTGAGAAGGCCAACCCGAAACAGGCCGAGCAGCTCAAGACAGCCGCTGGCGCAAAGTAAATCCGCAGGTCAGTGACCTGCAAGAATACCGAAGTCTCCGAACCAGTGGCAGGGGGCGATGATTAAAACCAACTACAGAAAGAGAAAACCATGACAGCTACCCTGCTTTCTAACATGCTGGTCCCGGAACACTGGGCCAAATACGTCATTCAGCGTACCGTCGAGAAATCCTTGCTTTTCGTTTCGGGCATTCTTGAGGATGTCAGCGCCGATGAGGATGTCGCAACCACCCTCAGTGGCGGCGGTAAATCCGTCCATCTGCCATTCTTTAAAGATCTGACCGGCACCGAGCAGCTGATCGATGACACCACCGATCTCGTGATCAACTCGATCGCTACCGATCAGGATGTCGCGGCTGTCTTCTTCCGCGCGCAGGTCTTCGGTGCTTCCGACCTTTCCGGTGAACTGGCTGGTGATGATCCGATGGGTGCCATTGCTGACCGCTTTGCCGATTACTGGGTACGCCGTATGCAAGCCGCTCTCATTTCCACCCTGGCCGGTGCCATGGGTGCTGCAAGCATGGCCTCGAACGTCCTGGATATCTCCGCCCTGACCGGTGGCGCCCAGATCTTCGACGGCGAAGCGTTTATCGACGCCACCGGCTTGCTGGGTGACCACCAGGATGCGCTCGTCGCTATGGCAATTCACTCCGCCACGCTCAATCTGATGAAGAAGCAGGATCTCATCGATTACGCTCTGGACAGTGAGGGCAAGGCCACCATCCCGACCTATCAGGGCAAAACTCTGATCGTAGATGACGGTATGCCCGTCGCCAGCGGCACCTATACGTCTTACTTGTTCGCAAAGGGTGCAATCGCCTATGCGGAGGGCACACCGAAGGTTCCTGCTGCCACAGAGCGTCAGGAACTCAAGGGCGGCGGTATGGAGTATATCGTCAACCGTAAGAAATGGGTTATGCACCCTCGCGGGATCAAATGGATCGGCACCCCTGCTGGCCCAACCCCGACGAATGCCGAGGTCGCCACGACCACGAACTGGACCCGCGTTTACGATCCTAAAGCGATCCGTATCGTCCAGTTTAAATACAAACTGGCCTAAGCCGGTAACCGGAAGGGGGCCTCAAAGCCCCCTTTCTCGCCTTCCCACCCACGAAATTTGAGAGGAACACCCCATGGCACCGCAAGATGAAGTTCTGGACCGCGACGATATCCGCGGCCAACGTGCAAAACTGATCGCCGAAAAGGCAGACGCGTCAGCTGCCGATAAAGAGGATGAGGTCAATACCGTCCTGCCGGAAGACCCGGAAAAAATGACCCGTCAGCAGATGATTGATTTCCTCGTAAACAAAAGCGCGGAATTCGCGAGACTACAAAGCGATGAAGCTCTGAAAGATGCAGTCATTCGCATTCTGGGAGACCAGAAACCAAACGATGAGAAGGATGATGCCGATAAAAAAGGCGCTCAAGAGGGTAACGCAACCGACGCCGCTATTTCCTTGGCGGCCGCTGAAGGTGTTGATCTGACCACCCTCACCGGTACAGGCAGAGACGGCATCATCACCAAAGGTGACGTCGAAACCCACCTCAAAGCGAAGGCTTAACCCATGGCTTTCACGGTCGAGAATGGCACCAACGTCGCAGATGCAAACAGCCTTGTTTCTGTTGCCGAAGCTGACGCGTACCATCTCGACCGTGGAAATGCCGAATGGGCTGGCACCGACGCCGTAAAACAATCCGCCCTCATCAAGGCAACGGATTACATTACCCAGAATTATGACGGCCGCTGGACAGGCGAAGTCGTTTCCGACACCCAGTCATTGGCTTGGCCCCGGAAATGCACCGTTGTCGCCTCCAACGTGGTCCCTGCGCTCGTGAAGCACGCTGTATGCCTGCTTGCACTGGAAGCGCTGACTGCCGACCTGAACCCCGTCCTTGAACGTGGCGGCGCGATCAAACGTGAGAAGGTCGATGTTATTGAAACCGAATATATGGACGGCGCTCCTGTCGGCACTGTTCGCCCAGCTGTAGACGGGCTGCTTAAGAAATACCTACGCGGTCCGTCCATCAATCGCAGGGTGGTCCGGGTTTGATGGGGGCTTATGACGGCGCAACAGCACAGGCCCTCAAGGCGATCACGGCAAAAGGTCGGACCATATCCCTGATTTATTCCTCGGTCGGTTCCTATGACCCGGAAAACAATCAAATGGTCGAAGGCGCAGAGGTGCTGATGACCACGAAGGGACTGCTCACACAATTCAGGACCAATCAGATTGATGGCGAAATCATTCAAGCCTCGGACATGCGCATCCTGATCGCAGCCAAGGGTTTAAGCCTAAAGCCAGATAATACGATGAAGGTGCTGGATGGCGATGAGGTTTACCAGATCATCAATGTCACGCCCCTGCAGCCTGGTGATACCGCAATCCTTTACACAGTGCAGGCGCGGAAATGACCTCTTTCAAAGAACAGCTTGATGCTGCCTATCAAAAAAAGGTGGTGGACAGGATGAATAGAGCGGTACGCACGGCGGGTCTCTCCATTTTCCGCGAAGTTGTGATGGCCACCCCTGTCGATACAGGCCGCGCTAGGGCAAACTGGAATATTGACCTGAACCTAGTTGACGTGCAGCTGGTCAATCCTGAGGCGGGCGTTCATAACGCCAAAGATAAGAAGGGCGATTACACCTTTGACGGCACAAACGAAGCTCTCGCTGCCGTGGCCAGATATAAGATGAGTGATGTCATCTATATTTCGAATAATTTACCGTACATCAATCGGCTCAACCAAGGCACGTCCACCCAAGCACCCGCTAACTTTGTCGAAACCGGAGTGGCGATCGGTCTTCAGCAGACCAAAGAAATCATGGGTAACGAATGACGACTTACATCGACCCCGTCGCAGTCATCAACAAACTGTTCGCGAAGGCATGGGGCAAGAAAACGGATGTCGCTTACGAGGACACCAACTTCGATCCACCATCGGGCAAAACATGGGTCCGTCTCAATATCAAAGTTTTCGACGGTTATCAGGCATCTATCGGCTCTCCCGGCAACAACCGCCAGCGCCGTAAGGGGCTCGTCACCGTGCAGGTGTTCCAGCCCCAGGGCAAAGCCGGTATCGACGCCCGCGCCAAAGCAAAGGACGCCGTTGACGTCTTCATGAACCGATCTGAGGACGGAATTACATTCAAGAAAGTGTACCCGAAAACCGTGGGGAATGATGGCAACGGCTACTACCAGGCCCAAGCGCTCGCCCTTTTCGAATACGACGATATTTCATAACCCCACAGACCTCAGGAGACCTTCATGACCGACTCTTCCTCGATGCGCATGGCCTACATTGCTGAAACCGTGTACGGCGTCACCCCAGCCACGCCAGTTTTCAAAACGATGCGCGTCACAGGCGAGAGCATCAAGCCGAACAAGAAGTACGTCAGCTCCGATGAGATCCGCGCGGATGGGAATATTCCTGATCTGACGCTGGTCGGCTCTGAAGCGGGCGGCAGCATCCCGTTCGAGCTGAGCTATGGCAGCTATGACGACCTGTTTGAAGGCCTGTTCCGAAACACATGGGCGGCCAACGTACTGAAGAACGGCGTTACTCCAAAAAGCTACACTCTGGAAAAGCTAATGGTGGCGGAATCGGGCAACCAATTCCACCGCTATCCGGGCACGCGCGTTGCCGGTCTGAGTCTCTCCCTGAAATCGCAGGACAAGGTGACCGGTTCTTTCGATGTCCTCTGTAAAGGCATGACAGCCACCCAGACCATCGTCACAGGCGCGACATATACCGCAGCCAACGGCAACCCGGTCATCAACGCCGCAAACAACGTCGCGAACCTGGCTATCACTGGCGTTACCAGCCCACAGATCATGTCCCTGAACCTGAAGATCTCGAACAATGCGGCCCAGCAGCCGGTCGTCGGGCAGGTGGACAGCAAAGGCATCCGCCACGGCTCCATGATGATCACGGGTGACCTTGAAGCGTACTTCGTGGATAAGGACCTCCTAGACCTTTACCTCAACGACACGCTTTCCAGCCTCTCGCTCGACATGGGTGGCGTCTCGGGTCTCAAATATAACCTGAACCTTCCGAAGCTGAAATTCACGGATGGCAGCGTGCCAAACCCCGGCAAAGATCAGGACGTTATGGCCAAGATGTCTTTCCAAGCCATCTACGACTCCACCAGTGGTGCGACTGCCGTCCTGACCCGCACCCCTTAATCAGTTTTACCCGATAGCGTCCTCGGACGTTTTTTACATTGATCATTATGCGAGAACGGGAGCGGCCTATCGGGTGCCGCTTCCGTTCTTGCGCCAACCCCGATATGAGGAAAACCCGATGACAACCAAGAAACCCGCTAAAACCGTAACCGCTCCCCTTAATAGCACCGCCGTATCTGGAGTATCGAACGGTAAAAATCCATACGCCCTGTATGAGATCGATAAAACCGCCGAGGTCCAAAAAGGTGTCCCTTTTAAAAGGGGAGAATTCTCCATCTTCGTCAAACGCGCCGGCGGCGGCAACAAGGCTTACACCAAGTGTTTGGCTGAAACCCTTGCACCGGTACGCCAACAACTGGCTGACGACACTTTGCCGGAAAGCGAGGGCGATAATCTCATGGCCCAGGTATTCGCCGACACCATCATTGTTGGCTGGGAAAACGTGCGGGACCGCAAAGGCAAACCCCTTGCGTACACCCGCGAGAACGTTGTTATGATGCTCACAGACCTGCCGGAATTGTTCCGCGAGCTGCAGGCTTTCGCCAGCAACCTCGCAAACTTTCGCAAAGCAGCGATTGAGGCCGACTCAAAAAACTCAGTGAAGTCCTAATCTGGAATAGGAAGTGGGGAGAGCATTTCTCCTCACTTCAAGCCGCGGCTGATGCCGGTGCCGACATACCCGCCATCAAGAACATGCCGAAGCTGCTCCCCGGTTTGGACTTCTACATCATGGCCTATCAAGACCTTCAGTATGACCGCCCCTCTGGCATGACCGCCGGGCCCATTCCATGGAGCAGCATCAAAAGCTGGGGTCAAACGCATGGGGTCACCGATCCAGACGATCTCCATGTTCTGGTCACACACATCCGTGCCTTGGAAAACGCTGCAGAATCACTAGAACAGGAACCCGCCAAGAATGAGCAATGATGCAGAAATTGTCATCGGTATTCGTGGCGATACTGCAAACGCGGCTGTTATCAAGCGGGCGTTGGATGGCATCGGCGAAAGTGGCGACCGCGCCACCAGCACCGTAAAGAAAGCCGACCAGCAGCTCCAGTCTTTGGAGCGTACTGCCAACCTTGCCAAAAATGCGCTCTTCGGCCTGGTCGGTTCCTTGGGTATCCACGAGATTATTCAATTGGCAGATGGCTATACAACGCTGACCAACCGCCTCAAGGTAGTCACGGATGACGCCGGGGAATTCAAGACCGCGCTGAAGGCTGTGGCAGAGATCGCTCGGGAAACCCAGTCCAGTGTTGCCGCAACCGGTGACGCGTTCAGCCGCTACACTCTCGCTTCAAAGGACCTCGGCAGATCGCAAGCCGAAGTCTTGCGGTTTACTCAGGCCATTTCCCAATCTTTCCGTATTTCAGGCTCAACCGCGCAGGAAGCTGCAAACGCGGCGATCCAGCTCGGTCAGGGTCTCGCATCCGGGGCCTTGCGCGGTGACGAATTCAACTCGGTCAGTGAACAAAACAGTGTTCTGCTGAACCTGCTCTCTAAAAGTCTCGGTAAAACGCGCGGCGAGCTGCGCGATATGGCGGGCCAAGGACAAATCACCGCCAAGCTGCTTTTTGACACGGTACTCCCGGCTTTTAATGACCTGAATACCGCTGCGGCCGAGATTGAGCCGACAATTGGTCGCGCCACAACGGTCCTCAAAGACCGGGTCATGCTGCTGGTCGGCGGCTTCGATAAGGCGAACGGTGTCTCAAGCACACTGGCTCAATCCCTTCTGGCGCTGGCCGACAATGTCGGTGAAGTCAGCAAGGCCGCCATTGCGCTCGCTGCCCTGAGCATCCCCACACTTATTCAGGCAATGGCTACCTCGGTCAGCGCCCTTACCGTTGCTCTGGCTGCGAACCCTCTCGGCTTGTTCCTGTCCATCGCATCATCCGGTGTGGTGGCTCTGGCCCTGTATTCTGATAAAATTTATCTGCTCGGCGACAACGTTACGAGCTTTGCCGATATCTTTAAAACCGTACTTGAGGATATCAACGACCGCGTAGGCTTATTGGTTCAAAACCTCGGCTTCGTGGAGCAATTCTTTCAACGGTTCAAGCCCCAAAGCATCGCCACGACCGGCATCATGGAGCCTGTTGTTTATGACGAGTCTGTTTTAGCCGAGCTGGGTAGCGGTAGAGGCCAGTTAAGCTATGCAGAACAGATTGGTTTAAAGTCCAAGATTAGAGCCTTGTCACGAGAAGCAGATAAAGAGCAGGCGCTGCGCAATACCGTTTCTGCACAAAACTCCTCCATTGTTAAAGCTGGTAAATCTTCAATAGAGGATATCTTCTTTCCTGCGGGCGACGGTTCCGCCAAGGGTGGCACTGGCATTGGCGCGCTGAGCGAAGCAGCGAAAAAAGCGGAGAAAGAGGCCGACGCCTCGTACAAGCATTTCAAATCTCTGATCGATGGTGCACGCACCGAGCAACAGCGCCTTAATGATACCCTCAAGGATCTTGAGGAATCTCGCGGGATGGCCAAAACCGCCGAGGATGCTGCTGGCGTAGAAACTGCTATTTCGAACGTCCTCGAAAAGATGGAAGAACTTCGCATTAAAGCTGAAGTTGATAGCCCGGTCGGTAAAGCTTTCAAGGCGCTGGCGAACGAGATTGATGACAGCATGCGCAAGTCTTTCCTCGGAGCATTCGAAAGCTCTGAGGGAGGATTCAAGAAGTTCCTGTCGGGTATGCGCGCTACATTTAAAACTTTCCTCGCCAACCTGGCCTATGATGCCGCTGTTCGCCCGATCCTGCTTAATGTTCTCGGTTCGGTTGGTGGCTCCATTGGCCTTTCCGGCAGTGCAACCTCGAGCATTCTGGGTTCGGGAACGAGCGGATATGCGGGCTTGCTCGGCGGGACCGGTTCGGGCGGCCTGAGCCTGAGCAGCCTCGGAAGCATCGGCAGCAGCCTCTTGAATGGCGGCCTTTACAGCAACACCCTCGGCGGGATCGGCTCGGGTATTGGCAATCTTCTGTCCGGCCAGGCTTACGGCGCAATGGGACCGTCATACGCCGCCTCGATCGGCGGAGGGGCGTTCGGCAACCTCGGTTATGGTGCCATCGGCGGCGGTCTCGCCAGCCTGATGGGTCTGGGTAATTCAAACGGCCTTATAAGTTCAGCGGCCGGGACATTGGGCGCACTCGGTGGCGGGGCGATCGGCACATCCATAGGAACAATCCTCGGCATGGCCGGCGGACCGGTCGGCGCAATCGTCGGTTCATTCCTCGGGCCGGCACTCTCCGGACTGTTTGGGAAAAGCGGCGCGCCTTCGATGGCGCGTTCCACCCATTTTACCATGGACGCGACTGGAAAATACCTCAACGACTCTGGCACCTCTGATGGGTCGAATGATGAGCAGGCTGCCGCGTTCTCCAGCATTTCGCAGATCTTGGCCCAGAAAGTGAATGAATTTGCCAGCATGATCGGCGCAACCTTGGACTTTGCGCCAGATGCGGGAATTGGCCAAACCCGTCGCGAAGGCATCAATGTCGTTGTTGAGGCCGGTAAGAATGGTCAGGGCGAATTCAACATCGGGGCGAGTGATCTTGAATCTGCTGTGAAAATCGCCCTGACGGGTATTATCTCGAATTCAGATTTCTCAGGAATTTCAGACGAACTTGAAAACACCATCAAGATCGCTATGAAAAACAGCTCTGGCGATATCGATAAGGCTGTTGCGGACATCCAGTTGGCGCAGCAAATCCTGGCGGCAACGGCAGATCCGGTAATCAACGTCGCGGCACAGATTAACGCATTGAACGCCTCCCTTAATGACATGATGAACCGTGCCATGGCGCTCGGCCTGCCGCTTGATAAAATAACAGAATATTTCGACAAACAGCGTGAAGCTGGTATCGCCTTGATTAACGCGCAAGAGGACATGCTGAAGGCTCAAAAAGCCGGGTTTGCGTCCATGGAGGATATGACCAAAACCTTCAAGGATTTCCTTGACGGTCAGGCTCTGGGGGCGGATTCCAGTCTGAACCCTATGGACCGCTTGGCGCTTGCTCAGTCGAACTTCGGCTCCCTGCTCTCTCAGGCACAGGGCGGAGATCTCAGCAAGACGCAGGACCTCATGAAAGCCGGTTCTGACCTGCTCAGTGTTGGCCATGACGTTTACGCCTCGTCGACAAGCTTTGCCGGGCTGGAAAGCTTTGTCCGGTCAAGCATCACGGCAATCGCGCATGCTGCGGGCGTGCCGGGTTACGCCAACGGCACAGGCGGCGCCATGGGCGGTGTCTCCATGGTCGGGGAACGCGGTCCTGAATTGGTAAACCTTTCCCGCGGCGCCTCCGTCATGACCGCTGGCAACACCGCCGGCGCGATGGCTTACAGCGGCAACGTTGCGAACGATGTGGTCAAGACGAACGCCATGTCGATTAACATGCAAGCTGAAAGCGTCTCGGAAATGAAGGCTATGCGCTCCGAAATGCAGAGAATGCGTAAAATCATGGAACGCATGACAAATAAAATGATGGTCACGGCATGACCTACGAAGCTTTTGGCCAGTTAAGCTTTTCTCAGCTTCCGGGTGCTTATGATCGGTCAGTCGCAGATCCATTCCAAATCCTGCTACAGAGCCCCGACATTCAGCTGATGTACCTCATTGAACTTAAGCCCTACGACCCGGCGAAGATGTCCTCGTTCGCCGATTATGGCCCGTATGGCACAAATTCTTTCTGTGACTCGGGTTTCACCTTCAGCGGTGGCGTGAGCAACGTTTTCTTGTCAGATCGCGGTTTTATCACCGAGCCATCGGACGCCCCGGCGAACCAGTATTTTTCCGCTCGCGTCGAAAACTCGTTCCAGATGGATATCTCTATCCTGACAGGCACCAGCTTCGGTGATCAGGGGCAGCCATCCTATGGCAGTATCACCATCCAGAACGGAGACGGAGAACTCGACGCGCTCCAGTCCTATTACTGGGAAGGCCGCCCCATCACGATCAAAACCGGGTCGCTGGACTTCCGTTACGGGCAGTTTGCGACCATTCTGCAGGGGCAATGCAACTCGATCGATGTGACGGATGACCAGATCATTATCAGCATCACCGACAACAGCCTACGTCTCGACCAAAATCTTGACGTAAACCTCTACAAAGGCACTGGGGGTCTGGAAGGGTCAAGTGATCTTAACGGAAAGCCGAAGCCGCTGACCTTCGGAGAAGTTTATAACATCGAGCCTGTGCTGGTGAACGCCGCCACGCTTGTTTACCAGGTCCATGACGGGTCAATTTTGTCTGTTGATGCCGTGCGCGACCGAGGCGTCGCACTCACCTTATCCGGCGATGTCTCCGACATTACGGCATCGGCACCGCCTCCTGGGGGGTATTACACTCAGCTATCTGCCGGACTCATCCGTCTCGGTTCCACCCCGGGCGGCGTCATTACCGCCGACGTCCATGGCGACAATGCAGGGGGCTATGTCAACACTGTGGGTGACATCGCACAGCGCATTGTTAAAACCCGACTTGGATATCGGTCCCTCAGTTCGTCGGAGATCGACGGCGGAACCTTTAACACACTGAGTGTCGAAGTCGGACCGTGTGGCGCTTTCCTGCCTGAGACTGTTTCGGGTCGCGTGGTGTTAGACAGCCTTATCCGCCCGGCCCTCGGTTTCTGGACGTTCAGTCGTCAGGGCGTGATGATCGCCGGGATTATCGACGCGCCCGGCACGCCGATTTTCACTATCGGCCCGGATATGATTGACGATCAGGGGGTCGAACTGGTTGCCAACATCCCGACCGCCGAGATAATCAAGGTCGGATACAGGCCTTCATGGACAGTCCAGACACCAACGGACATCGCATCCGGTGCCACCGATGCTATCAAGACCTTCGTGACCGAGGATTATCGCTATTTAAGCAGCAAAGACCTCTCCGCCCGCGCCCAGAACGCCCAGCTCGTCGAGCAGGTCGTGCAGACCACCCTGGCCTTGCAAGCCGATGCGGAAAGGTTGCTCACGCGGATGAAGCGGGTATATGGCCAGCCCCGCAAACTCTACCGCCTCACGGTTTATGGACTGTATTTCCGTCTCTTTGTCGGCAATACCGTGAACCTCACCTATCCACGCCACGGACTGGACGCAGGCAAAAATATGCTCGTCACTCGCGTCGCTGATGATGCCGAAACCAACTCAACAATTTTGGAACTCTGGGGATAAATGCAAAACATTGTTATCGCCACGCCCATCCTGTCGGATAAGGCGGTTCTCAGCTCGTCTGCATCACCTGGATCTCTGCCCGTATCGAACCTTCAGACCCGTTCGGTAAAAAAGGTATGGCGGTCACTCGATGCCACGGCGACTTTTGTCGTCATCGACATGCTGGCACCCAAGGCGATCAACCTTGTTGCTCTGATCGCTCATAATGGGTCCAGCCGCAGTTTTGGACGGGTCCGGGCTGCAGCCTCTGCTGCCGCGCTCACCGTTACGCCTGGATACGACAGCGGCCTAAAGCCCCTGCGTTCACACCAGTCGGGTTATGACGCCACATGGGCTGCAACCGTATCCGATGAGCAATATGGATCGTTGTCTAAAAACATGTTCCTGCTCTGGCTGGGAGCCACGCCTCAGACTTACCGTTACTGGCGCATTGATATTACCGACCCGGCCAGCCCGAACGGGTATTTTGATGCAGGACGCCTGTACCTGGATTATGCCTGGCAGCCATCGACAAACAAAGATTATGGCACTGGTCAGGGGATGATCGACCAAAGCCGTGATCCGCGTACCGTGACCAGTGAGCCGACTCCGACGCCGCGGCCTATCAAGCGCTACGAGGAGTTTACTCTCTCGTACATGTCCGAAGACGAAATGTACGACCACGCTTTTGAAATCGAGCGCCTGCGCGGGACAACGGGAGATGTCCTGTACCTGAACGATCCTACCGCCACGAAACACCTACAGCGCAGGTCCATTTACGGGCAGATGAAGTCCTTCCAGCCCATCGTCAATTCAGCATTCCAGATTTACCAGAAAACATTCCGCATTGAGGAGATCCTTCCATGACCCTTAAGGTCGCTGACCGTATTCTCGAAACCTCAACCACGATTGGGGCAGGAACTCTCAATCTGGCCGGTCCAGCCTCGGGCTTTCGTGGCTTTTCCTCGGTTCACTCTACCGGCTCAAAGGTTGCCTACATCATCGAAGATGGTACCTACTGGGAAACGGGCATTGGAACGCTCACCGCAGGGACACCGGACACTCTGTCGCGTGACACCGTTGTGGCGTCTTCCAATGCCAACGCTGCGGTAAACTGGGGTACGGGAACCCGCAACGTCCGTCAGGGGCCTGCCGCTTGGCTTACTCCACAGCGCGACGAACTTCTGAATTTTAAGCCTTTCACGGGCACCGGTGCTGGTACTGGCAACGCACATACCTTCACTTATGAGCATGGTATTGCCCCGCGCGGATACAGCAACGGCATGCTGATTTTCTACTATGCACCCGGCACCAACACTTCATCCACTGTGAACGTGAACGTTCACAGTCTCGGGAACAAGCGTCTTAAGATAAAAGGCGCTGATCCGGAAATCGGACGTATCAAGGGCGGCGATCTGATCGTAGGAATGTACGATGATGTCGGTGGGGTTGTTGACATCATCAATCCAATCGGTAGGGACCAGCCGCGCATTACCAGTATCGCCTCCTCCGCAACCCCGACGCCTAACTGTGATACGGACGATCTTTATATCATCACTGCTCAGGCCGCCGCTGCAGCGTTTGCTGCCCCAACGGGTACGCCAGTCGATGGTCAGGTTCTCAAGATCAGAATTAAAGACAATGCGGTTGCACGCGCGCTGACATTCAATGCCATTTACAGGGCCGGCACGGATATTCCGCTGCCCACCACAACCGTGGTGAGCAAAACCATGTATCTCGGCTTTCTCTACAACGCGGCTGACGCGAAATGGGACTTCGTCTCTTTGCTAGGAAATATTTAATATGGTTGCTCCAGTAAAAATATTTTTAACTTCAACAGGCGCGGCAAACTGGACCGTCCCGGCAGACTGGAACGATCTCAACAATTCGATTGAGGTCATAGCAGGAGGCGGCTCTGGCTGCGCGGCGGGTGGTGGGAATTATGGCGGCTCCGGTTCTGGCGGGGCTTATTCCAAAATAACAAACCTCGCGCTTACAAAAGGCGCTTTAATTCCTGTAAACATCGGCGCTGGGGGAGCCCGAGCTATTAGCACAGGGGGTAATATTTTAGGCAATCCCGGTGGAGATACGTGGTTCGGTAATGCGTCTTATGGAGGAGCAAACGTCGCAGCAAAAGGCGGGTTAGGTGGACTTACCGGACCAATTTCTAACACAATGGGGAACATTCTCGGCGGTCAAGCTTCAGCCGGTATCGGCTCGATTAAATATAGCGGTGGCGGTGTTCCTAATGCTGTAATCTCTGGCGTAGTTACTGGCGCGGGTGGTGCGGCTGGGCCTAACGGAAATGGTCAAGATGGCGTTTCAACGGGCGGCACTGCTTATTCTGGACGCGCTGGCGGCGCTGGTGACAACGGTTTAGGCGGCGCGGGTGGCGCGGGCGGAAGCAGCTTTACCTCGGGTAACGGGGCCGACGGGACAGAGTTCGACGCGACTCACGGGGCTGGCGGCGGCGGCGGCGCAAACTGCCCTAACTGGTTAAATGTATGTACGGCGGGTGACGGCGGAAAATATGGTGGCGGCGGCGGCGGCGGTACAAACGGCGGGGGTTACACGAATACATCAGGCAAAGGTGGGGACGGCTTAATCGTTATCACTTACACGCCTATCCCGGTTTCTCAATCAAGCATGTTTTTAGCAATGTAGGTGGAACTGATGACCTTATTTTTTAAACTGCTCGTCATGGTGCTTTTATACCCCATCAAAGGGGGCCAGCACGTCACTGTCAAATTCCGGGAGAAGACGTCCGCCATCAGCGGATGGAAGGGCAAAATTATCCGTGAGATCGTCGATGGGCATAATCTGTCAGCCATTTTGTTCGGCCTCATTACCATGTCTTTACCCGCTGCTCTCGCTTGGTACATCGGCTGCAAGCCTTCCCTTGGCGAGGAGGTTCCGGCCATCGGCGGAATCCGCGGAAACTGGGTTCATGAGGGCACCACGGACCGGATTCTCACAGGATCAGAAAGCAAAGCAATCCGCATATCTGCTTTAAAACGTGGGTTACAGCGAGGCGTTTTCATGGGTGCCTGTATTGCCTTCGCCCTGAATGACAGGAACTTTATTCTGGCCGGTGCGACATGGCCCCTGTGCGTTTTTATTGGGATTTCCATCAGCCAACTTTACCGGAATGCAATTGCAACCGGCTGGCGGACATATGAAATCGTTTACGGACTTCCCTTTGTCGTCGCTTTGTACTTCCACCTATAAACGCCCCTAAAGAGCACCCTCCTCATAGAAAGGCCACCCTATGCCGATGGATATCGATGAGCGCGTCTACAATACTGAAACCAATATCAGCGCCCTGACCGGCGCCGTCAAAGAACTGGCGGTAATGGCCAAGAACGCAGAGGAACGCCATACGGAAGACCGAACGACGATGAAAGATGCAATCGTCGCCATGAGCGAGCTGAAGGACAAGATCACAGCAGCGATCGGCATGGAAAAAGATATTAAGATCCTTAGGGAAAAGATGTTCGAGCAGAAGACTGAGGTCGACAAAGATATTAGTAGCATCACGAGCAACATCGCAGCCCTCCAGACGGACATGGACAATATAAAAACATGGAAATCGGAAATTACCGGAGGCGCCGCCGCTCTAGGTATAGGTGCAAAGGTATTCTGGATTGTACTCGGGGGCGCGATCACAACGGGCATCATTAGCCTTACGATTTATCTCCTGAAAGGGTATTTTACCGCCGGGATGATGACCGGCGCAGGGGTGATCACAGGCGTTGAATAAAACCAGAACCGGTGCGATCTCAGCTGCGACTTTCTGCGCTGCTCTCGCTGTTTTTGTGCCTTGGAAGAACGCGGACGAAGGCTTTAGCCTCAAAGCCTATCAGGATGTCGCGAAAGTCTGGACGGCATGCCACGGCGTCGCTTATGTGCCGCCTCGATCGGTATTTACCGATGCTGAATGTAAAAAAATGGATACCGATGCCGAAACTCTTTTTCTGAACGGCGTCCGTGAGAAGCTTCTGGTTTCTGTTTCGTATCTGACTTTAGCGGCACACGCACACTTTGCTTACAACATCGGACTGGGGGCATACAGCACCTCGAAAGCTCTGACCCTCACCAATGCGGGCGACGCCGGCGGCGGATGCGACGCCATGCTGAACTGGTACAAAGCTGGCGGGCGAGATTGTCGGAAAGATAAAGGTAGCCCCTCGGGCTGCTACGGCATGTGGCTCCGCCGCATCGAAGAACGCAACGTTTGCTTGGAAGGTCTTAAATGAACAAAACGCAGATCATTGTCTCAATCATTTTCTCACTGATCGTGTCCGGTGCCACAGGATACATCGCGTATCGGCTCGATAAGCGTGGCTATGACCGATGCGAGACGAAATACACCGCGGCGGCGCAAGCCCAGAAGGAAACATCCCGCACAGGCATCATTCAAACGGAGAAAAAATATGACAAAATCCAGAACATCCTCGCGCGTACGCTTGGCCCTGATGATCCTGTTGGTTTGCGCGTCGAGCTTTCCATTGACAGCATGCCGGACCCTGATCGTCGCTAACGACCCGCATAATGAATGCGACCACCCAGAAAAACCTCCGAAACCGTACTTAGACAGCAGCGCCGGGCAATATATAGCCGCACAGGGCGAGGCCATTGATAAATGCAGGTCCCTGCTCGGCCATGACCTGCCCCCGCAACTCTCCGCCCGCGTAACCCCGCCACCAGCAAGGTAAAAACCATGAGCGATAATATCGTCTATGCCAGCGTCACCCAGGGCACCCTCAAGCGGATTCCTTTCGCATTCGTCGATCCAGATGGACAACCTATCCCTTTGAACGGGTGGGTGCCTTCCATGGATTTTAAGGACGAATGGGGCGCGACCACCACCCTCTTCTCCTGCACTTTCGAGAATAACCTGTCAGCCGGTCTCGTTACAGCTGTGATTAGTGAGGCGAACACCGCTGGCCTGCCAATCGCCAAGCCCGCCCGCCCCGTCCCCGCAGTTTACTCTCGCGACATTTTTGCCGACCTTAAGATGGTACCGCCGAACGGCGTCATCCTCGAAATGGAAGAAGAAACCCGGCCCAAGGTGATCCTTACTGTCGAAAAGGCCATCACCGCTTGATCAGTAAGTTTGTTCTGCGCATCCCGCCCGGAAAACGTTTGGTGTTGCGAAACCCTGCCGTCCATTATGTGACGCTCCGAACACCCCCCGTCAAAACCATCGTTATGACCGTCTCAGGTGTCTCCCCGATCCTTTACAAAATTTTCGACCAGTCTGGCGGTGATATCACCGACCAATCCGGCAACCCCATCCAAGATCAGAGTGCATAGTCGATGAGATATGATGAGTACGACGATTCCGGCGCCCTTCACGATACAGACTTGGCTCTGGTTGCCCGGGACCCGGGTACGCCTGGCACAAAAACGCTTAAGTTTTATATGGGGCGGTTGGCCGATTACCTCATTTCTAAACTGGCACCTATAGCAATTTCCGGCGAGTACGACGATCTATCAGGGGCCCCGGTCCTTTCTGCAGTTGCCACATCGGGCGCGTATTCAGATTTAAACGGAAAACCCACTATCCCTGCGGCTCAGGTCAGTGTTGATTGGAACTCGGTAAGCGGCATCTCCGCCATCCAGAACAAACCGTCCTTGGCTACAGTTGCCACCAGTGGGGCCTATTCTGACCTTTCTGGCAAGCCGACGATTCCGGCCGCTCAGGTCAATTCGGACTGGAGCGCATCCTCCGGGGCAACCGCTATCCTTAATAAACCAACGCTCGGGAGTCTGGCGGCATTGAGCGCCGCCCCCGCCGGCTCACTCACGGGCACCACATTAAATGCCACGGTAGTAACGTCATCCCTGACCAGCCTCGGAACGCTTACGGCCCTGAACGTCTCCGGTATTGCCAACCTGTCCAGCACTAGCGCCACGGCTTTGAAGGTTGGGGGGACAAATCCCGCTTTGACCGTCGACGCATCCGCCGCCTCACTTGTCGCAGGCGGACTAATTACCGGTACCGCAAGCGGCGGCGTTATCTATAGTGCGACTTCAACATCCTCTGGGGAACAAGCAAAATTCACCGGGAAAGGAACGACAGGATACCTGACCTGCTCAAGCTTCGGGTCGCTGGAGATGGGGATTGGCTCTTTTGCCATGATCTCCGCGTTTAATACCTATGGAATCCAATTCACGGCAGGTGGCGGAAGCGGAAATCCTAACACCCAATTCTACTTCAACACCCAAGGAGGCCAACTATACTCCGCCGGTCAAGTCCAGAACATATCCCTGAATTCCGCGTCGACCATGACCTACAACGGCGCTTTTGCCGTTTCTTCACAAATGACCTCCCGAGTGGCGCAGCAAACATTCAACAGTATCACAACGGGTTCGGTCATTACCGAGGCGGCCACATTCAATATCGAGGGACCCGCCAAAGTTGGTAACGGCGTCACCATTACCAATGACTATGGCGTTCTGGTTTCAACCTCGGCCATTCAATCCGGTACCGGTGTCGTTTCGAACAGCTTTGCCGGGGGATTTTTCGCCCAGACAGGAGCGGTGAAAAACTATGCATTGCGCATTGTCGGACCAATCCTCTCCGGTGGAACTGCCGCCACGGCCGCAGCGGGTACCGGCGCTGGCACAGGTGGGACGATTGCGATCGGCGGGGCGTCACAGGGTGGGACGATTACGGTGGTTACCGGAACAACGCCTTCCGCGTCGTCTGTCATCGGAACGCTCACACATCCGACAGCTTATCCAAATGGTTCATCAATCGTCATTACCCCGGGCAATGCGGCTGCCGCAGCACTTTCAGGCACCTCCCAAGTGTTCGCCGCGGGCGGGACCACTACGGCCACACTGACCAGCGGAAGCGCGGCTCTGGCTGCCGCCACCACTTACATCTGGAACTACAAAATCACAGGTTATTAGGAGATAAAACCATGGCTATGAATAAACCATTTCCCACCGACGTTGGTATTCTGGCGACCTATTGGAAGATTGCCTTCGTCATCGTCAATTTGATCGACAATAACATCAGATTGAAAATTCATGGTTTCGCCAGCCAACAAGCCCGAGAGGACGGCGCGCAACCGCTTCAGATTCTGGACGCCGTGATCGACGGCGAAGAATTTCATCAGGATATGACCATCGCGCAGATGTATGATTTTCTCACCCATAACCCCGGGCAATTCGAAGGCGCGGTCAACACGGACGCCTGACAATGGCTTATACCTATGTCTTGGCCTGAAGGAACATGTCGTGATTTTGCACAGAAACCGGAAAACTCACCACCATTGACATAATAGGCCCGATTAATATATGATATGTGAACTTTTAACGGGGCTGGCTATGAACGGTTTTAACTTTCTTACAAGAGCAATCGGGCGGAGCGCGCATCTCCCTTCTCACGGATCGCATAAAAGCGGCCCGGTCGAGAAGGTCATCGCCGCTGGCATGATGGTAATAACCGGCATCGTGGGTGGTGCCGCCTTCTGGAGCGGCCACAAAGCGGAACAGGAAAACGCCGCCAGGCAGCCGCACACCTTTTACCAGCCTGAGCAGACAGCCGCTTATTTCCATACATTGAACGCCATCGAAGGCAAGGGCTGCCGGATTAATTTTCAAGATGGAAATAAAAATTCCCGGCCACAGAACCATACCGCTGTGACAAAACTCGGCGATTGCATGCAGATCGCGTTTAACAGCAACCAGAAACGTGATCCGTCCGATCGCGGCCTTTCCATCACCTTTAATGCCGCCAAAAAATATGGCGCAGTATCGGGCGATTGCGACTTCCGCGAGAAAACGGATACCCCCTATTGCATTGCCCGTACAAAATCAGACAAGTTCTTTCTGGAACAGCGATAACCCCAGCCGCCGCGACGACCTGCGAGACATAAACGGATTCCTTCATCCGGCCCATGGTCTGCCACTCAGCTTATCGGCCAGACAGTTATAACCCTTCCGCGCAATGCGGTTGCGGCTCGGCTCGTCGATCTCCTCCTCGGGCAAAAATGCGATGCGCATCAGGTCCAGGCATGGCTCCAGCTTCGGGAACTTGTCCTCTAGGTATGCCAATGCCTCCATCGCATCCTTTGAACAGCCGCCCTCCATGACGTATGCCCGCACCTTGCTCATAGCAATTTCGGTGTTCAGCGCGCACTCGTCATCATCCCCGACGGTGCGGAACGCCATCCCCTTAAAACTGAAATATTTGTCGTTTGGTATGCTCATAATTCATTGTTGAGCGATTCTATGAGAACAAATCAAGAACATTATTTTCGTGGGCAAGGTTAGAAGCCTGTCCGTGCGCCAAAAAATATAAGTTTTTCAGGGTCTTCTATCTGGATTAAAAATTCAGGGAGGAGCGCGGGGAGTTTGTCGGAATCAGGCGGAAGCTCATTGATAGCCTCAAAGTACACATGGGCCTCCCGACTTTTACCAGCGGGGCAGAGAAACCAATGGCCCTCATTCTCGATCAGACATTGCGCTAGGCTGGAAACTTCGGTCATACCAGCCGCACCGGCGGGTCGTCGCCCTCGATAATATCAATTCTCTTCTCCCGGACATTGTTCACGGCGCGGCTAAGCGGCCGCACGGCGAACATCTCTAGGCCCAGCGGCTTGAGATGATCCAGACCCTCAAGGGCAAGCCACGGCTCAGGATCGTCGACGATGACAGGCATCCGGTCATGATATGGCGCGACGAGTTCGTTCGGCTCGTCGGTCAGGATAGAGAACGAGGCCATCTTGTCTCCCTTATGCTCGCTGATGCTCCAAATCCCGGCGAATAGGATTGGCTTGCCATCGCGGCGATAAAAGTAATACGGCTGTTTGTTGCCCCCCTCTTCGCGCCATTCATAGAAGCCCTGCGCGGGGATGATGCAATGCCGGTCGGCAACCATGGCGCGGAAAGACCCATTGCGAAGGGTGTCCATGCGAGAATTTAAAAGAGGCGGCCTAGCACCCGCCGTTTTTGTGGGGCCGAGGGCAATACCGAAGCGCGCCATCTGGACGCGAACTTCTTGCCCGCGCTCAGCAAGCAGCGCCGGTACGCTCTCTGTCGGCGCGACGTTCGGGTTATATTCAAAGTTGATCCGCCCGAAGTCATACACCCGAGGCAGATCATTTAGCGTATCGACGCCTCGGAACCTGTTACACATGGCATTCATGTAGTTCGGAAACTCTCGAATCCCATTGCACGGATTTTGCACAGCTTTTGATCACGGTTCATGGATCGTTCGCATCTGTTCGCAGATGTTCGAAACCGTTCGAATACCGATTAATCAAGGATAATAAGGCTAAAAACCGCAGAGGTCTTGGGTTCCGATGGTGCTGTCGAAGAGGCTTGAACTCTCGACCTCTCCCTTACCAAGGGAGTGCTCTACCACTGAGCTACGACAGCATGCTTAGAAATGGGGGTCTTTAGCGGCAATACGTTTATAACATCGCCGCCCCCCTGTCCAGCGTCTTTATCCCGGATAATTTGCGGGGTTTCCGGGCAAATTTCTGGTGAATCCGGTCCCGACTGGCTATAAAGACCCCATCATCATGACGCAAAAGACGGATTCGCAGCAGCCTTCACTGGCTGAAAAACGGGCTACCGCGCTTCGGGATAACCTGAAACGGCGGAAAGACCAATTGAAGCAGCGTGAGGCCGCATCCGATGCCAACGACACCAAGACCGAAACGGAGAAACCATGACCGCATCAAAGACATCCGCCGAACTGGCCTATGACGCCGCCCAGACCATGGCCGGTCATGCCGTTCCGGCTTTCCCGGGCATCATGCCTGATCACTGGATCCGCGAGATGGCCGTCAATAATGGCATGATCGATCCGTTCACCGAGAAGCTGAAACGTGATGGCGTTATTTCCTATGGCCTGTCTTCCTATGGCTACGATGCGCGTCTGGCTGATGAGTTCATGATTTTCACCAATATCGACAACGCCATTGTCGACCCGAAGAATTTCTCGGATAACAGCTTCGTCAACCGCAAGACGGATGTCTGCATCATTCCGCCGAACAGCTTTACGCTGTGCCGCACGGTTGAGTATTTCCGCATTCCGAAAGACACGCTGGTCATCTGCCTTGGCAAATCGACCTATGCGCGTTGCGGATTGATTGTCAACGTGACGCCGCTGGAGCCGGGCTGGGAAGGTCATGTCACGCTCGAGATCTCCAATACGACCCCTCTACCGGCGAAAGTTTACGCCAATGAAGGTATCTGTCAGTTCCTGTTCTTTAAAGGGTCCAGCCAGTGCGAAACCACCTATGCCGACCGTGCCGGGAAATATATGGGCCAGCGCGGGGTCACTTTGCCGAAGGTTGAAGCGGCAAACAGCGAAAAATAGAGCTTTTCGGAAACAAAGACGCTATAAGACCATTCGTTTTATGAGTAACGGGCGTTAGCCCAGACTGGGGATTTCATGACAACAGTTCTGAACTACGTCGCGCCGCTGGACCAGGATAACCTGCCTTCCGCAAAGTCCGGTACGGATCTGATCCAGATTCAGGGCGGCAAACGCCTGAACGGGACGATTGAAATCAGCGGTGCGAAGAACGCGGCCCTTCCCTTGATGTGTGCGGCGCTGCTTACAGAAGATGCCGTTCGTTTCACCAACATGCCAAATACACTGCGCGATATGCGCACCCTGACCGCCGTGCTGCAAAGCCTTGGTGCCGAAGTTACGGCAGGGCCGGCTGGTGAAATGGTCATCAGGGCGGAAACCATAGATGACGCCCACGCCGATTACGAACTGGTCCGCCAGATGCGTGCCAGCATTCTGGTGCTTGGTCCGCTGGTCGCGCGTTTCGGTGAGGCTGAGGTTTCCCTGCCCGGCGGTTGCGCCATCGGCACACGCCCGATCGACCTGCATCTGATGGGTCTTGAGGCGATGGGTGCGAAGATCGACCTGCAGGATGGTTATGTCCGTGCGTCTGCGCCGAACGGCCTGCAGGGTGCTGCGATCACATTTGCGAAAGTATCAGTGGGAGCCACCGAAAACCTGATGATGGCGGCCTGTCTTGCGAAGGGTAAGACTACATTGATAAATGCAGCGAAAGAACCGGAGATCGTCGATCTCGGTGAGCTCCTGATTGCCATGGGCGGGCAGATCGAAGGGCTTGGCACCTCGACAATCACCATTACCGGTGTTGAGCGCATGAACGGCGCGACGCACAGCGTTGTGGCCGACCGTATTGAAACCGGCACCTATATGATTGCCGTGGCCCTGACTGGCGGGACGCTGCGCCTGAAAAACACGCAACTGCGTTTCCTTGAGGCCCTCGTCGCGCCGCTGAAAAAAGCCGGTGTATCGTTCGATGTCGAGGGCGAGGACGTTATCGTTCATCGCAATGGCACGCCACTGGTCGGTACGGATATTATGACGGAACCGTTCCCGGGCTTCCCGACCGACCTGCAGGCGCAGTTCATGACCATGCTGACCCAGTGCGAAGGTGCCGGGATGGTCACGGAAACCATTTTTGAAAACCGTTTCATGCACGTGCCGGAATTGTGCCGTATGGGTGCCAACATCACCGTTCATAACGGTTCGGCCATCGTGCGCGGTGTGAAGCGTCTGAAGGGTGCAGAAGTCATGGCCACCGATCTGCGTGCCTCCGTCGCCCTGGTTCTCGCCGGGCTGGTTGCCGAGGGGACAACAACCGTCAACCGCATCTATCACCTCGACCGCGGCTATGAGAATCTTGTTGAGAAGCTGCAGGCTTGCGGGGCGGAGATCAGCCGTATCCGCGCAATCGAATAGGCCTTTGAAGCCTTAGTCCGGTGAGGGCGTTCCCTGTCCGGCCCATTGGGTTTTGGTGCTGCTTTTTTTATATCCAGACCTATAAATGCGTCCTGAATCATATCGTAATGATCATGAATCCCCACATCTTCCTTGCGGAGTGAAGATTTTCTGACGCGCCTTGCCGAACCGGGCAGAGCATCGTCTCCGGCGATCAGACTGGTCGTGGCCATATCCGGAACGTCAAAGCGCACGGCCTGGGTCGAGACCATGAAAATATCGCCTTCCCTGATGCCGTATTTTTCTTCCAGATTATTGTTTTGCGCCACCCGCACATCATAGGGGCGATACATATTGCGTGTGCCGATCAATGTGGCGTCTGCTTTTTCAAGATCGATTCCGGCCTCTTCCGCTGCCTCACGCACCGCCGCCTGCACTGCGGATTCCACCCCGCCGCCTCTGGCCGGATCAATAAGACCGCCCGGCAGCGCAGGTTTCCCAATGCCGGGATCATGTCTCCGATTGATCATGACTATATCTGTACCGTCGGTAATGATGGGATCGACCGCATGCACGACATGCGCCTGAACCACTTTGCCACTGGCCAGCCTGATATTGCCCAGACAATGCGCCGCCCGGTCCGGCGTGCCGGTGATCCCCAGCTGAGAGGCCCGTTCGGCAATCTCGATGCGCGCGGGGTCCTGTTCGTCAATCATCCAGCTGGTCATTCAATCCCCCAAGGTCAAAACACCGATTATAATAAAACTATACAACACCCGGGGTGATTGCAAATTTGGGGTTTTGCCGGGTGCGCCCACCCTGTATCCTTCAAAAAAACGTCCGGAGCGCCATGAGCAAGAGTGACCTGAAATCCATCCATCTTTCCGAAGGCCAGAGCCTTTCTACGCTTGGCAATGAAAGGGATCTTGCGCTTCGTGACCTGGCGGAGGATTCGGTTTTCAAACCTGTCCACCATGAGGATTCCGGCCCCTATGACCTGTCCTTGACCATTCACGACGGGCGCCTGGTCATGGATATCAAAGGCAATGACGGCGCAGCGCTGCCCTCCCTCATCCTGTCGATCAAACCTTACTCCAGGCTGGTGCGCGATTATTTCATGATGATCGACAGTTACGAGACGATGCGGCGGCAGGGCACCGGCTGCCAGCTTGAAACCATCGATATGGCGCGGCGCGGGCTGCATAACGAAGGTGCCGAACTTTTGATAGAAAGGCTTGATGGTAAAATCAGGCTGGATCACCCAACAGCCAGACGTTTTTTTACCCTCATCTGTATTCTGCACAGCCAGAATTTTTCTCAATTCTAAGCCCTTACGCTCTGCCAAGGGACAAACGCTCCCTTTCTACCTGTATAAGTCCAGAATTTTACATTATGTCAACAGCGGCACCCCATAAAATCCATGAATTGCATTCCCGGGCCGGAATGTGTAAACAAGACCCTGAAATAACACCTTAAATCGGACACTGAATGTCAAAAGAAGACCTGATGGAATTTAAAGGCGTCGTCTCGGAAATTCTTCCGAACGCCATGTTCCGCGTAAAGCTTGAAAACGATCATGAAATCCTGGCGCACACTGCCGGGAAAATGCGCAAGAACCGCATCCGCGTTCTGGCCGGTGATACCGTCATTGTCGAAATGACGCCGTATGACCTGACCAAGGGCCGCATTATCTTCCGTGAGAAATAGCCAGCATAAACTGATCCTCGCCTCGGCCTCGCCGCGCCGTCTTGATCTGTTGAAACAGATCGGGATTATCCCGGATGAAGTTCGTCCGGCGGATATCGACGAAACCCCTTTCAAAACCGAATTGCCGCGCGATCATGCCCTGCGCCTCGGGATCGGCAAGGCCCAGGCCATTAATGCGCCCGGTTCCTTCATCCTTGCCTGCGACACTGTTGTCGGCGTTGGCCGCCGCATCCTTCCAAAGGCCGAAACAGAGGAACAGGCCAGATCCTGCCTCGCATTACTTTCGGGTCGTCGCCACAGCGTTTACAACGGCATCGCCGTGATCGCGCCGGATGGAAAACTGCGCCACCGCATGGCGGAAACCACGGTGAAATTCAAAACTCTGCATCCGGACGAAACCGAGTTCTATATCGCGTCCGGTGAGTGGCAGGGCAAGGCCGGTGGTTATGCCATTCAGGGGCTTGCGGCGGCATTCATCCCCCATATCGGCGGTTCGTATTCAACGGTGGTCGGACTATCTCTTTATGATACAATCCAGCTTCTGAAGGGATCCGGCTTTTGGCAAAAGTAACCGACATCTTGATTGAAGAAACCGACGAGAGCCTGTGGGCTGCGGCGCTTGAGGGCGGCCAGCTTTCGGGGCTGGAGGTCGACCCTTCGCTTGAGGAAGTACGCTGGGGTTCCGTCTACTGGGCGCGGGTCTTCCGGATTGATACCAGCCTTGATGCCGCCTTCGTCGATCTTGACGGGTCGAACAAGGGTATTCTCAACGTCCGCGATGTTTATATTAAAAACCAGGACGGCATCATTACACGCGGCGGCAATGTTTCGATTGGCAAGCTGCTGCGCACCGGCCAGATGGTCGCGGTGCAGGCGAAAAGCGGTTACCTGCCCAAGGAAGACCGAGATAGCGATGATATCCACGGCGAAAATAAAATCCCGCCGGTCAGCATGAATATCGCCCTGCCGGGCCGTTACCTGATCTACACGCCGATGGCGCCGGAAAATAGAATCTCGCAACGCATCCGCGACAAGAAAATCCGCAAAGATCTGATGGCGATGCTTGAGACATTAGAGGATGTGCGCGGTACGATCCTGCGCGCCGCCGCCGCCTATACCCAGACCGACATGCTGATCCGTGAATCGCGTATCCTGAAATCCATCTGGGAACAGTTGCAACCGCATTTCGACGGCGATGAAATGGGCCTGATCATGGAGGGGCCGGATGCGCTGCAACGCGTTCTCTCCGATTACGCCAGCCGCCAGATCGGCCATATTGAAGTCGTGACCATGGACCATTACCAGCAGGTCGAGGAATGGTGCGAAGTCTTCGCCCCAGATCTCGTCACCAAGATCAAACCCGTCGAGGTTGCCGATCCTGAATCTGGATTGGCCCTTTTCGAACACCGCGATATCATGGGCCAGATCGAAGATTTGTTTCAGCCCTACACTTTATTGCCCGGTGGGGGCAGTATCATCATCGAACAAACTGCCGCCCTGACCGCCGTAGACGTCAATACCGGCGGCGACAAACGCGGGCGTCTGGCCGTCAATGTCGAGGCAGCAGCGGAAATCGCACGGCAAATCCGCCTGCGCAATCTCGGCGGCATGATATTGATCGATTTTCTGAAAATGAAAACCAAGGACGATGAAGCCGCCCTGATCAAGGCGATGGAAGACGCAGTATCCGAAGACCCCTGCACCGTCCAGCTGCACGGCATGTCATCCCTCGGGCTGATGGAAATTACCCGGGCGCGGCGCACCCCCGCCCTCGCCGACCGGTTTGAAAGCGTTTTTTCCGATTAAAAGCTTGTATGGGCGGGATAAAACCCGCCCCAGCAACAAGGCTCTGGACAACACACCCGGCAATCCTTATAAACCCCCTTACCGAAATAGTGCCCAAGTAGCTCAGTCGGTAGAGCAGGCGATTGAAAATCGCCGTGTCGCTGGTTCGATTCCGGCCTTGGGCACCACTTTTTGCAAAAAAGTAACCGATTCCCGCAAATTTTCATAAAGCATACCATCGTGCCTCGCGTACTCTCGGGGGATGTGCCGGATAAGCCGATATAACGGCGATCCAGGATCATGTTTGCGAAAGATCCTTTTTTTGCTAGTTTCCCTTCAAGAACAGGGAAATAAAAAAATGATACTCTCAAAATATTTCAGACGCGCCGTCTGCGCGGGTCTGACGGCCTGCGCCACCGCAACCGCAGCGGCAGCATTTCCGGGATTGCCGCTGGCCGAAGATCTGCTTGTCGCACATGGTATTAACCGCAATCAGGCCAGCATCATCGTTCAATCCCTCGCTGGCACCCGTTCCATCCGTATCCTGGACAAGGAGGGTCTGGAAAAAATTATTCGCGAACTGCGCGCAGAATCGGACAGGGCAAAAAATAATGATGATGACATTACGGCGCGCCAATATAAAGACATGGCCTCTATCGCCGTGCAGGTGCAGGCGCGTGCAAAAATGGGCGATCCATTTCTTTTGCCTGCCGTCAGGGATCACCTGAATTTTTTACAGTCGCTGAAACCGGAGCATGCGGCAGCCGCACAGGCCGCGTGTTATATAAATCCGCCTACAGCCGCGGATGTCAGAATCATGATTTCATCTTTCACTAATATTCCGCCTGAATATATTGAAAGCGAAATCGTGACGCAGAAGGAGCTGTTTCTTTTCAGTATCCTGCATGAAATGGCGCATTGCCACCCCGGAAATATCGCCGCCGGCGATACGCGCGAGGCGCGGGCAGACCTCAAAGCCCTGGAGGTGATGAAACAGATTTCTACCAATCCCGCCTTTATCAGGAATCTCACCCTGCTGCGCATCATCACCCCAAACTTTACAACGCATAATACGGGACCGTTTATCGATGCTGAAACGCGTGGCGCAACACCGGTTACTTACGACCAGATTCTGGCTTTGCACACCGACCTGATGCGCCTGCATAATGAAAAAATCGTGCAGATGGATATGTCCACGACAAAAGGCAAACCTTTTTTCCTGTCTGCGGCCAGAGTGTTCAGCGCCATATTAAAGGAGCCGCCAAAGGACCTTTCACCCCTGACCCAACGTTACATGGAGTTGTTTGTTGCGGCGGCCAAGGCCATAGCGCCCAAGGCAATTTCACTATGTCTGGAGGGCGGAGCTTCCAGCGCGGCGAATACCCCGCAGCCGTAACACTCCATAATCGCATCTCCCAGAAAAAAACAGCCGACCCGGAGGGGCAGCTGTTTTTTAAAACGATAAAAAATTAAAACGTTTAATTCAGGCCGATGCCGTACTGCCAGTCTTCCTGGGTAAGCTGGCGTGGGGTCTGCGGCTGCTGGCACTCGCGCCTTGCGGCGGTCTGGGCAGGCGTATCGTTTTTGACTGCGGCGAAATTGAATGGATATTCGGCGGTTTTTTGTTCTTTTTTGTCTGCTGATTGTGACATGGTCTCACTCCTCTGTGTTGAAGGGAAAACGCTAACAAAAGCGGATGTTGCATGTCCAGAAGATTCTTAGGATTCTTGTTCCCAAGCCCCTGATCCTCATTAAAACAACAGGTTAGCTTATTCCCTGATCAGGGTTTCGAGGGCATTTTTCCACCCCCCATACAAGGCCTCGCGCCGGGATGCTTCCATCGACGGATTATATCGCCTTGCGCATTGCCAGGCGCGTGTGATGTCGGTCAGGGAATTATAAACGCCGCTGTGCAGGCCCGCCAGATAGGCAGCGCCCAGGGCCGTTGTCTCCGCCACTTTCGGGATATCGACTGGGCGGTTCAGCATGTCGGCTAGAAACTGGCAGACGAAACCGTTTGCGACAAGGCCGCCATCGGCGCGAATGACATCGGGGCGGTAACCCGTATCCGCCGTCATGGCATCCATCAGATCGAGAGTCTGATATGCCTGTGCCTCCAGCGCGGCACGGGTCAGATGCGCGGCGGTGGCATCGCGCGTCAGCCCTGAAATCGCCGCCCTTACATCCGGACGCCAGTACGGCGCTCCAAGTCCGGTAAAGGCCGGGATCATATAGACGCCGTTGTTATCAGGGACGGAGGTGGCCAGCGTTTCACTTTCCGCCGCGTTATCAAAGAGGCGCAGACCATCGCGCAGCCATTGCACGGCCGCGCCCGCCACGAAAATCGATCCCTCAATGGCGTAGGTCATCTTGCCGTCAAAGCGGTAAGCCGGAGTAGTGAGCAGGCGGTTTTTGGATTCTTTGAATGTTGCGCCTATATTCATCAACGCGAAACAACCGGTGCCGTAGGTGGATTTCACCATCCCTTCCGCGAAGCAGGCCTGGCCGATTACCGCCGCCTGCTGGTCCCCAGCCATGCCGCCGATGGTAATGTCCCTGCCGAACAGACTGGTGGTTCCGAAATCGGCGACGTTATCCTTCACCTCAGGCAGGACGGCTTTCGGAATGTTGAGGAGTTTCAACAACTCATCATCCCATTTTTGTTCGACGATGTTGTAAAGCATCGTGCGTCCGGCATTGGTGGCATCGGTGGCATGAACCTTCCCGCCCGTCAGTTTCCACAACAGGAAACAATCAACGGTGCCAAACGCCAGATCACCCGCCTCCGCCCGTTTGCGCGCATTGGCAACATTATCGAGAATCCATGCCAGTTTGGTGCCAGAGAAATACGGATCGGCCAACAAGCCGGTTTTGCTGCGGATTTTATCTTCATGAATTTTCAGACGGGTGCAGAGATCGGCGGTCCTGCGGTCCTGCCAGACGATAGCGTTATAAACCGGTTCGCCCGTTTTGCGGTCCCACAATATCGTCGTTTCACGCTGGTTGGTGATGCCGATGGCGGCGATATTCTTCGCCCTGCCCGGCATATCGTCCAGCACGGCGCGGCAGGCCCAGAGCGTATCGTTCCAGATATCATTGGCATTCTGCTCCACCCAGCCATTCCGGGGGTAATGCAGTTTCAGTTCTTTCTGACGTAGGGCCAGAATATCGCCGCCGCGCGAAAACAGGATGGCGCGGGAGGATGTGGTTCCCTGGTCAATCGCGAGAATAGTAGGTTCGGTCATCTTTTTTCCTATTTTCAGGATTTATTGATCCATATACGCCTCGACGCTCCGGCGCGTCATATCCGATATGTGCAACAGCATTTTCGAGCGCCGCCATAAAATATCCTCGGCGGTTTTTGCCCATTCAAATTTTCTCAGATATTCAATCTCGATAAGATAGATACCGTCACCGAAATGACGCCCCAGGCTGTTCATATCCGTTGCCGCCTTCAACATGCGGTCCATGCGTGTGCCATAGGCGCGGGCATAGCGCAAAAGAAGATCGGGCGGCAGCCAGTCATACCGTTCAGCCTGATCGGCGAGGAAACCGTCAAAATCCGCGTTCAGCATATCGCCGCCGGGAAGCGGCACGGTATCGGTCCATGGCGACTGGCTGGCGGGGTTTTCGTGGGCGCGGGTCCAATATGGCATGAGCTTGCCGATTGTCTCCTCCGCCAGGCGGCGATAGGTGGTGATCTTGCCGCCGAAGACGGAGAGGATCGGTGCGCCGTAATGGGTTTCCAGTTCAAGTGTATAATCGCGGGTCACTTCACGCGCCGCGCCCTTGCCGTCGTCCAGTAACGGGCGAACGCCGCTATAGGTATGAACGATGCCGGCCGGTGCGAGGGTGGTTTTGAAATAACGATTTACGGCGCTGCAGAGATATTCTTTCTCAGCATCGCCGATCTTCGGCGCGGTCGGGTCGTCGTGGTAATCAACCTCCGTCGTGCCGATCAGGGTGTAATTATATTCATAGGGAATGGCAAAGACGATGCGGCGGTCGGGTTGCTGCAAAATATAGGCCTGCGGCCCCTCAAAAATGCGCGGCACGATGATATGGCTGCCCTTCACCAGGCGGATATTGTGGGTTTTTCCCTGATGGATCAGATTATTACCCTCCAGCACCTTATGCACCCAGGGTCCGGCGGCATTCACCACCATCGTCGCCGTGCGAGTCAGCGTTTCGCCATTATTCACATCGCGCAGTTCCGCCTGCCAGTGACCGTCCACGGCCTTCAGACCTGTGCAGGCGGTACGGGTCAGGATATGCGCACCGAGTTCCGATGCATCCAGCGCATTAAGCACGACCAGCCGCGAATCCTGCACCCAGCAATCCGAATACTGAAAACCCTTCTTATAGCTGTCTTTTAACGGCCTGCCGGATGGATCAAGCCCAAGATCGATCCCCTTCGACGGTTTCAGGCGTTTCAGTTTCCCAAGATGATCGTAAAGATACAGGCCGATCCGCACCATCCAGGCGGGGCGGACACCCGGCACGTGCGGAAGGATGAAATCGAGGGGCCAGATAATATGTGGCGCAAGGCCGAGCAGAACCTCGCGTTCCCGTAAGGCCTCCCGCACCAGTCTGAATTCGTAATATTCGAGATAACGCAGGCCGCCATGAATAAGCTTTGTGCTGGCGGAAGACGTCGCACCCGCCAAATCCCCGGCCTCGACAAGCAGGACTGACATGCCCCGCCCTGCCGCATCGCGGGCAATGCCCGCACCGTTCACGCCACCGCCAATAATCAGAAGATCGTAATCCGTACTCATAGGCGTAAGGGTAACATAAAAATTTGCGCTGGCTGAACATTGCTGATGCACAAATATGTCAACACTCCACCCCGTTTAGTACTTTTATATCCTTGGTATGTGAGTCATAATATTTACAACTTATCGTTTCCTATTCCCTTCCGATTGATTTGATCAGACCCTCTGTCCTATTCCTCGCCCTGCTTTGCTGGGCCATACCTGCGTCTGCAGCGTCGCCTTCTTTCCTGGGCACGCTGGGGCTCAATACTGTCCCGTCGGCGCGCCTGGATAAAGCGGGCACGTTCCGTGCCGGTATTTCCTATATGGACCCGTATGAAAACGCTTTCGTTTCACTCTCGCCCGCCGACTGGTTTGGCATCACGCTGCGCCAGAGCGCCGAAGTCTCAAGCCTGCGCAGCGATCCGAAAGGCCTTTATCCCGGCGTCGATCTTAAACTACGGGTAATGGAGGAAGGAAAATGGCGACCGGAAATGGCCGTCGGAATTAATTCCGCCCTCGGACACCGGCACATGGCGGGGGAATATCTGGCGTTTTCGAAACGTTATAACGATTTCGATTTTACAGGCGGGCTGGGCTGGGGCCGCTATGGCACCTCGGGGATGTTCAATAATCCACTGAATGCATTTGGCAATCATTTCAATGACCGGCGCGATATTCAGGGACCGATTGCAAACGGACCCGGCGACTGGTTTACCGGCAATGACATGGGATTGTTCGGCGGCGTTGAATATACGACGCCGCTTGCCGGGCTGAGCCTGAAACTTGATTACAACAGCGATCGTTACGCGGCAGAACGTCAGGGGTCGGATTACAAACCGCTCTCGCCCTGGTCGTTTGGTTTAAATTATGCGCCGAAGCCGTGGGTGAATTTCGGCATTGCGGCGGCGGGCGCGCGCAAGGTCATGGCGACATTGTCCCTTAAGGGCAATTTCGGCCAATGGTTCGGGCGCAATTCACCGGAAAGCGCGCCGCAGCCGATGAACCGCGTGCGTACCGATAACACTTCAACCGGAGCTATGGCATCGGATTCGGCGAAATATAATGGCACCATCCTGCACGATCTGCGCCGCACGGCCAGCAGCGTATGGGGCAAACTGGACACCATTGAAGGCGACCCCATTCCGCAACAGGTGGGCCGCGCCGCGCGCAGCATGTCGAACCATGCCGGTAAAGATACTGAAGAGCTGATCATCACGCCGGGGTTCCTGGGCCTCACCGGGCCGAACGTCCGCATCATGCGCCGCGATATGGAACGGGCCGGGCAAAATCAGGGCAGCCCGCAGGAAGTATGGCGGCATGGCTCCGTCAACGCGCCTATTCCGGACGGTCTGAAAGGAACCACGGTCGATATTGACCGTTTCGGGAATGGCACCAACGGCCACCCGATTCCTCAATTTAAATTCATCCTGGATACGCAGCTCAGCCTCTCCGAGGAAGACAGCGGTGTTCTCTACAGCACCGGCGTGGTGGGCGAGGTGAAGCAGCGTTTATCCGAACACTGGATGGCGGGTGGCGGCTTGCGGCTTAATGCTGCGCAGAATTATTCCCGCCTGCAGAATTTTCGCCAGCCCGCATCGTTCCCGGTGCGCAGCGATGCATCGCAGTTCGCCGGGAAGACCGTGACCCTTGATAGACTGTATAATGGATATTTACGCAGCTTTGCCGGCGGCACGGTCCATGTGATGGCGGCGGGAGGGTATCTGGAGGAAATGTATAGCGGGATCGGTGGTGAGGTTTTATGGCGTCCTGCAGGAAAAACCTATGCGCTTGGCGCGGATTTGTGGGAAGGCCTGCGCCGCGATCCACTCAGTCCGATGGCCCTGATGCTGAACGGCGATCATGTACTGAGCGGACATTTAAACGCGTGGTATGAAATTCCCGATACGGATCTTACACTCGGGGTACAGGCCGGACGTTATCTCGGACAGGATTGGGGCGGGCAGTTATCACTGAGTAAATATATGCTGAACGGGGTCAAGTTCTCGGCGTTCATGACGGCCACGGACCATGCCGATTTCAATGAGTTCGGCGGAACGACTCATATATATAGCGGAATTCGCCTGACCCTTCCGCTTGGCAATGTGACGAAATACATCCCGCGCGGGAGCGAAGCCAGACTGACCATTGCGCCGGTGGGGCGCGATTTCGGCCAGAGCATCGATTCGCCCCTGCCGCTCTATGAGATGACACAGCCCTTTTCGACACGGGCGATGATGCAGAACTGGAACGGGGTAACCGAGTAAGAGCGCCCTTTTAATTCAGGCCGTGCGCGTCTTCGCATCATCCATGAAAATCGAACGCGCCATACGGTCGGCGGCACGGCCAGGGGTAATGCCTTCGGCTTCGGAGAGCGCGAAGATTTTCTCGATCGTCTGCCCGATTCTTCCGACATGGGCCAGCATGCCGTCACGCGTCAGATCGAAACCGTACGGGTTCTTACCATTGCGGTTCAGGTATTCATAGCAGACGGAAATCACACCGCCCGCATTCAGGACGTAATCCGGAACATAGAGGATTTTCTTGTCGGCAACACGGTCTTCATCCTCGGGCGTTGCCATCTGGTTGTTCGCGGCACCGGCGATGATATCAATGTTCATCTTCGGGATTGTCTCCTTGTTCAATTGTGCCCCGAGGGCGCAGGGGGCAAAGACATTCGCCTCGATGCCAAAAATCTCGCCAGGCTGGACCAGGCGGACATCCGGCATTTCGGCGCGGATACGGTCCAGCAATTCCTGGCGCACATCTGTGACAAACAATTCCGCGTTCTCTTCATTCAGACGGCGGCACAGATCGTAACCGACCGCACCAAGACCCTGCACCGTGACTTTCAGTCCTGTCATGGCGTCGCTGCCGTAACGACGCTGGACACCGGCCTTCAGACCGCTGAAAACGCCAAGGGCGGTCACAGGGGACGGATCGCCGCCCTGTTCGCCCGCTTTGGTTGGCAGACCGACAACATATTTCGTTTCGGCGGACATCACCACCATATCGTGTTCGTTGGTTCCGCTGTCTTCCGCCGTAATGTAATCACCATTGAGTGATTCAACCGCACGGCCCATTGCCGCCATCAGCTTGTCATTCTTCATTTTAAAGGGATCGCCGATAATGACACTCTTCCCGCCACCAAGCGGCAGCCCCGCAAGCGCGTTTTTATATGTCATGCCGCGCGAGAGGCGCAGCACATCGCGGATCGCATCTTCCTCCGACGCGTAAGGATACATGCGGCAGCCGCCCAGCGCCGGGCCGATATTACGATTGTGCACACCGATGAAAGCAATCAGCCCTGTCTCCGCATCTTCGAAGCGGCGGATGCGTTCGTGACCGTCGTAATCGGCGAAGGTGCTCAGAAAATCGGAACGGAGGTCGGTGTGGTTCATAAGAGGGCCTATTGCTGCTACGCGAAAAAAGATGTGGCGGTTCAGGAGGTTATTATAGCACGCTGAAACCGGGAGAGGAGTCCCGTCTTTCGAAGTGGAAGACTATTTGAAACATTGAAACAGAAAAGCGGTCTTTTGCGCAAAAAAGAAACCAGACGAAAGACAAAAAAGAAACCACCGGGGACACCGGTGGTTTGCTAAGTTCAAGATCGGTTTCAGGAGAAAACTAAAAACGACTGCTTAAAAAAAATCCTTTATTCGCTAGGCCCTGTAAGGCTCAAATCCGCTATTCTTGTCCACCCTTGGCGCCGTTTGCCGGCTTCTTTTTAAAATCTCACACAACCTGTTCATGGCTGCGAACGTCTATTCTTATAGTTTATCTAAAATTTTATGTAAATTCAAGTGATTTTTCTAATCTATATTAACTTATTGATCAAAAAGGGAAATAAGCTCAACCATGTCTTCCGGCGGATCGGTTTCGAACTCCATTTCCTCGTCGGTAATGGGGTGAATAAAGCGAATCCGGACGGCGTGGAGAGCCTGGCGGGGGAATTTCTGAACCACTTCCTGCATTTCCGCCGGATAGCCCGCCTTCCGCATCAGGCTTCCCCGCGCGGTTTGTTGCAGCCCGTAGGTGGGGTCGCCAACAAGGGGGTGACCGATAGATTCCATATGCACACGGATCTGGTGAGTGCGTCCGCTTTCAAGTTCGCATTCAACAAGCGCAGCCGCTTCGTGAAAAACTTTCATGCGGCGGAAATGCGTGCGCGCCTCGCGCCCACCCTGAAACGGGATATGCATTTTCTGACGGTAAGTCGGATGGCGCGTAATCGGTTTATCAACCGTGCCCCGGATCAACGGCACGCGCCAGACAAGTGCGAGATAGGTGCGGCTCAGCGAACGGTCGGCAAGCTGTGCGGACAAGCCCTTGTGCGCGGCATCGTTTTTCGCCACAACCATTAGCCCCGATGTATCGCGGTCCAAACGATGCACGATGCCGGGGCGTGCAACGCCGCCGATGCCGGAAAGCGTATCGCCGCAATGATAAATCAATGCATTCACCAATGTTCCGGTCCAATTTCCCGCGCCGGGATGAACGACAAGCCCAACCTGTTTATTGATGACCAGCATGTCATCATCTTCGTAGATGATATCGAGCGGAATGTTCTCGCCCTGCGGAACGGCGTCGACGGGCGGCGGCACATTCAGGGAAATCACCTGCCCCGCGTTGACGGCGATGGAGGGCTTGGTGCAGACCTCCCCGTCCAGAACGACTTCCCCATCGTCAATCAATGCCTTGAGGCGCGAACGCGAATGTTCCGGGCAGAGTGTCGCCAGAACCTTGTCCATGCGCAGACCCGCCAGTTCGTCCGGAACGGTGAAGTCCTGTACATCGTCGTCGGCGGTGATTTCGGTGGCGATGGTTTCTGTGGTCATGATGGTGGCATTAGTAGCTGAAATGGCGGTGACATTAAACCTAATTCCACCCTGCCCCATCAACATTCCCTGTGTCTGGCACAGGCCCGGAGGGGTGGTTTCCCCCCTGATTAAGGCTCCGCCCGTTCGGCCCTGATCACGCAAGGATCATTATAGGCAGGCAGCGGTGTGGCGGCGAAAACCCACCCCTGCGTCCGCATTGTATCCGGGGCGGCGGGCCCGCTTTCGGGTTTTACAGGTCCGATCATCTGCTGCCGGGCGATGCGCTGGGACGCGGTTTCCTTTTTGCCGGTGCCGTCAATCACTGCATCGATGGTGGCAATCACCAGACGCTCGCGGCTGCCGCCCGCAATAAGCTGCACCGCCTCGGCTCGTTTGCCCTGCATATACGCCTCATCCCCCATCACTTCGCCGCGCGGGGAAAGCGTGATCAGGCGGATATGATTGCTGCCGTCCTCGTCGCCGCGCTTGACGGTCGCGTTGGCCATGATCATAACGCGTCCGTCGTCTTCAGCCAGGGCCGACCTGGCATCGAGGTTATAATTGGTCGCCCGCACGTAACGCTGCCATACGGTTTCCGAAGCCCCGTCAAGTTCCATGACCCAGGCGGCTCCGGGGCTGTCGCCATAGGGCATGACCTGTCCCACGGCCACAATATGATCGCCGTCCGGTGCGCCGCGCTTTACCGTTACGGAACGCAGAATGGCGTTGTGGCCGCGCGGATAAGTTTTCTGCCAGGTGATCGTGCCGTCGTCGTTCAGACCCATCAGCCATCCGGCCATGCGGCCATCTTCGTTGCGCACCCGCCCTGCCGCAACGAAATGTTTTCCATCCAGCGCCGTGACATTATTGATCTGGTTTGCGATGCCGGGGCGGTAGGCCCGTTTCCAAAGAACCTTGCCGCCCTCGCTGATGCGGAACAAAAGACCATATTCGTCAAGATTGTCACGGCGGTTCACGGCATGGACAATGGCAATATAAGACTTACCGTCCCCGGCAAGAGTCAGCCCCGCCGTCTGATAATCAAAATTTGTGTCTTTCAGTATGATGTCTGAGCGGAAGACACGGTCGCGGCCATAGCGGGCCAGGCGTGTCGCCTTTTCGTCCCCCTTCTTGCCGGTCAGGATAGTGGAGGCAATGATGTACCCACCATCTTTCAAAGGCATGATCGCGCCGGAGCGTTCCCCCGTCCCGGCCTTGATGCGTTTATCATCAATAACGCGCGCACGGCTGTCGAGTTCGACGAGGATGTCGTTGGCGGCTTTATAATCCACGCTCTGCTCCTGCCCGGCGGCGAGGATATTGCCGTTGCCAAGAACCACAGCACCGGAGAACCGGATATTCTGGGCTGTCTTGTCGGCGAACTGCGCATCCCAGATGGTCGGTGTGCCGAAGGAGGGAACGTTCAAGGTCACAATGGCTTCCGGATCGGGGCGGCAAACGATCACCAGCGGAGGCCCGGCAGCAAAGGCGGGTGCCGCAGAGATCGCAAGGCAAAAAGCCAGAAGGGGTAATCTGAGGTTCATGGGCCAAGTTTAAAGCATTTCCACAGGAGATCAAATCATCTCAAAACGGCTGGCGGTTATGATTGATGCATCTGTATAATTCGCCTGAAATCCGTTTATAATGCGGGCGCAACATTACAGGGATTCCCATTCTATTATGCGTATTCTTATCATCAGCGACGCCTGGAGTCCGCAGGTCAACGGCGTTGTGCGCACCTATGAAGACCTCATCCCGCATCTTGAGGCGGCCAATCATATCGTCAAAGTCATCGGCCCCGCCGATTTCAAACGCCGACGTCCCCTGCCCGGCTATCCGGAGATTGAACTGGTTCTTTTGCCAGGCGGGGCCTTAAAAAAACTCGTCGATGATTTCCGTCCCGATACTATCCATATCGCGACCGAGGGGCCGCTCGGCTGGTCGGCGCGGCGGCTTTGCCTCAGGCGCGGATGGCCCTTCACCACCGCGTATCACACTCATTTCCCCGATTATGTCGCCCTGCGCGCCGCAAAAAAATGGCCCGCGCTTCACGATCCGGTGAAGAAATGCGCGATCCGCCTGATCCGGCGGTTTCATGCGCCGTCGCATGGGGTCCTGACCACGACCGCCAGCGTGGAAAAAACGCTCAGGAAATACGGTTTTGAAACGCCCCTTTTCCGCCTGACCCGCGGGGTTGATACGGAATTGTTTCATCCGGGACCCAGGACTCTGTTTACAGATATGAAACGCCCGGTTGCCCTTTATGTCGGGCGGGTCGCGATCGAGAAAAACATCGCCGCATTCCTGTCTATGAAATGGGCGGGCAGCAAGGTCGTTGTCGGTCACGGGCCGGACCTCGGGGATTTGAAAAAACGCTACCCCGATATCGTCTTTACAGGAATACGGAAAGGGCATGAACTGGCAGAGCATTTCCGGTCGGCGGATATTTTTGTCTTCCCCTCGCGCACCGATACATTCGGTCTGGTCCTTATTGAGGCCATGGCGTGCGGCCTGCCTCTGGCCGGTTATCCGGTCAGTGGGCCGGGTGATATCGTGACGCAACCGTTGCTCGGCTCAGTAAATAAGAATCTGGCAATTGCGGCGCAGGAGGCCTTCGCCGCACCAGGATCGGGTGATGATCGCTTTGCCTATTTGCAGGAAACGTATAACTGGAATCTGGCACGGGAGCAGTTCGAAGCCGCTATTGAAACAGCCTGTATCGCTTATAATTAGCATATGATACGTATCGTTTCCGATTATCGCAGATTTCGAGACAAGGTGTTCGATAACCCAACCAAGGCGATAAATGGATGCAAAATCAAAAAGGTAGGGATCTTTTTGAGATAATCAACATAACGGCCGTCCCCTTCAAAATTTTCGCGGAAGCCTGAGGTGAAGAATGCCTCGCCCAACTGTAGACAGATTCCCCCGGCAATATAAATTCCGCCAAACGTCCCTAATGTGAGCGCAATATTGCGCGCCACGTTGCCCATGAAGTCCAGCATGATGTCGAGAGATTCAATACACAACGCATCGGATTCATCTAAAGCAGCTTTGCTGATTTCTTCCGCACTCCGATCAGGCAGGTCACCGCGGCTATCCAGGATACGCAGGGCATCATAAATATTGACCAGCCCCTTCCCTGAACAAACCCTCTCCGCCGAGACATGCCGGTATTTACTTTTCAGGGTCACAAGCACATCGAACTCGCGCTGCGTCCGGGCTGCGGCGGTCACATGACCACCCTCACCCGGTACCGGCATATAATGATCACCAGTCCAGATCAGCGATGCCACCCCAAGGCCCGTTCCCGGCCCTATAATCCCGATCTGTCCGTTCGGCACCGGCGCGGTCGCCGGGCCAACCGGGCGAACCATGTCCGGTGCCAGATGCGGAACCCCGAGAGCCACCGCCTCGAAATCGTTCATAACCTGCAGATAGGAAAGGCCGAGGGCCAACCGGGTTTCCTCGACTGAGAATGTCCAGGGGTGATTTGTCATGGCCACGATATCGCCGATCACCGGCCCCGCCACCGCAATCGCCCCGGCATGAACCGCCGGATTGCCGCGTTCCGCCAGATAAGCCTGCGCCGCTGCGGCCAGCCCCGGGTAGGCGGTGCATTTATAGACCTTTTCATCGCGGTAAACCCCATCCGCCCCGCACAGGGCAAAACGGGCATTGGTCGCGCCGATATCGGCGATTAATCCTGTCTTTACACTCATATTTGTCTTTATACAGGCTTGACACGGGGATGCAAAGGCACGAGATAAAAGGGCCTTCATTAAGAGAGTTTTATGGCCAGAATCCTGATCGCCGAAGATGATGCGTCGATGCGCAATTTTCTGTCCCTCGCCCTGACCCGGGCGGGACACGAAGTCGACGCGCGCGAAGACGGCCTCGATGCTCTCTCCGCGCTTCAGGAAGGGCTGAGCTTCGACCTCCTCCTCGCCGATATCGTCATGCCCGGCATGGACGGAATCGAACTCTCCCAAAAGGCAGCGGCCCTGGCCCCGGCCCTTAAAGTTATGTTTATTACCGGATTCGCCGCCGTAGCGCTCGATAAAGCCGGATCAACCCCCGAACCCGGCGCGAAAGTAATGTCCAAACCTTTCCATTTAAAAGATCTGGTCGATCAAATCGAACATCTTCTTGCCGCCTGACGCATAAATCGCTTGAAACCCCCGCCGATTTCTGGTTTTCATAGGGGCCCTCAAACGGGACGCGCAATTAGCTCAGCGGTAGAGCACTATGTTGACATCGTAGGGGTCACAGGTTCAATCCCTGTATTGCGCACCATTATTTTCCCCCATTTTGCCATCTTTTGCTTTTATTATAATGTCATGACGCTTGTCAGACAGAATCACAGGGTGGCATTTCAGGGAGAGGATCTATTTATGAGAGTTTTTTTATTTAACATTGTAATAACCGGGGTTCTTCTTGCCGCAGTACCGGCGCAGGCATTTCCGTTTGGGAAAAAGAATGAGGCGTCCGCCACCACCTCGAAAGACGGAAACGGGACCGCATCCTCCGGTGTATATTTAAGCGAACGTTTTCGTGCTCTTGATAGCAATCACGACGGCAAGGTCAGCCAGGAGGAATACATTCACGAAGTGGCCGAGCAGTTTAAATCCATGGATGCAAATAAAGATTCAAGCTTGTCACCGGATGAGGTCGATTTTCCACCCGGCACGCCGGACCAGATGAAGGCCACTTTGCGCAGCCAAATGGAGCAGCGTGAGACAATGATGAAAAAGCGTCGCGAGGAACAGGACGCACGGATGCAGGCCGATATAAAGAGAATGAATGACGAACATGCCGCCGCGCAGAAGAAAGCCGCAGCCGCCACCGCCGCACCCCCTGCCGCCGCTGCACCGGCTGCACCTGCAATAGCAAAAACAGAGACACCCAAAGCGGACGCACCGCCCACCGCGAGCGCCGCCAGACAGCCGACCTTTACATCGGCAACCGCCCCTACAATAACGGCGCCTGCGTTTACCTCGTCCAACGCCGGGAAGACAGTGACATCAAACGGGGCGTCGCATATCACTGCGCCTACAACAACAACGAAGACGACGACACAGACGGTACCGGCAACCGGGCATAAGCCCTGAAACCGGGTGATAAAAAAGGGCGGAAATGATCCGCCCTTTTTATTAATTCAGCCGCAGTGAAATCAGTGTTTGTCTTTGGTAACGGTTTTTTCGCCGTTCAGGACCACAGCCTTGTTTGCGGCTTTGATTTTATGGCGCGGTGCGTGCCTTGGTGTTTTTCCTGGCGTAACGTCAGTTGAAACTTTTTCTTTTGCGATATTGTGCAGACCGAGCTTTGTGATCGTTGCATCAGTCAGCGTGCCGGTGACGGGAAGACCGTTAGCGCTCTGATATGAGGCCAGCGCGTTTTCTGTCATCGGGCTCCAGTTACCGGTTACGGTCCCCTTGTAGAAGCCGCTGTCGCGCAGGGATTGCTGCAGAACCTGAATTTCCTTAGCGGACAGCGCATAGTTATGCATCATCCGGGCATGGTGCTTTTTGTGATGAACCGGTTTTGTGGTTTCAGTTTTTGTTACGCTGTCGGCCATTGCGTTGGCAGAAGCAAGACTGACCACGGCTGCGAAAATAGCGGTGTAGACGATGCGATTCATATTAAAGCTCTCCTGGAAGGTTGTAACAAAGTGGGGGGGGTTGGTAAGAAATGCGTCTCTCTAGGATAAGCGAGAAAAAAATTAAAAAAAGGGTGTAAAATCAAAATCTTCCAGATTCTATTCACACATTTTCATAAGCCAATTTGAGTGAATCCGGTAATTAGGCATGGGCAAGTTTGAACGCATCGGCTATACTTGATAAAACGAAGCGCCCCTCTTCCACCCTCCTGCTGACTGATATCACAGCCATGAAAACATCAATGTTCTCCGGTTTTCCGGTCGTCACCGATTTTGCCCGGTTCCTGTTTGGCGCGGCTATCGCTTGTTTTGTTTTATCCTGCGCTATCCCTGCGATTGCGGCAGACGCCGCCACGGAAAAAGGCGCGCCGACTACCACCGTACACAAACTGAATGAAGCGCCTCCTGTGGTCGACAATCCTGTAACCGTGTCACCGGGCACCGGAACATTCCAGGGATTGATCCCGCCTGCAGGAAGCGCCGTCGCGAACCCGCCGCATGCCGCCGACAAAAGCACAGCCCCGTCCCCAACACCCACCGCCACAGTGCGTTACGGCGCGGCCAAGCCGGACGGCGAGGATACGCATCCGCCGCTGAACCTCTCCGCCGACCGTGCGGAGCTGGTCCGGCTTGATACCGAGGCATCGTCGGTTATCGTCGGCAATCCTGAAACCGTCAACATCCAGATGGAGAACCGAAAATTGCTGGTCCTCACCCCGGCCAAGGCGGGGGCGACCTATTTGAGTGTGCTTGATGATGCCGGCAATGTTGTCATGCAACGCCACATCATTGTCTCCAGCCCGAAAAACAACTACATCCGCATCCGCCGCAGCTGTAACGGAAGCGCTAAGAACTGCCAGCAGACAAGCGTTTATTACTGCCCCGGCATGTGTCATGCGGTTGGCGGTGAAAACAGCAGCAATAACGGCGGAACGGCTGCCTCTTCCGGTGCCGGCGAAGGTGCCGCGGCTGAAACCACACCGCCGACAACCGGCGCGGAACCTACAGCTCCGGCAACGACCGCCGCACCGGCGTCCGCACCGCCCGTAAACCCGACCTATTAATTTAAAACCTGAACTTATCTTCTAGAGGCCCAAGACAATGTCTGCACCATCATCTCCCTTCCGCTTCATGACCCTTATGCTTCTTTCCGGGACGGCGCTTATGCTGACGGCATGCGGCACGACACCGGCGAAAGGCCCGAACACAAGCAAAATTGTCGAGCAGCCCTCCGCTAATCAAGGCGGTGAATCACTGGCCAGCGCCGAGAAGGCCTACAAAAAGAATTCCGATGATGCCGGAGCCGCCATCCGTTATTCCCGCGCCCTGCGTGAGGCCGGGCGGTATTCCCGTGCCTCGATCATCATGACGCCGTTCGCCAAGGATGACCGCAAGCCGAGCGCCGCCGCAAAGAGTGAATTCGCTGCCGTGCAGGTTGCGCTTGGCAATTACGATGTCGCGGCTGATTCCGCGCGTAAATCCATCGCGATGAACGACAAATCATGGCAGGCCCACCACATCCTCGGCATCGCGCTTGACGCCAAGGGGGATAACGCTAATGCGGAGAAATCGCTGCGCAAGGCGCTTGAACTCGCCCCGCCGGAGCAGCAGACCGCCATCCTCAATAATCTGGGCCTGAACCTGGCCGCGCAAGGCTTCCTGGATGAAGCCGCCGAAACATTGCGCAAGGCCCTGGCCACCGCGCCGGACCGCGGCGAGGTTGAGCGTAACCTTCGCATCGTTTCCGCCCTGCGTCAGAGCGGCGGGCGCGCGCCAAGCTATATGCAGACTTACCGCGATGCGCAGATGAAGAAAGATGCCGAGGCCACAGCCGCTGCGGAGAAAAAAGCGGCCGCGAAGGCAGCCGCCGCAAAGGCCAAAGCCGATAGCAGCGGCGACGAGGAAGCAATTGTTGCGCCCCTCAAATCAACAGACAAGGCGACGAAGACCGAAGACGCGCCCGCACCTGCGAAAAAGCCACAATATAATTAAGGTCCTGCTTTACCGCGTCAGCGAATGACCCGCCATATTGGCCTTTGCCTGCATAACGGCGGGCACCAGAATAATCACGAACAGTACCGGCAGGAAGAACAGGATCATCGGCACGGTGAGCTTGGGCGGCAGCGACGCCGCTTTCTGTTCGGCGGCGGCCATGCGCTGTTCACGGATTTCATCGGACATTGTGCGCATCGCCTGGGTCACGGAGGTACCGTATTGTTCCGCCTGGATCAGGGCGGTGGCAAAGGATTTCGCCGCACCGCTGCCCACCCGCCTTGCAAAATCCTGTAACGCGCCGCGCCGGTCGTTGAGCATGGCCATTTCGGCGCTGAGTATCCCAAGTTCTTCGGCCAGAAGGGGTGAGTGTTCCGAAACTTCCTCGGCAATGCGGTTGACGGTCTGTTCCAGGCCGATACCGCCCTGAACGCAGATCAGCATCATATCGAGCGCATCCGGGAAGGCCATATTGATTTCCTGGCTGCGTTTCTGGATCTGGTTTTTCAGCAGGACTTTCGGCAGGCTGTAACCGATCCCCGCAGCCCCAAGGAGAATCAGCATGGTCATACCGCCGTTAATATCATGCGTCGTGCGGGCCTTGCCCAGAACCATCATCGACAACAGAACAAGGAACACCGGCAAAATAATCTGCGCCGCAATGAATTTGACCGGAGCGTTCGGGTTGCGGTATCCGGCCTGCAGCATCTTGTTCCGCAGGTTAATGCTCATATCTCCAAGCAGTTTGCGCATTTTAAAGGTGATTAGAACAGATTCACTGGCCGACAATCCTTTTTCATCGGTCTTGTTCCCCTTCTTCATATCCTCGCGCGTCTGTTCGAAAAGAACCTTACGCTTCTTTTCAATTACGGCTTTGACGCGCTCTTTCTTTTCCTTGCGGTTAAGAATGGGAAGCATGACTGCGATGAACGATCCGGCTGCGGCCATGGCGCTGAGCACGATGATCAGCATGTCCATATTGACGTATTTTTCCATTTCCTGCCCTTCCCTTAAATCTTGAAGTTAATCATGGCCTTCATGATCAGGCAGCCAAGTGTCATCCATACCGCGCTGCCGATCAGCCAGGCCTGGCCGTTCGGTGTGTTGAACAGAACTGACATATATTGCCCGTTGATGAAATAAAGACCGCTGCCGATCAGAAATGGCAGCGAACCGATGATCATCGCCGATGCCTTGGCCTCCGATGATAACGCCTGCACCTTGCGCTTTAAGCGATATCGCGCACGGATCACACGAGCGAGGTTCGTGAGGACTTCGGACAGGCTGGACCCCGTCTGCGCCTGAATGGAAATGCCTGTCGCAAACATCTGCATCTCGGTCAGGGGCATGCGCCTTGCCGCTTCCAGCGTTGCCTCGGCCAGTGAGACGCCGATTTTCTGCGCGTCATAAATGCGGGACATTTCCTCCCCGATCGGGCCTTCGAATTCGCGGCTGGCCATGGCGATAGCCTCGCCCACCGGCATACCGGCCTTTAAAAGACGTACCATCGCCTCAAGCGCGTCGGCAAAATCCTCCAGGAATTTTTTCTGGCGGCGTTTTATTTTCCAGCGCAGCACATAACGCGGCAGGCCGATAAAACCGACAAAGGTGACCAGAAACGTCACTAACAACCCCTTGCCAAGCATCAGCATCAGGAGAAGGGAGAGAACGCCGGAGCCGAACGAATAAAGCCAGAAACGCTTGATGCTTGTCTCCAGACCCGCCTGGATAATCCTGTCTTTCAGGCCGCCTTCTTTTTTTGCCTTACCCTCCTTGCCCTCTTCCTGCAATTTTCGGGCGATTTCGGCGCGGCGCTTGTCCTGCAGGTCCTTTTCAGACTTCTTACCCTCAACCTTCATATGGCCGCGAATGACGGAAAGCGAACGGTCGCGCGATTTTTTCTGCTGGGCCTTGTTCAGAATGAACAAGGTGCCGCCGCCGAAAATCGCGATAATGCACAGCATGACGATAAGGATAATGGGCGACATTAACCGTACGCCTCTTCCATCGCGTCGAGGACCAGTTGTTCGACGCCGAACTGGCGGGCCTTATCATAAAATTTCGGGCGCATGCCGGTTGAAACCTGGCGCGTGACAAGCTTACCCTTTTCATCCTCACCGAGGATTTCCAGCTGGAAAAGATCCTGCATCGTTACAACATCTCCCTCCATGCCGGTAATTTCAGAGACATGGGTAACCTTACGCGAACCGTCACGCAGACGCTGGACCTGGACGATCACATTAACGGCGGAGGCAATCTGTTCGCGCACGGCCAGCAAAGGCAGGTTCAGTCCGCCCATCGCGATCATGTTCTCCATCCGCGAAATAGCTTCTCGCGGCGTGTTGGCGTGGACCGTTCCCATAGAGCCGTCGTGGCCGGTGTTCATTGCCTGTAAAAGATCGAAGGCTTCGGGGCCTCGGACCTCGCCAACGATGATGCGTTCCGGGCGCATACGCAGACAGTTGCGCACCAGGTCGCGCATAGTGATCTGGCCCACGCCTTCCAGGTTCGGCGGCCGGGTTTCCAGGCGCACCACGTGCGGCTGCTGCAGCTGAAGCTCGGCTGCGTCTTCGCAGGTAATGATGCGCTCGCCCTGTTCGATATAGCGGGTAAGGCAGTTGAGCATGGTGGTTTTTCCGGAGCCCGTTCCGCCGGACACCAGGACGTTCACACGGCAACGGCCAATCGCCATGATCAGCTTGGCGCAGGACGGCGACATAGACCCGTAACCGAGCAGGGTTTCGAGCGTGAGTTTTTCCTTTTTAAACTTACGGATGGTGATGGCCGCACCGTCGATGGCAAGGGGCGGGATAATGACGTTCACACGGCTGCCATCGGGCAGACGGGCATCGCATATGGGTGAAGATTCATCGACGCGGCGACCGATGGCCGAAACGATACGCTGGGCGATCGTGGTCAGATGCTGGTTGTCGCGAAATTTAATATCGGTGCGTTCGATCTTGCCGTTGACCTCGATATAGGTCGTATCCGGGCCATTGATCATGATATCGGCAATGTCGTCGCGTTCCAGCAGAGATTCCAGCGGCCCGTAGCCCAGCATGTCGTCGCCGCATTCCTTGGCCACCTGGTCCAGTTCGGCGGGCGTGATGTCGAGATTGCGGAAACGGGCGATTTCCTGCACGGCGGAGGCCACTTCCTCACGCGCAGCTTTCCCGTCCATGCGGGCCAGCGCCTTGAGGTCGATCCCGTCACGGAGATCGAGCCATATCCTATTCCGTGCACGTTGCAGACGCAGCGACGTCATGGTTGATGTCGGGTCGGTATGCGTCACCTGTGCCTGATGCGGGTCATCCATGGAACGGTCCGAATCCATGGCCTTGCGTGGCCTGTCGGCGGCCATGGCGGATTCCGGCGCAACCTGCTGCGGGGAATCGCCGCGTTCGGCATTGATCGCAGCCAGTTTATTGAGCGTATCGTTATCCGGGACTGGCGGAGCGGGCCGTTCGGCCTTCGGTTCCGGTTTTGGCGCAGCGGCCACAGGCGCCGGTCTTGGTGCCGCCGGTGCCGGAGTTAGTCCTGATGCGCCCTTTTTACCGAACATTGCCTGTCCTATCGCCCTGTCATGATTTTGTTTTCAGCCTGCCGAGTATGCCGCTGAGCGGGTTTTTCTGTTTCTGGTCGTTGGCGATGGACGAGGTGTCAGTCACGCCGTCGAGAATTTTCAGCATCAAAGGCAGCAGACTGCGTACCACATCCTGCCCCTCCGCCGTTGCGTTTAATTTACGGCCTTCGCCCTCGGCACCCATGAACAGGGCCGGGTTATATTCGATGATCATGCTGGGCTTGCGGTCGAGCGCGGATTCGAGATCGGCCTTCGACACTTCATGTCTGGACGCCATTCCGGCCTTGTTGATGACAAGGTCGACGCGGCTTTCTGAATCGGCGCGGATATCCTTAATTTCCTGCAACAGTGACCGGGCCGAGCGCAGCGGCGCAAGCAAAGGTGTGGCCACGAGCGTAATCTGGTGCGCCCGTGCAATGACGATACGGCGCAGGGCCGTCGGACTGTGCGACAGATCGACGATTACGACCGGATAGGTCGTCATTAACTTGTCGAGCAGCGCCTCATAGCTGTCCGCGTCAATACCGTCTTCCAACATGACATCGCCGCCACTGCTGAGCACCTGCAATTTATCGCTGGCTTGGAACAGCATGCGTTTAAACGCATCTTGGTTGTTTCCGGCGGCAGTACGCGAAGCTTCGCCAAGTGTCGTCGCCGGTTCGAAATTCATCCCGACATTCAGCGTGGACCACCCGCCCGCGCCGTCAAGCAGGACGGTTTTCTGGTTCAGCATATCCGCCGCGCCCCATGCCATCGCCTGCGCCAGGGATGTCGTGCCGACGCCGCCCTTAGCACCGACCAGGGCGACCAACCGGCTGCCGGTTGCACCGATGCGTTCGATCAGCGAGCGCGCAATATCAAAGGCCAGGGTTTCCGTCTTGACCGGGCGAACGACGTAATCGCTGATCCCCATGGCGATCAGTTTGCGGTAAAGGTTCACATCGTTGACCGGGCCGATGACAATGGCCGCGGTTCCTTCCGGGCAATACCCGGCGAGTGTTTCAAGTTTGGCGGTGAAGCTATCGTCAATCGTATCCGTCTCGATGATCAGCAGAGAGGGCGCAGGTTTGCCGCTTTGCAGATCGATGGTCGCCTGATCCACGCCGCCTTCCAACTGGTCCAGCGAGACGCGTGTAAACCGCCAGTCCGATTGCAGCGATTTGAACGCCTGAATCGATTGCAGGTCCCGCGCATACATCGCCACCCGCGACTGGGGCAGGAGAATGGACGTATAAGTGTCGTCAAATTCAGCCATAATGTGCAAAATCAACAGGTTAAATGTTCGGAACGGAAGACAGTTTCCGTCCCTTTATCATTGCCTGATTTTATTACCAATTCGTTTAAATCAGGGCCGGAGGGCCGGATTTTAGCGATTATTTACTGCCCTCGGACGCATTGACGCCTTTCAGGTCGGGGTTAGGCTGCCCCATCTGGTAAAGCTCCAGCATATTGGCGTTACGGCGTCCGTTGTTGCTGTCCATAACCCTGTTACCGGCAAGGTCAGCGGGGCGGGCGATCTGACGGGCGGTGAAGGTTTCGATGCTGCACCCCATCTTGTAATCCTCCCCGTGATCGCGCTCCGCAAACTCCATGCCCAGCGTTTCTGGGCAGTCATCCGGGGCCTTGGCCTTCACTGAATCGTAACTGATCATGGTGCGCGACAAGGTGCCGCTTTGTTCCAGGGCGGTGGTGCCGTGCTGGATATTGCCAACACCCTGGCGCTTTAAGACGGTGGCGAGCCTGATGGCTTCGCTCGCGGCTTTTTTTGCAGTGTTGGTTTTTGATTTCGGATCGAAGGTAACGTTGACGGTCATCGGGCCATTGCCGTTGCTCCAGTAGCCGCGCGCCAGGGCGTTGATCTGCCCCTCGTTCAGTGTGCCGGTTTCGATTTCGGTCTGGTAGCGGTCATTGTAAAGCCCGGCATGGCTCTGGCTCAGGTTGCTGGGACCGCCGTAAATAATCGCGTCACAGGCACCAAGCGCCAGAACCGATACAAGGGCCGACCCTGCAAGAAGAATGCGAAATTTCATGACTTACTCCGTAATATAGCCGTAGCGGCCAGGTTCATCCAGTTCGCCGGGGGCCTTGCGGCCATAAATACGGCGGATATTGTCGGCGAAAACATGGCGCAGGGGTTCATTGGGGTCAACCGGCTGTTCATCCTGCGGCATTACGGGTGGCATTGCTGCGGGAATGCTGTTGCTGCCGGTCTGGACGTCGGGAAGCCTGTTGCCCTGAAGCGGCGTGAATGCGCCGGAATTTCCATTGACCGGGTCGGCCATCGGCGCCAGTGGACGCGGCGGAATTTCGGCGCGCCTGTCGGCATACGGTTTCACCAGATAAGCCGTGACCAGAACGACAAGTTCCGATTCCTGCCTGTTAAAGCTGCGTGATTTGATCAGATCGCCAAGGACCGGCGTATCCATGATGCCCGGCAGGCCGGACATACCCTTCACAGTCTGCGATTCCAGGAGGCCGCCGATCATCAGGCCGCCGCCGCTTGGGACTTCAACCGTGGTGGAGGCACGGCGGATATTCAGACCGGGAACCGTCAGGCCGGACAGCGTCACGCCGTTCTCCTTGGAGAGCGAAGACACTTCGGTTTTCAACTGCAGGCTGATGCGGTTTTCCGACAAGACAATCGGTTTGAAATTCAGCGAGACACCGAAGGCGCGGAACTGCACTGTAATGTTACCATAGGTGTCGCGACCGCTCGGCACAGGGAATTCGCCACCGGCGAGGAAGCCTGCCTCCTGCCCCGAAATCGCGGTCAGGTTTGGTTCGGCCAGCGTGCGGACCAAAGCACTTCTTTGCAGGGCGTTGATACTGATCCGGCCCGGGCCGATCCCGGCGTCGTCGAACAGGAACGTGCCGATGCCAAACGGATCGGCGGTCAACCCTGTGCGGGCCGTGGTGGTCAGTGCGCCAAAACTGTTATTCGCGCCGACGGCGTCGGCATGGTTGGTGAAGATGTTGGTTTCAACGCCAAGTTCTTTCAGCAACGTCTTGTTGGCTTCAAGAACGCGCACCTTCAGCATCACCTGCTGCTCGCCATGAACGCGGAGGAGATTGACGACGATTTTATCCGTCGTTGTTTCCTTGCCCATCACCTGGGTGATGTAACCGCCGACGATTTCAGAAACACGCGCCGCCACATCCGGCGTCGATACGTCGCCGCTCAGCATGACACGGCCGTTCAGGGCCTGAACCTTGATGCTCTCATCCGGAAAGGTCGATTTCAGGTAGGATTGCAGGGCCGTGGAATCAAGTTTGACATGAATGTCGAAACGTTCCAGTTCGTTGCCATTGGCGTCCAGAACCATCAGGTTGGTATCGCCCAGCTTTGTGCCGACGACGTATAATTTGTTCGACTGGATCGCGACGACATCGGCAATGGACGGATCGGCCACCAGGACATCGGCAATGTCGCCGTTGATATTGACGATTTCACCCTTACCCTGGGTAACGCTGATCAGTTTCGACGCGCCCGCCTTCTTCGCCCCCACGGGGATCAGGTCCCCCTTATCAGCATGCGCATAAACCAGCGGCGTCGCCGCACAGACGGTCAGCAGCGCCAGCGCAATCAACAATCCCCGGACGGGGCGTTTCATTTTCAGAAATGGCTTCATGTTTACACACTAAATGATGAGGTCGGAACCGACCGGGAAAGATAAGGCAGGAGTCGTTAACAGATAGTCAAGTTTAGCGGACGGGAATGTCGGAAACATTGCCGCCGTTATTGATATGAACGCTGAAATGACGGCCACCGGCCTTGTCAATTTCTTCGGTGATTTCTTTGTAGATATTGCTCATGCGGTTGTCGGAGACGGTGGGCGCATCCTGCTGAACGATTTTTTCATCGCCGATGCCGCGCAGCGCCAGAGAAAGTTCGCCCATCTGCCCGGCCAGAGCTAGGATTTCCGCCTGGCGCGGCGTCACCTCCAGCGTCGCGGTTTTGGCAACCTTTCCGGCCGTGTCTTCATCTTTTTCGCCGCGTTCCTTGACCGCTTTCTGGTCGAGGCCGATCACCTTGATGTTCTGCAGGATGGTGCTGGAGCTGTACTGGTCGAGGTTGCGGTTGATCAGGTTTTTCATCCGCGTTTCCAGCGCCTTGTTGTCGCTTTCATAGGTGACATGGCTGCGCGAGGTCAGGATGATATCGACATAATCGCCCGGATTGATAAAACCCCCGGCAGTCGTCGCCGCCGAAACAGTCACCGCAACGGCACGGGTCTCGGGCTTCAGCATCGCGGCCAGGAAGCCGCCTGAATCCTTGACCAGCGCGGATTTAACCACAGGTTCGCCCTGGGCAATCGGGCGGATGACGCGGCCGGAGAGCGCCTCAAGCGGTTTCTTGCCGTCTTCGCGCACGACAACGCCGGGGTAAACGGCATCCTCGGGCCAGGTTTTCCAGGCGATGTTTTCTTCGGACAGAAGCTGTCCCGGTTTGATTTCGGCGGTGGCGAAAAGGATCTCGGTCCGCGCAACGGGGGCGGCGGCTGTCTCCTCCGCCTTGTGCCCGCCTTTCAGCATAGCGTTCAGCATGATCGCCACAACCAGGGCAATCAACGTCGCACCGCCAAAAGCGATAAGCACATTTTTATTCATAAAATCCTCGACGTCCTACGTGGTACAGGCTTGCATACGGTCTTGAAAAGCGGCCGGGACCGGCCAGAGGCAGAGAGTAATCTCTAACCAGTATAGCCTTTTTTACGTCCGGTTAAATCATAAAAAGCATGAGCAATCTCACAGAAGGCCTTGAACCAGATTACAAAGATCGAGATAGCCCAGTTCGAAGAACGTCCAGATCGCTCCGAAAGCGATCGCAATTCCATAAGGAATTGTCTTCTCCCCTGCCCTCACCCGCATCGGCCAGGATTGCTCGCCGAGGGCGGTGTAATCCGCTTTGCTTTTCCGGAAAACATAATAGAGGGCTACCAGCCCAACCCCCGCAAACGACATCACCACCAGAAAGGTCATGAACCCTTTCAGCCCGACCCACAGGGCAACTGCGCTCGCCAGTTTGGAATCTCCCGCACCCCAGACACGGCAGACAAACATGATGAAAGTGACAACGAACATCAGCCCCAGCGCCGCGCCGTGCATTTTCCAGCCATAGAAGGCCGGAATATGAACCAGGGCCGCAACCCCGAAGGCCACACCGAAGGCCGCCAGAATGGCCACCGAGATCCAGTTCGGAATCGTCATGGTCAGGAAATCAGTGACACAGGAAAAGGCCAGCAGGCCCAGCGCGGCAATCACCGCCAGATCATAAAGCGCAACAAAGACAATCATCGCCGGGTCGTGCAGGTGCATTCAATATCTTTTCAAAATAAAATTATTTAACCTTGGCGCCAGCGCTAGACATTTTGCTCTGCATAAAACCGAACATGTCTCTGAGGTCGGAACCCACTGCAAAAACCGCAACCATAATCACGATCGAAATGCCGCCTGCAATAAGGCCGTATTCGATCGCCGTCGCGCCTTTTGAATATGTCACAAAGCCACGGAGCCACGGGCGGAGATGTGCGAAATGAAGCGCTGACAGGCGGATAAACATAAGACTTAAACCTTTCCCCATTGGTCCTGCTCTATTATATCATAGTGGGCGCTTAAACAAAAACCCGGCCTTTAACGAGGCCGGGTTCTGTTTTGTCTAAGGCACTAACCTGTTATACCTTGCCGGCAGCACTCGACATCGTCTTCTGCATTTTTGTGAAAACGGTGCTCAGGCTGCTTCCGAAGGCGAAAACGGCGGCGACAATCACCAGTGAGATACCACCGGCAATCAGGCCGTATTCAATCGCGGTCGCGCCTTTTCTCTCTTCCTTGAATTCGATCAGAGCGGTTTTAATATAGGCTTCGGTAAATGCGCAAATTCTGTTCAGCATGATATTTCCTTCGTTTGTTTGATTTCCAACTTTCCCACGCGGCCGTACGAACGAACCGTCATTTATAACTATATCGCCTTTGGTTTAATGTGCTGTTAAATAAAGATTCGATTGATTTCATATTCATGCCAAAATTAATTTGGATTTTATCGAATAAAAAACCCGGCATTTAAAGGCCGGGTTTTTGTATGCTTATTGGCGAAATCGGTTATTTAACCTTACCAGCGGCGCTGGACATAGTCTTCTGCATCTTGGTGAAGACTGAGCCGAGGCTCGTACCGAAGGCAAAAACAGCGGCAACGATGACCAGCGAAATCCCGCCGGCGATCAGGCCGTATTCAATTGCCGTCGCGCCGCGCATATCTTTTTTGAAAGATTCGATGACCGGCTGGACATAAGCTTCTTTGAACGCGAGCATTTTGATAAACATGATGAGTTTCCTTCGTTGTGTTGAACGTTGATTTAGTTTCCAGCGATATTCAATGCAGAGCCTCAATATGAACCGGCGCAGAGGCACCGCTGAAGCGAGAACAGCGCTTATAATACACGGGTTTACAGAAAAGAAAAATAGAAAATGTTTTGGCGGCTCTGCCGATAAATTTTTTCATAAAGTCAAGAATAGCCCGCTTGCCTTACTGCGAGATATAAAGCTGACTGACGTTGCGCGCAATCGCCTGGAAGGCGAGCAACAGATCGCTGCCGTTTTGCGAGGCGTAAAAATGGCTGGCATCCTTGGCGCAATATTGCATCAGGGCCTTGCCGTTCGGATAATCATCGACCTTGAAGCCGATGGTATAAATCTCGATCCCGGCAGCCTTCATGCCATCGCATAATTTCCGGCCCTGGCTGTAGGAGTCGCCGTTCGGCGCATTGCAGTTGATGTGATCGGAGGTATTGCCACTTCCCGTTGTAGCATCCTTGGCGATGACGCCGTTGCAATAGGGGCTGTTGAATTCGCCGTCGGTCATGATCACCGCGACCTTGTGAAGCTGATCCGCGTCATATTTTTTCGGGGCCGAATAACTGCCGTTTGAATTCGGTGCCCATAAATATCCCCAGTCGGGCGCAAGCATGTACCATCCCCAGGCAATGCCGGCCTGCCCGCCCGTTGAACCCGTCGCGGTCAGCGCGTCGATATCCGCCTTTAAAACGGTCTTGTCGCTTGTCAGGGGTCTGACCTTATTGGTCAGACACGGATTGCTGCTGGCCGGGTAATTCATGCCGACACGGTTTGCCGCGCTGGTTGGCGGCGTATCGGTGTAGGCCGCGCTGCCCGTGCGTTCAGACACGCAGGTGCTGAGGCCGAAGAAATTATTGGTTCCGGTGGCGCTCAGGAAATAATAATTCTGGCAGCCCAGCTTGGTGCAGGCCGCCGTTCCTGTTCCGCCTGTCGTTGTGAAAGTGCCATAGCTTGTTCCGTTGATGCCGCTTAAATTAAACTTCGTCGCGGTCGGTGAAGCCACGGTAAAAAACTTTCCGTTCAGCTGCGTCATGCCTTTGACGCCGGAAATATAAACGACCTCGCCTGCCTTGAAATTATGACCGCCGGTGGTAATGACAACCGGATTGGCCTTTGTTGCGCCTGTAATATTGAAGACCGAGTTATCGGCCGCACCGCGCACCGCCGCGGCATAAGTCCCGGCATTCACCGCCACGGCATAGGGAACGATGGCGATCTCCGACGTGTATTGCGACTGATCGGTGTAGACCACCGTATCGATCAGCGATTTAGCCGCCGTTTTAAGATCGTCGATTTTCTTGGTTTTGTTTGAGGAGTCGCTGTAATTATCCATCGACCCGGAAATATCGAGAATAAGCGCAAGCTCGATGTTGCTTCCGACCAGGCGGTTGACGCGCGTTGTCGCCGTGGTGTTGATGGTGCCGAGATCCTTGGTCAGGAAGCGCATAAATCCCGTCTCGAAACTGGCCGAGCCGGTCACAGTCACCTGGTCGCCGCTCTTGGTCAGTTTGACGTTATAATAGCCACCAATTCTTCCAGGCGGATAATTCGCCGCCATGAATTTATCGACGCGCGCCTGCATCTGCGCTTCGGTCAGACCCGCAGATCCCGCAGCCGCCAGGGCGGCGGCATCAAGGGCACGCGCCAAACGTTCCTTCACCATATAGCTTTGCGTGACATCGATACCAAGGCCGATTGTCGCCGTCATCACGGGGATCAGCAGCGCCATATACAACACGATGGAACCGCGCCTGCACGACACCCAGGCCGAGAGCAAACGCCGCATGCAACCCTGTTCCCTGATGTCGTTCATGACTGTGTCCGTTCCTAAAAATCTATTGAAAGGTAACCAGGGCAGAACGCCGCCCGCGTGTGAAGGCGCGTTCCTGCATCCGGAAGGCCGGAATGATCTGGCTGCCAAAGGTGGGCTTGTAGTCGTAGATCATCGTCACCACCATCGCCCCTTCGCCCGATACGCCCAGCCCCTTCGACGCGGCCAGCGCATCGGCGGATGATGCGTTAGAATAGGCGGTAGTGCCCATATTATAAGTCTTCTCCCAGAGCTTCGTCGGGTTATCCGAACTGTCGAATTTCACGCTCAGCACATCAATGCCGAAATCGCTCGATTTACCGGCATAGGGCAGCATCGTCAGCACTGCAGCCTCTATTGCCTGGTCAAGGTCAGCCTGGGTCAAAACGGGTTTACGCGCCACAAGATCGGCAACCACCTGCGAAGCAGTGATCATCTTGTGGTTGGCCGTCAGCGCCCTGCCCACTTCCCACACACCGAACAGCATGGTTACCAGGATGGGTAGCAGCAACGCCGCCTCGACCGCATTCGATCCATCCTTCTGCTTTAAATATCTGCACAAAATCCCTGTCATATCGAACCCGGCGTATAGGGTTCGTTTTCAAGGACGACGGTACTGGTCAGCGGCATCGACTGATCCGGCTGGGTCGAGAATAATTTTCCGAACAAGGGGGTCATCATGTAATATTTGTAATACACCCTGATCAGGACGACGCTACCTGCGGCACCGGGGTCGAAACCCTGTGATTTGAACGATCCGTCGGCATTGAACTTCGCGTGGTTATCGGCAGCCGTGGTGAAATTCCCGTCGGCCATCGTCACGGCCTCCAGCCCGATTTTCGAACAATCGATCAATCCGTAAAGATGGGTGCACAGATCATCCTTGAAAGCCTTCTGCATATCTGTGACGCCGCTTGACTGCAACTGGCCGGTCCGCACCATACGCGAACTGACGCTCAGCGCATATTCCAGCGTGTTGGCAGCGCCGAAGAAAACACAAAGTTCGAAAATGGCGATCGTCATGTAAATAAAAGGAATGGCGACAAAGCCGAATTCAATCGCGGCCGTACCTTCCTCATCCTTGTAACGTCTGATAATCGAGCGCAGGTCCATGACCCGGATTTCCCCTGATAAAGTCCAAATATTCCTGAAGCTGGTGTGAAACCTCACGCCACCCAATTCCCATTATAGGAGCGAAAAATTTAACCTCCTGTAAATCTTGTATAAAAACTGGATTGTATTTGATGTATTCAGCGCGCTCTGGCTGCTTTTCCGGCATTGCCGCCCTCGGCGTCCTGGTCGAGGGGGAAGCCTTGGGAATCCAGCGGCAGATCCCCTGTCACTTCGCGGCCCCAGCGTGCGATCAGGTCGGTCCGGCGCTTGGCCATGTTCTGCAATCTCGTGCCGCTGGTCTGCACCATGATCGTCGCCACCAGGCCGGATACGGCCCAGTCGACGATATAACCGACACTGGCGGCGCAATACATGACGATGATGGTGCGCGGGTCGGTAATGATGGTGAAGGCATGATCCAGCGTATTCCCGCCGCCCCAGAGCTGCAGCAGAAAGGGCATGCACCCCGCCAGGTTCAGGGCGCCCACGGTCACACCGCGAGTCTTTTCCGACGACCGGTCAATAAATACAGCGGTCAGGGTGGGCAGCATTCCGATAATTACCAGGACCATCGTCGGCATGAAAATCAGGCCGCAGATCAGACTGAAAATCAGGATAGCCCGGACCTGAATACTCATACCGCGTTTTTTCTTCGTCATCAGAACACCGAACCCTTCGACAGGTACATAAAGATGAAGAACATGATGGCAAGGCCCGACAGCACGCAGGAGACAAGCGCGGCAACTTCGCGGCCAATGCTTTTGCCGAACATGCTGGGGTTGGCCATTTTCTTCTCGAGGACTGACTGTTCCTGGCTCAGATCATAATATTCCTGACGCGCCTGGTTATAGCCGTCAATATCGTATGCGAGTGTCTGCGCATTTGTGACCAGGCCGACGATTTTTGAAATATCCCCGCCCTCGATCAGGCTGGCGGCTTTTTTCTTCAGTTTGGCGCGTAGCTCGCGGTCATGGAACCTTGCGTAAACCGGGTCAAGAATCTCCGTCACCCATTTACACACACCGGGCAGGCGCTCCATGCGTGAACGCTGCTGGATCGTGGCCAGGGTTTTGATATTGCCGAGGATTTTTTTATAATTGTCACTGGAATTCAGTTCAATGAGGAAGCCGTCCACATCCTTGCGGTCCTTGACCGACAGGAACGCGACGCTATGGCGGTCGAAGAAAAGCTCGGGCCGATTGGGCTGTGTGGAGATGCGCTCGAACGCGCGCAGCATATCTTCCGGTGTGCGCACATAAAATCCGCGCAGTTTTTCACTCAGACAAGGGCAATCGGGATTGAGGAAATAGAGACAGCGTTCGATGCCGTAGGCAATATTGCTCTGGCGCAGGAAGGCGCGGCAGTTTTCGAACTGGGTCAGCACCGCACCGACATCTTCCCTGCCCTCGGCCTGTGCCGTCACCCAGAATGCCATGATCTGCTGATTGATCAGGTCGATATAGGGCTGAAGGTCGGACCGCATGACGATCGCATTGGTCAGGCAATGGCCGACACCGTCAGGAAAGAACGTAAGCCCTTTATACCGCACCGGCGCCTCGGGATCGAGCGCCATCGATACCATGCTGAGCAGGCGGTCCCAGTAACCGGGGCCGTGTCCCATGTCCTCGGATACCTTAGCGGCCTCTTCCAGCCTTTTCTGAACCGACGAATCTTCGAGCGAGCGGCTGATCCATTGTTCCAGCGCCTTGGTTTCGACCAGTTGCGAGGCTTCGGCCTGGTTTCGCCCCAGATCCATGGCAAGGAATTGCGGACGGAAATAACGTTCGCCGTCATAGATGAGGGGGCGCGCCGCTTTCGGTTTCTTGAAACCCTGCTTCGGTGAAATATGCTGGCCGTCGGACCAGGCCATGACTTCCTTCACCGTCCAGCGCATATCCGGATCATCGTTCAGCAGACCGCGCAGCAATTCAACCAGATTTCCGGAGATACGGTCCTTGCCCGTATAGGCGGCAAGGCTGCCAATCTCCAGGCGGTGACGGATGGTTTCGTCGACGCTCATCCCCTCCATCGGGTCGCGTGTTCTCACCAGCATGGCAAGGCTCACGCCCAACGCATAAATATCAACAGCGGGCAGATGCGGCGCGCGCCCCAGCGGTGACGACATGCCGAGTTCGACCGGCAGAAACATCGGGTGCTGATTGGAGGCTGTCGGCACGGCAAGGCAATCGCCGAGAATGACCCGTTCCACCGTACCGCTGCCCACGCCATAAATCGTCGAGGCGCGGATATTGCCGTGTACAATCGTGGCATCATGCAGATCGGCGATAGCGGGAAGAATGGAATTCAGAACCGGCCCCATGATCAGGTCGGGACGCATGGTCAGCCCGGTGAATTCACCCTCCGGCATCATCGGGCGGCCCACCGGCATCTCATAGATCAGGACAAAACGTTCGCTTTTCGCCGGCGGCCAATAAAACACGCCGTGTTCCACCATTTTAACGAGGGCGGTGTTGTTCATCGTCGCATAGGACGAGATATAGCGCATGCGCGGGGTCAGATGCGGTTCGCAGATCAGGGCGTAATGCGTGACCTGCGATACGTCTGCCAGCGCCGAGGCCGCATAGGCGCGTACCGACCCCTGATCAAGCGCGGGCAGGCGTTTTTCAGGATTGATGTAAAAACTGTCCCCCAGGCGGGTGATCATGGTCAATCCACCGCCGGACGCCGCCGCGGGTGCAAAGGGATCAGCAGGTTTCTCGCTCTGAATATCGCTCACGCGCGCCTGACACTGGTGTAATTTTTATTATGAAAAGACATGTCGCCAGAACGGCAACAGGTATAGTCTAACTGCGATAGGGCGATTTGTAAAACTTTCCCCCATCACCGCGCTTTAACCTGGATCTCTCCGGTTCAGGCGAGGAACGGGTCCTGCATGAGGATCGTGTCATCGCGTTCGGGGCTGGTGGAAAGCAGGGTAACCGGGGCTTCAATCAACTCCTCGACGCGGCGGACATATTTCACGGCTTCCGCGGGCAGTTGCGCCCAGCTTCTTGCGCCCTGTGTGCTGCCGCTCCAGCCGGGAATGGTTTCATAGACCGGTTTGACGCTGGCCTGGCTGATCGAGGAGGCAGGCAGATGGTCGAAGCGTTCGCCGTTCAGTTCGTAACCGACGCAGATTTTCAATTCCTGCATCCCGTCCAGAACGTCAAGCTTGGTCAGGGCGATACCGTCGATGCCGCCGACCTTTAGAGCCTGGCGCACCATCACCGCGTCGAACCACCCGCAACGGCGCTTGCGGCCCGTAACGGTGCCGAATTCATGACCGCGCTGGCCCAGCAATTCGCCGATATCGTTTTGCTGTTCCGTCGGGAACGGGCCGCTGCCGACCCTTGTCGTATAGGCCTTGGTGATGCCGAGAACATAGCCGACCGATTTCGGACCCACACCCGACCCAGCCGCAGCCTGTCCGGCCACGGTGTTTGACGATGTGACATAAGGGTAAGTGCCGTGATCGACATCAAGCATCGTGCCCTGCGCGCCTTCGAACAGAACTTTCTCCCGCGCCACGCGCGCCTGTTCCAGACGTTTCCAGACAACGCCGGTATAGGGCAGGATTTTCTCACCCACCTGCATCAGATCGTCATAAATTGTCATCAGGTCGAGCGTCGGCGCGCCCAGCCCCTTCAACAACGCATTATGATGGATGAGAAGGGATTCAAGTTTTTCCTTCACCAGTTCCGGATGTGCAAGGTCGCAGACGCGCAGACCGCGCCGCGCCACTTTATCTTCATAGGACGGGCCGATGCCGCGCCCGGTCGTGCCGATCTCGGCACCCGGCTTTGCAGCGGAGCGCGCCGCCTCCAGCGCCTTGTCGGTCGCCGAATGCATGGGAAGGATCAGTGTGGCGTTCTCCGCCAGCAAAAGATTTTCCGGCGTAACCGTCACACCCTTTTCAGTGATTGAGGCAATTTCCTTCACCAGGTGCCAGGGATCGACGACAACGCCGTTGCCGATGATAGAGAGCTTGCCGGGGCGCACAATGCCGGAGGGCAGAAGACTAAGTTTATAGACCACACCGTCGATGACCAGCGTATGCCCGGCATTATGCCCGCCCTGGAAACGCACGACAATGTCCGCACGGCTGGACAGCCAGTCGACAATCTTGCCCTTGCCCTCATCACCCCATTGGGACCCTATGACTGCGACGTTACCCATTATTACTCTCCGTGTTGGCTGTTACCGCCAAGTCTTGCCTGAGGGAGCGCCTCTAATCAAGGCTATGAAGGGCAAAAAGTGTCTGCAAAAGGTAAAAATGCCGCGTGACTCCGGGCTGTGTGCTTTATATTGTGGCCGGAAGCTTAATCTCCGCTCATGCCCGGGAATAGCGCAGCTCAAAGAAAAGCCGGGTCTGAGCCCGGCTTTTCTTTATCTTCGTTTAGATATGATTCTTATGCGGCGTCGGAACGGCGGCCAAAGCCACGGCGTTCTTCGCCCTGATACCCGCCGTGGAAACCGTCGGAGATCAGGCCCATGCGTTGCAGGTCTTTTGTCTGTTTTGCGGCCAGAATGGTCTGGGCGGCATCGATTTTATTGTGCTGGGTGGCGATGTTGAAGGCGGTGCGGCCTTCCTCGTCGCGTGCGCCGAAATCAACGTCTTCGAAAACGAGTGCACGGATGGTTGCTTTGTCACCGGCTTTGGCTGCGGCGTAGAGACGGGCCTGGGCTGTTTGATCGGTCATGGCATATCCTCGTTTCTTAACGGTTATTGCTAAATTCTGTCGGTAATCTACCTATTAATTCCCATAATGTCAAGCTTCGTGGTAAAATTAATAATCGAGGGTTTCAGCGTGACAATAACTGTCTCAAAATATCATATCCGGCCCAAAAGGCCCATTTGAAAAAAGAGGAGCAGGCCATGTCTCAGATGATGCGGGTGATGCAGATTTTTACAGCGGCTCTCGCCCTGCTTGCGGCTGCGCCTGCCCTCGCCAAAGATGCATCCCCTCCACCCGCCCCGCCGGCCTATGTCCAGCACGTTGAAAGCGGCACCATTAAAAATGCCTGCTCGCCCTGGGGCAAAATCTCTTTCGTGATCGACCTGAACAATACCCACACCGTCGTTTACGGTTCGCTGGACGCGATGGAGAAAGGTGGCGGCGCGGTGGTGTTCGAAGCCGACCCTAAAAACGCAAGAGAGGGCCTGGCACAGATTACCAAATGCGCCCGTGACGGAAATCTCTGCAAACTGAAGGACGGCATTGTCGCCATCACCACCATTGAACCGGAGACGGTAATCGGCGTCGTGCAGATCAGCATGGGCGGCTGGGGCCGATCCTATAACGGCAATGAATCACATATGTTCAAGGCGAAATACGACCGGACCAAACCGGCTTGCAATTAAACCTTACCCCCGTCCCTATTACGGCGCGTGGCAAACCGCTTCGACATTCTGCCCGTCGGGGTCCAGCACAAACGCGCCGTAATAATACTCATGATACTGCGGGCGCAGGCCCGGTGCCCCATTATCGCGTCCGCCTGCGGCCATGGCGGCGGCGTAAAATGCATCGACCTCGGCCCGCGTTTTCGCGGTGAAGGCCACATGAACATGCGGCGCATTGGCGGGTCCTTCACCGATCCAGAAATCAGTCTTGGGCGCGATCCCGAATCCGGCGACTTTTTCGCTCCCGTCCCCACCCGGAAATTCCATCAGTTTCGTATAGCCAAGCGGGGCAAGCGCCGCCGTGTAAAACGCTTTGCTTCTCTCAAAATCGCTGGCGTTCAGGCCGATATGGTCGATCACTTTAGGAAACAGCTTTTTCAATCACAGCGCAGAGATCATCGACGATTGACTTCACCTTCGCCGCATCATCCCCTTCTGCCATAACGCGGATCAAAGGTTCGGTGCCCGATGGGCGCACCAGGAGGCGGCCATCATTGGCGAGGGATTTCTCCGCCTTGGCAATCGCGTCCCTGACCGCTTCGCTTTCAAGCGGCTTGGCACCTGATGCAAAACGCACGTTCTGCAGGATCTGCGGCAGCGGCGTGAATACATTCAGCGCCGTTGATGCCGGATAGCTTTGCTGTTTCAACACCGCCAAAATTTGCAGGGCCGCCATCATCCCATCCCCGGTGGTGCCG